>NZ_CP084580.1:1868026-2179363 GCF_021869765.1 Chryseobacterium sp. MEBOG06 | reverse complement strand
GTTCCAATACCGTGGAAGAGAAAATACTGATCCTTCAAAAGAAAAAAAAGCTGCTGGCCCAAAATCTGCTCCAGACGGATGGAAAAAAACTACAGGGATTATCAAAGCGTGACCTGATGGACTTGCTGGAAACCGATTCTCAGAAATAACGGTTCTGGCTTTAGCGTCAATATAAAGCTTAAAAAGTCTGCTTCATATTTGAAGCAGACTTTTTTATGAGGTTATTTATAATTGATTTTCTTATCCAGATCAATTGGATTATTATACTTTTTAATGGTTTCTTTTAATCTTTCATTTACTTCACGTCTATTGGCAGCATTCACCTGCGTTCCGTCATTCAGGAAAAACTGATCGCCCTGTATTCCATTCCTGATGAAATTAATAGGAGATTCATAAAAGGCCAGTTTTGTACTTTTATACTTTTCCCATGGGGTGGCGACACCGTTTTGCTTTGCCATATCTATAAACATATTTTTCACCGGCTTATCGAGCTTTGTAGATTTCACCAGTTCAAATTTATAGTTACTTTTATCATCATAAAGCTCTATGATCAGCCCCGGCAGGCCATGAAATTTGTACGGACCTTCCTGAAAAGGGATTTCTTTAGCAAACCATGCAGTCCATTCTCTGCCTCCATAATGAGTGGTTGCTTTCTGTAAGGTAAAATTCTTAACTTTTTTACTTTCGTTTGTCAGTTTCCAGTTTTGAGTATCATTAGTCTGCAGTTTTAAGATCGTGTTTTCCAGCAAATCATATTCGTTATACATCTCTTCTCCCGGTTTATGCGAAACGATAGTGGAAGTATTGAGTTTAGCATCTTTTGGAAACTCAATATTATTACTGATCAGTGAATCGGCAATAAAAAAATCTCTCTGATAATAATCTGTTCTGTCCGGATGTATGTCCAGGTGAAAATTTTCTTTTGTAAGAATTTCTGATGCAGGATCTTTTTTATAAACAACATCATAGATAAAGCGGTGGGTTTGAGCTTGTGCCCAGAACCCTGCAGAAAGAACTGCAATAAGTACTGTTTTTTTCATGGTATTAGATTTCTATATCATACTCAAAGAGGTTTCAACAGTTTTTGAAAGGGTCCTTTTGATATGAAATAGCAGGTTTAAATGTTTCTGTAAAAATAAGTTCAATTTCTCAGCCCGGAAACACCTGTACTTTATAAAGTTTTGATAATTTTTAAGGTTAAAAGTTAAAGATTCCTGTTTGAAATTTAACAATTACCACCCATAGAATTATTTTAGTTAAAATCCTCTTAAAGACGGTCTTTTCGGGGATAAAAAACAAAATCGACAGGATAATAGGACCTGTCGATTAAAAAAACAAAAATTGATATGGATATGATTAGATATGTGTTTATTTTTTAATGATTTTTTCGGTGATTACTTTTTTATCTTTTGTAAGGATTCTGATCATATATGTTCCCGGAATAAGGTTTTCCATATTTATGGCCAGAGAAGTTCCTTCCTCTATTTTCTGCCCTGACAGCGTATAAATCTCATATTTATCGAGACCTTCTTTCATTTTGATCGTTGCGGAACCTGTTGCTGGATTAGGATATATCTTCACCAGAGCTGTTGAATTTTTAGAAACCTCAGCTGTAGAGAGGCTTTCAAGCTGTACATTGATTGTATAATCTTCCACCTGTCCTATAAACCAGGCCTTAGGACATGGAAGATTTTCCAATACTCCCATCCACGAGTTTGATTCATATGCTTTTACCAGTCTGAAACGGGTCTCTCCCAACAAAGCATTCATAGGTATTGTAATATTCCCTAAAACCACGCCGGATTGGTCACCAGCAACAGGATTGGAGTTATCCAGATACCCTAAATTGAATACTTCATCGCTATCAAAAAGGTTATTGTGATTGAAATCTATATAAGCATAGGCTGATACCGTAGATTGTCCGTGAGTGCCTCCTATTACTTTAATCGGGTAATTATTTCCACGGTTAACATTGAAAACAACACTTGTAAAATTCTCAAGAACATCCGAATTACCATTGATAACACTGTTATTGACCATTCCTGCAAATTCTACTCCACCAATTTCACTTACTGTAAGACTCGTTACATTTTCAGTACCACAGTACGGGAAAGGAAAATTCGCGGTGCTTCCCAAAATATTCACCGTATATTCTTCTGTCTGCCCTGCCCTTAAGCTTGAGTCACAGGCTGAATTGATAGAATTGGGAGCATTAGGATCTGAATAGGCTGAAACATTTGTATTTTTAAGAACTCTCATTCTTGTACTTCCATTCGCAGCAGTAGCCGGGATAACGATGGAACTGTTGATTGTGAAAGCATTAGCAGGATTAGCAGCCGCAATTCTTCCGATATAAAAACTTTCACCTGCATCATCAAAATTCCCATTCTGATTAAAATCGATAAATACTACCACATCACTTGGGAAAGTACTGGATGGGCCTTTCACTGAAATCGGATACGAGTTTCCTGCCTGCAGATCTGTGGATATAGAAGTGAAGTTTTCATAGATCTGTGCATTTGAAGACTGAACGGATGAGGAATTATTAATATTCCCAAAGGTAACATTGCTAATCATATTGCTGTCAGCTCCATACTGAAAGGCAGGCATACAGTACTGTACCTGAGCATTCATCAGTGAACAGAGAGCAACAGCAGAAAGGGTAGTTATTTTTTTCATTTATTCTTAAATTTCTTGAGACAAATTTATATTTATTTAGAATCAATAAAAATAAGAACGTAATGACATTTGTCAGTTTATTCATATTTGCTGATAATTAACTCAACAAATAACATCAAATCACCGGATTAATTAAAAATAATGAACAATGGATGCTTGAAAAAATCGGCTATTCTTAAATTATAGTAAGGAATAGCCGATTATTTAACAGAAAAATCAACTTCTGCTGTTAATCTTTATGATAGTTTGAAATGATTTCAATAGCAGCCTGTTTATATTCCTCATACTGTTTGACAAATGCTTCAAGTTTAGCTGATGCGCCCGGCTTGTTCACTTTTACTCTTCCCTGCCCTTTTCCAAGTAATGTTACATAACCTTGGTCCGTATAATCTATGTTAGTATAAAGCGGCCATGAGAACCCTTTATGAAATCCCTTCTTCACTGAGGGTAAGGCAGTTTCCAGAAAGGCAAATTCCGGGGTTTCCAGTGTTGCCATTCCTATTCTTATATATTGGAGTTTTCTCAATTCCAATACAGGAAGAAAAGCCGGAAAATCAGACTTACAATTAATTAACCCAAGGCTGAAAAATTCTAAATCAGGAAGCCCTGCCAAAAATGAAAAGTTATTGATAGGCTGTTTCCAGTCTAATGTACCCTCAATATGAAGAAACTTTAATTTTTTTATCCCGCTAAGCCCTTCAAAATCTGAAATACTGCGCAAATTTTCCAGATGAAGGCACTTCAGCTTTGCAAGGTGCTGTAACGGTGAAAGATCTGTAAATCCTGAAACATATTCCAATGCGAGTTCTTCTAAGTTCACAAAGTTTTTCATAAATTCAATATCTTTAATCCGGAAAGAGGTAATTCTTAATCTTTTAATACTATTCAGTTCGCTGATCAGCTGAATCTGTTCCTGACTGGGCTGATCGAGATTAAGTTCTTCAATATTAGGGTATTCAAAAATCTGCTTCCAGTTTTTATGGTGTTTACTAACTGTTATAATTTTAACGTCTTCTTTATCCGAAATTTCTTTATCAACAGAATATACCAGTCTTTCATTAGTCGGAATCATTTTCCAATAATCCCCCTTTCTATCCAATAAATCCTCAAAATGTTCTCGCATTAGTATTATATTATTCTACAGAATTTTTCAAAAGATCTCTCAAAATATATTGAAATTTATGAATTTTATTTTAAAAGCTTCAATTTAGTCTTTTCCCTGGCTTTCAGCTTATATTTTCTATAAGAATTGCTGATGCTCCTCCGCCTCCGTTACAGATTGCTGCGATCCCGTATCTGCCCTTTTCCTGACGTAATACATTCACCAGTGTTGTTATAATACGTGCTCCGGAAGCCCCGATAGGATGCCCTAACGCAACAGCTCCGCCATAAACATTTACTTTATCTAAATCATAGCCCAGAATCTGCTGATTGGATAAAATAACAGATGAATAGGCTTCATTAATTTCAAAATAATCAATATCAGAAAGGCTTAGACCTGCCTGCTTCAATACTTTATTAATAGCTATTGAGGGTGTGGTGGTAAACCATTCCGGTGATTGGGCTGCATCAGCATAGGCTATAATTTTAGCCAATGGAGTAAGATTATGCTCCTTAACAGCTTCTGAAGATGCCAGGATTATGGCTGCTGCACCATCATTTAAATTGCTTGAGTTAGCTGCAGTGAGTGAGCCATCATTTTCAAAAGCAGGTTTTAGCAGGGAAATTTTTTCCGGGATAAGTTTATCAATATCTTCATCTCTATCTATCACTGTCGTTCCTTTTCTTCCTTCAACTGAAATACTGATCAGTTCATTACTGAATTTACTGTTTAAAACAGCATCCTGAGCTCTCTTATAAGAAAGCAAAGCATAATCATCAAGCTGCTGTCTTGTAAGCCCGTATTTCTTCACACCAAGTTCTGCTGCACTTCCCATATGGAAATCATTATAGACATCCCACAAGCCATCTTTAATCAATCCGTCTGTAAGCGTTGTATCTCCTAATTTTTTACCGTGACGGAGATGTGTATAATGCGGAACATTACTCATACTTTCCATACCTCCTGTCATTACAATATTTTCCAGTCCAAGCTGAATTTGCTGTGCCCCTATCATTGCTGATTTCATTCCGGAAGCACAAACTTTATTGATCGTTGTAGCATCTTTATTTACCGGAATTTTAGAAAAAACAGCTGACTGTCTGGCTGGTGACTGCCCTACGCCTGCACTTAGTACATTTCCCATATACACGCTGTCTATAGACTCCGGGGTGAGCTGTACACTTTCATAGGCATTCTGTATGGCCAGAGCCCCTAGCTGAGGAGCTGAAAATCCGGAAAGACTTCCCATAAATCCACCGATAGGTGTACGCTTAGCTGCAATTATAAATACTTCTTTCATAGTAATATGTTATTTAAAAATACCAATCGGTATATTTTTAGTTAAAAAATTCTCTCCTTGCTGATGGGATCTATACAAATATAAACAATTTATACCGATTGGTATTATTTATATTAAAAAAAAGTCTTACAACTTATGGTAAGACCCCAGATTTTTATTTCCGACTCAGTTGATCAAGTTTTTTCAGTAAGGTTGGAATCCTGAAAGTACCGTGCATCAGCTCTATTTTGGATTTTATTTCATCTACATCAACCCCTTTTGCAGTAAGAAAAAGAGGTGTTTTACTTTCTCCCCGCAATACATTTCTCCTTTGGGAATCAGGACTTGTAAATCCGTTTTTTGCAATTCCAACAATGGGATATTTTTCTTCTAAAGCTTCGTACAAATGTCCACCTAATCCGATTTTACCTTCATTATCAAGGGTTACATAACCGTCAACAAGGATAATATCCCCAGGACGTAATAGTATTTTCTTTAACAGGCTCAAGATGCATGGCAACTCTCTTTTATAAAATGCTCCGCTTTCATATTCAGAGTTGATATCTGTTTCTTCAATAAAGACCTCAACTTCATCTTCTGAATCCCAGTTTTCAAATGCAAGACATACCGTATTGGCATAGTCTTCATAATAATAGGTGTCAAATGCGTATATCATATTTTATTCTTAAAAAACTCTCCAAAATGCCATAAAATTCCTGACGGATCATGTACAAAGCATTCTTTTCCCCATTCCATTATTCTTACGGGAGTAAGTTTTACATTTTCATATTTACTGGCAAGGCTGAGTGACAAAAGCTCCTGCCAAAATTCATCTGTATTGTCAACTTCCATAAAAATCATTGTATTTTCTATCCAGTCTTTGGCATAATAGTCCTGAAGGTAAAAGGCTGTTTCCTGTTTTCTGAACAAAGAAAGCTTAGATTCAAGAACTATTTCTTCAAAACCCAGATCTTTATAGAAACTTCTGCTTATCTCAAAGTTTTGAGCTCCAATAAAAGGGCGGATTGATTTTACCTGCTGTTTCATGGCTGCTTTTTATTTTTATGAATCCTTTTAAATCGGATGTTAATCGTATTATTGGCAAGCACAAGGTTTCATCTTTTATAAATTTCAAACGGCATTTAAAAAAATTCTTTATTTTAATGGCTTTTATTTATCATTTCTTTGTCCTTGCCAACAAACAACATTATTACTTCTTATCTACAACAATTCTTTCTGCTCTGTTGGCAATGTCCCAGGCAGTAGTGAAAATAAGCTGAGTTCTCTTTTCCAGCAAATTATAATCAATTTTGTCCGGATCATCAGTGGGTTTGTGGTAATCTTCGTGAATTCCGTCAAAGAAAAATGCTACAGGAATATTATGTTTTGCAAAATTATAATGGTCTGAACGGTAATACAATTGCTCAGGATCATTCAGATCATCATATTTATAATTAAGTTCCAGGTTATTGGTTCTTTTATTGGCAGCTTCGTTGATGACTTTAAGCTCTGAGCTCAACATTTCTGAACCAATTACATAGACATATTGCTTTCCTCTGTTGGCGGGATCATCACGTCCAATCATATCTATATTAAGGTCAACTACTGTATTCGCTAACGGGAAAACAGGGTTCTGGGAATAGTATTCTGACCCAAATAAACCATGCTCTTCTCCTGTAACGTGCAAGAACAACATAGATCTTTTAGGTCCTTTTCCTGCTTTTTTAGCTTCCTGGAAAGCTTCGGCAATTTCCATTACAGCAACGGTTCCGCTTCCGTCATCATCAGCACCATTGTATACCACTCCGTTTTTCACTCCAACGTGGTCATAATGAGCAGAAACAACCACAATTTCTTCAGGCTTTTCGCTTCCTTCGATAAAGGCCAGAATATTTTCAGAATCCGGAAGGTTACCTCCTCCTCTTTTTTTCATAAAATCTGCAGGAACTTTCTGGTAATAAGAACCTAATGCTTTGGGCCCCGAAATTCCTAAATTTTTATAATAGTTAATGATATACTCTCCCGCTTTTTTCTGTCCTTTACTTCCGGTATCTCTCCCTTCCATCTCATCGGATGCAATTACATAAAGGTTCTTCTTAAGGTCCTCAGCTTTGATCATCTTATATGCATCAGAAAAAGCCCTATCATACTTTGTAGATACAGGATGGGATGATTTACCATCAGACATTTTTGCCGTTCCGCAACTGCTAAGTACAGCTACAGAAAATAACGGAATAAGTAGTTTTTTCATAAAGAATAAATTTCTTAAAAATAACATTTTTTATTGAATTTAAGCAACGAACGACAAAGATCTTAAAACAAGGGCAGAATCATTCATTTATTAATATATCACAAAAATTAAAATCAATACTGCATTAATTTTTTATTACATTTGAGAAAATTACAAAATAGATGAAGGAAATACAGAATTATACTCATTATTCCTTTTTTACAGCAATGTCCGAATTGGCATCAAAGCATGGAAGCTATGATCTTTCGTTAGGTCTTCCTGATTTTGATATTGATGAAAGGCTCAAATTCTTTTTAAAAGAATCGGCTGAACTCGCCACTCATAATTATGAACCTCTTGCCGGTAACCCTCTCCTGATTAAAAATATTGTTAATTTTAATGCAAAAAGAAAAAACAGCATTGCTGTTACCACCCGGGAAGTAACTATTATCCCATGTGCAACTTTTGCTTTATATACTGCACTCAAATCTATTCTGAATCAAAATGATGAAGTTATCATTATTCAACCTTCCTATTATACTTATGGGCCTTCTGTGGTAATGAATGGAGGGGTTCCGGTGTACTATGATCTAGAAGATGATTTTACTGTAGACTGGGACGGATTCAAAGATTGCATTTCTGAAAAAACAAAAGCTATTATTGTCAATTCCCCACAAAATCCAACCGGAAAAATTTGGAAAAAAGAAGACTGGAACCAGTTGTATGACCTCATCAAAAACCGTGAGATCTATTTGATTTCGGAAGAGATTTATGATACCTACTGTTATGATGAGACTGATCATTACAGCTCATTTATTCATCCTGAGCTTAGAAAACGGACATTTTGTATTTTTTCCTTTGGAAAAATGTTTCATACCTCAGGGTGGAAAGTCAGTTATATGCTCGCTTCCGAAGAGTTAACGGCAGGATTCAGGTGCCACCAGCAATATATTTCTTACAGTGCCAATGTTCCGGCTCAGTATGCTTTGGCAAAATATATGGAAGTATTTGATCCGAAAATGAATACCGTCATAATGCAGAGGAAAAGAGATATTTTTAACGATCTTCTTAAAGAAACATCCCTGATCATTGAACAAAAGGCAGAAGGAAGTGTTTTCCAGATCGTCAATTTCAGAAATATTTCCCGTACCATGACTGATGTAGAGTTTTCAAAATGGCTGACTGTAGAGAAGAAAGTGGCCTGCCTTCCTCTTTCAGCGTTTTATCATTCAAGACATGATTCAGATTATATAAGGTTCAGCTTTGCTAAAAAAGATGAAGTAATCATTCAGGCTTTGGAACATCTGAGAAAAAATCTTTAATTCTTAAATTCAATCCGGCACCTATAAAAAAGCACCGCAAAAACGGTGCTTTAATAGTATTTTCAATTGATTTTAAAAAGCCAGAACTCTTACATCAATTCTTCTGTTTTTTGCCTTACATTCATCGGTATCATTAGCTTCGCAAACAGGATGTTGTATTCCGTAGCCTTCAGCTTCTATTCTGTCCGCAGGAACACCCAGTTCCAAAAGCTTAAGCTTTGCTGTTTGTACCCGTAAACTGGAAAGCTGCTGGTTGCTTTCTTCACTTCCGCTGTTATCAGTATAACCGCCTAGCTTTATTTTCATATCAGGATAAGCATTTAAGATTTCAGCCAGGATATTCAGCTGCATTTCATAACCAGCTTTCAGATCACTTGATCCTGTTTGAAAATAAAGGTTTTCAATGGTATACCATTTATTAGAATCCAATATAGACTTATCTCTTTGCTTAACAGCCTGATAAAGCTGATAAAGCTGGCTACCATCTCCTAAGGCAATAGTTTGACCTCCGTTCAGTTTTATTTTCTGGATATTACCTGTTTCATACACAAAATCTCCGTTTTCGTTAAGATGACCTTTCACTTCACTAGGTGAAGACGGCACTCCGGTAAGATCTGTATTCAATGCAGTTGAATTCATATTGGAAATTCTCATAAGGCTTTCCAGCTTAGCCTTTCTGTTGGCTTCAATTTTATCTTTATGCAGCACAGCAAGAGTAGGTGCTATCACTAATGAGACAATCGACATCAGCTTAATAAGGATATTCATAGAAGGGCCGGAAGTATCTTTAAACGGATCTCCCACAGTATCTCCTGTTACAGAAGCTTTATGAGGTTCAGATCCTTTATAATAAGTCTGTCCGTTGATATCTACTCCTTTTTCAAATGATTTTTTTGCATTATCCCAGGCTCCTCCTGCGTTATTCTGAAACATTCCCATCAGAACTCCAGTTACTGTAGCACCAGCTAAAAATCCTCCCAACACTTCAGGACCAAAGATAAAGCCCATTAGTAATGGAGAAATAATTGCAATAGCTCCAGGCAGCATCATTTTTCTAATGGAAGCATCCGTAGAAATGGCAACACATTTTTCATATTCCGGCTGTGCTTTTCCTTCTAAAATTCCGGGAATTTCGCGAAACTGTCTTCTGACCTCTTCCACCATGGCCATTGCAGCCTGCCCCACTGCCGTGATGGCTAATGAAGAAAATATAAATGGTATCATCCCGCCTACAAACAGCCCAGCTAAAACATCGGCCCTGTAAATATCTATTCCATCGATGCCGGCAATTCCTACAAAAGCAGCAAACAAAGCTAATGCAGTTAATGCAGCTGAAGCGATAGCAAATCCTTTTCCTGTAGCCGCTGTTGTATTTCCTACCGCGTCGAGAATATCTGTTTTTTCACGGACTTCTTTCGGCAGTTCACTCATTTCGGCAATACCTCCTGCATTATCGGCAATTGGTCCAAAAGCGTCAATGGCCAGCTGCATTGCTGTGGTAGCCATCATCCCTGCCGCTGCAATAGCTACTCCATACAGCCCTGCACATAAGTAAGAACCATAAATTCCGCCTGCCAACACAATAATCGGCAGCAAAGTAGACTCCATTCCAACGGAAAGTCCTCCGATAATATTGGTTGCATGGCCTGTGGAAGACTGTCTGACAATACTGGAGACGGGTCTTTTTCCCATGGCTGTATAATATTCTGTAATGATACTCATTAAGGTTCCTACAACCAATCCTACCATAATAGCTCCAAACACGCCCATTTTTGTGAACTCATGCCCTCTTAGAACCATTTTTTCAGGAAGAATATAGGTTACCAGAAAATAGGATGCGACGGCAGTAATAACAATACTTCCCCAGTTCCCTAAGTTCAGTGCATTCTGTACACTGGATGTAGATGAACCTTCATTATCATTGATTCTTACAAACAGGGTTCCTATCATCGAAAATATAATCCCGGTTCCTGCAATCAGCATCGGCAAAAGAATGGGTGCAAAACCTCCAAAAGAATCATTAGAGATTGTTTCTCTTCCCAATACCATAGTGGCAAGAACAGTAGCCACATAAGACCCAAAAAGATCCGCTCCCATGCCCGCAACATCTCCTACATTATCTCCTACATTATCTGCAATAGTTGCCGGATTTCGGGGATCATCTTCAGGAATTCCCGCTTCTACCTTTCCTACCAGATCTGCGCCAACGTCTGCTGCTTTTGTATAAATTCCGCCTCCAACTCTTGCAAAAAGAGCTATAGATTCGGCACCCAGAGAGAATCCGGTAAGAATTTCAATTGTTCTTTCCATTTCGTGAGAATCTACCGTGGCTTCGGGTGCAAAAATCTGTTTAATGATCAAAAACAGAGCTCCCAAACCCAAAACAGCCAGCCCTGCAACTCCCATACCCATCACAGAACCTCCTGCAAAAGATACCTTAAGCGCTTTGGAAAGTGATGTTCTTGCTGCTTCAGCAGTTCTTACATTTGCCTTTGTAGCGATCTTCATCCCAATAAATCCTGCTGAGGCAGAAAATATGGCCCCTGCTACGAAGGCAAGCCCTATACTCCAGTGTGAATTGGCATTACTAGCTCCCATTATAGCCAGTAAAATAGCAACCACTACTACGAAGTACATTAAAATTTTGTATTCGGCTTTTAGAAAGGCCATTGCACCATCAGCAATGTGTCCGCTGATTATTTTCATTTTTTCGTTTCCAGCATTCTGCCTACTTACCCAATTGCTTTGAATATAAGTATAGACTAAAGCCACCACACCAAAAACAGGAATTAAATAGAACAAATCCATAGTTTATTATTTTTATATTAAAAAAATGTAATTAGTCTTATAAATATACTCAATTTATAAACACTTAATAAAAACCATCCATAATAATATATTATTTTGTAAATTTACTATTCACACCTATTTGAATTAATTATTATGAAGAAAACACTCTACACTCTTTTTTTAGCAGCTGTAATAAGCAGTTGTCAAAACAGAGCTCCCAGGGAAAAAGCGGAAATACTCTATTTTGGAGGACCTATTCTGACGATGGAAAACACTCCTGCTCGCGTGGAGGCCGTAGCAGTAAAAGATGGGAAAATACTTTTTGCGGGAACGAAGTCAGACGCAGACCGCTACTTGGAGCCAACGACTAAGATGATTAATCTGAATGGGAAAACCTTACTTCCCGGCTTTATTGATGTTCATGGGCACCTTACTTCAAGAGCGGGAACAATGGACGCGGTAGATCTGTCTCCTGACCCTTATGGTACTGTGAATTCAATTAAAGATCTGCAGATTGCAATCAAAAACTACATTAAAAGCAATAAGATCGCCGATAAGCAACCTGTTATCGGAAATGGTTATGATGATGCTATTATGGTAGAACACCGCCATCCTACAAAGACAGAACTGGATGCAATCAGTAAGACTAATCCTATCATTGTTATTCATGCTTCAGGTCATGCCAGCGTAGCCAACAGTGCGATGCTGAAACTTGTGGGAATAACAGAATCATCAAAAGATCCTGCGGGAGGCCATATTGGAAGAGATAAGAAAACTGGAAAATTAAATGGAAAATTAGAGGAAAATGCAAGCTTTACAGCCTTACTTACAATAACTGAAATGATGAGTAAAGGTAAGGATACTCAGGCCCATGCTATGGAAAATCTGATGAAAGCCCAGAACGAATGGCTCAGCTACGGACAGACAACCATTTGTGACGGAAGGACAATGGGAGAAAATGTAGCACTATTAGAAAAAGCTGCTTCTCAAAATCTCCTTAAAGCGGATGTTGTTTATTTTCCGGATTATGAATATTTCAAAAAAGATTTCGAGGCTTTTAGGCCAAAGTATATGAAGTATGACAATCATTTGAAGTTGGCAGGGTTTAAATTTTCCGATGACGGCTCTCCACAGGGTAAAACGGCATGGCTTACTCAGCCTTATTTAGTTCCCCCGGAAGGACAGTCTAAAGATTATAAGGGGTTTCCGATCTTCTCCGATGACACATTGTATGAAGATCTGAAAACACTTTTTCAAAATCACATAACGGCACAGCTTCACGTAAATGGAGATGCTGCAATAGATCAGGCAATACGTGTCATTAAAAGGTTAAAAGATGAAAATATTTATAAGCCAGAACTGCGTGCTACATTAATCCATGTACAGAACAGCCGCCCTGATCATATTCAAAAAATAAAAGAATTAGGAGTAATTCCGTCTTATTTTTCCACCCATGCCTATTTGTGGGGAGATTGGCATTATTCAAGTGTTTTTGGTCCTGAAAGAGCCTCTTTTATAAGTCCGGCCAATTCAGCATTAAAAGCAGGAATTACTTTTACAATCCATCATGATTCTCCAGTTACACCACCCGATTTGATTACAGCAGTATATGCAGCAGTGAATAGAAAAACCAGATCAGGAATGATTTTAGGTCCCAATGAAAGAATTACCCCTCTTGAAGCCTTAAAAGCAATTACTATTAACGGAGCTTATCAATTACAGGAAGAAGATAGAAAAGGTTCTATCAAGGCTGGTAAACTAGCTGACTTTGTCATCCTTGATCAGAATCCTTTAACAATAGATCCTGAAAATCTTAGAGACATTAAAGTTCTCGAAACCATAAAAGAAGGTAATACCCTATACAAAAGAGACTAGATACATTTACTGATTACCCATTTATCATGAAAAAAATTATTATACTTTTTTTTGGTCTTATATCAGGAGCTTCTGCTTTTGGACAGGGCCACTATACAGGATCTTCTTTTAATCCCAATGATTATTTTGCTCCACATCCGGGATGGATTATTCCTGTCTGGTATGGCTATGCCAATATGGATTATCATAACGCTTCAGGCCAAAAGTCTGACCAGCTTATTAATCCGGCTCCCGGAAATCCCACCGAATTACATATTAAACAGAATGTAAAGACCAATTCTTTTATTCTGATGGCAATTTATGGAGGAAAAGGAAAAGTTTTGGGAGCCAACTGGGGAATGATGATTATCCCTACCCTGAATAGTCCTACCGCTAATATTGCACTGGATTATTACTCCAGCCAGACAGGATCAGGAAATTATGTTTTCACCAATAAAAGTATTGGGTTTGGAGATATGTATATTCAGCCAATATGGTTATCCTGGACCAAAGGAAAGTTCAGCTATGCTGTAAATTATGGGGTTTGGGCCCCTACAGGAAAATATAAACCTCATGATCTGGATAATGGCGGACATGGATATTGGTCTCACAACATCCGTGTAGCCGGAAAAGTGAAACCAACTTCTAAAACGAATCTTAGTATCGCCACTACTTTAGAAGTCAATCACTGGCAAAAAGATACTGATTTTAAAGAAGCGAGTCATTTTACCATAGATGCCGGAGGATCATTTGTTTTGGATTCAAGAGGTGATGAAATAGGTCTTTTTGGCCACTACACAACTCAGGTTGGTAATGACAAAGGAACTAACGGAGGTTTTGCATCTGATCAGATCGCAGGAATTGGTGCATTTGCATCTTATTGGATTGTTCCAATGAAAATTGGACTAATGGGAAGAATCACTCAAAATTTCGCAGTGGAAAACAGATTTGGAGGAACCGCCATTCAGGTTGGGCTTAATTTCTTAATCCCAAGCACCAACCACTGATATTTCAAAAAGGCTTAAATACTATCAAAAATATATAAAGCAAAAAGCAGATGAAAATTCATCTGCTTTTTTGTTATGCCTGGAAAGGAATATTATCCTCCGAATTTTTCAGCGTAGTCTTTCTGAGAAGCTACGATTACTTTTCTTGCATGTTCTGCTCCGTATACCTCCTGGATTCTGCATTTTGCAGGCTCATCAGGAAGGTTTTTATAAGTTAGGAAGTAATGCATTAATCTTTTAACTTCTGCTTCAGGTAATTCAGTAATATCTCTGAAGTGTCCGAAAGCATGGTCATTGATCATTACTGCAACAATTTTATCATCAGCTTCTCCTCCATCGATCATTTTGAAACCACCGATTGGAATAGCTTCCATCAATAAACCTCCTGCATGAATATTGTGAGAACTCAAAACACAGATATCAAGAGGGTCATGATCACCCATCGTTACATCAGTAGCACCAGCTTCAACCGCAAGCTTCATTACTTCAGTATGACAGTATGTTCTTGGCACAAAACCATATAAAGCCGGAATGATATTGGAAAACTTCTGAGGCCTGTCTACCTTTAAATATCCTGTTTCTTTATCTACTTCATATTTAATAGTATCTGAAGGTACAATTTCCACAAATACGTTTACAACATTTGGCGCATCTTCTCCTGCAGAAACTCCGTGCCATGGATGTGCTTTAAAATTTGGAATCATTATTTATCTGTTATTTTTTAAGTTATTATTAAAATTTCTCTTTTTAAATCCTCTATCGTTGCCGCAATATAATCGTTGTCTTCCATATAGTTCATGATAAAGATAGTCTTGAACTCTTCCAGTTCGGCATTTCCTTTCAATCCGTCATATGTTTTATGAAGCAGATCTATAATAGCATTTTTAGAGTCTGCGATATTCTTCCAGGAATTTTTTGTGATATAAAGCTGTTGTGAAGAGTTATATTCAAACTCATCATTAATAGTCTTCTCTGTAAGAAAAATAAATTCATGAACTGCGAGCTGTTTATCAAATTTCTGGACCAGGTTTGATGGCTTGATCCTGTCCAGAAACAGGGTCATTCTTTCATAGGAGTGTGCCTTATTTTCAGAATTTGATTTCACAGTAAGCAGTTTAATCTCCTGATTTTTAAGGGTGATATATGAATGTACAAATTGTCTGAGCAAAACCAGAAAAGGAATTGCAATAATCAATGCAAATGCATAAGGTAGATATCCTGAAAGACTCATCATAATTTTAGACTGCAAAACTACTAATTATTTTCCGTCTTGTAAAGAGTTTTTAAAGATATCCACTTTAGAATTCTGTATATAAATTATAGATAGTATAATTAAAAGGTAATAGCCCAGCATCATCCTGTTGACTAATGACGGAAAAACCAGAAATCTTAAAAAGACTGTGCAGTAAATAATACCAAAAAACAAAACCTGAGCCTGATTTTTTTTGTTCTGCAAATAAAAATGATTAGCCAGAATAATGACTATGAAAAGCAATAACACCGGAAAATATGAAGCATTGAACTCCAGCATTATATTACTTTTAATAAACTGCAGATAATCAGCAAAATGGAATGAATCAGGATGCGATACAGGATAAATCTGCACTTTTGTAAACTGGTTCATAAATAAAACAGACCACGAAACCTGATTAAAAACCTGTATCAAAAAGAAGGACAGGAAAAGATATCCATAAGATACCAGCAACGTTCTTGTTGTGATCTGGAGACTGGTTCTGTAAAGGTATATAAATCCGTAGAGGAATGAGTAAAAAATAAAATACTCTGGTCTGGTAAGAATACACAGCATTGCAAAAATACTTGCTGCAAGGAAATTCTTTTTGATACTGAATACATAAAAGCTTAAAAGCAGCAATAAACAGGATAAAGAATCCGCAGAGGCATGTCTGCTTGACTCTAGCAAGGGTTTAAACAATGAAAATAAGAACGTTATAATAAAAGCAAGGGTATAATTTTTCAGAATTTTTATCAAAAAAGAAAAAATCAGAATCAGAATCAGTGCATATGAAATAATTGAGATTAAAAATGTAGAAGTAGAAGCGCTAGCCCCAATTTTAAAGAAACACCAGTTGATGAAATTATAAAACGGTTTTACTGCAAAAAGCTGTAATTCTTCTTCGTATGCTTTGGGATTTTCTGATATGATCTTATAATACGTGCTTTCACCTTCTGCTATCTCTTCCACCATAGAGTTTATGGGATCTAAACCGGCAAAATGAGGATTTTTTTCTTTCAATTCATCATATACTTTCTGATGAATTTCTTCGATCTTCATATCAGGATATTCTGTTTTATAAATCAATCCCATATAGGCCTCCATATCCGTATTGTAATACTGATGGGTATAAAGATAGTATGACATGATACATACATAGACTGAAAATATAAAAACAAAAATATTTTCCTTTTTTTTCATACGTTCTGTTATAAGAATACAAAAGTAAAAAACTATCTTTCTAAAAATGCATTCTTACAAAAGTTACCTTAAAATAAATGCCTGAAAAATTAAAGTTCAAACAAAGCCGGTCTCTGGGTTACCTCATGATAGCATACGCTGTTTTGATCAAAAAAGTGATAGACTAAACTTTTTCTGGTTTTATTTTTATCAGTATGCGGCTCTCCACCGTGTAGAATATTAGCATGCCATATCAGTAGATCACCTTTTTTCGCCCGAAAAACTTCTTTTTTCAAACCTAGTTCTTTTACCTTTCCTTCAAGAAATTCTTCATATGCTTTATAACTTTTCTTCCCAATTTTCAAGGCTGAGCCTTCATTTTCATAATCAGAATTCAGGAAATAAGGAAGTTTATGACTTCCAGGAATATAGTGCAGAGCTCCGTTGGTTTCATCTACATCTTCAAGAGCAATCCAAACTCCCAAAAGTCCTCCCAACGGGTAGGTAGTCATGTGAATACTGTCAGAATGTGTCTTCTGCTGGCTGCCATTAATGAAATTAATACTTTGAAATAATTTTGCTTTCCCATCTATCAAAACAGATAAAAACTCCAAAAAATTTTTATCATTTCCAATATTCCTGATTATTTCCGAATGATGAATGGCAAACATAAGTTTTCCGCCATAACGAAACTTCAGAGTGCCATTTTCCATCAAATTATCGATTTCTGCATTGATCTTATCGGCATCTTCGGGGCTTAAAAAATTTCTGAGAATCATATAGCCATTATCATCATACTGAAGGGCACTTTCTCTGTTTTCTTCTGATAATGTTTTGTAAAAAGGAGTTTCAGTCAGCTTACGATCATCTGCCATTCTTTCTTTAGCAGGAAGGTGAGCAAAATCTTTACTGGAAATACTGGAAAAATAGCTCTTATTGATTCCGTATTTTTTATATAATGGAATATTATGCTTTAACTTGCTTTTTTTGAATAAGTTATATAGCATATATGAAAATTTGTACTGACGAATCTGTTGTAGCATAACTGTTTTAATAAGTATTGTATAAAGTTACGGAATCCTGCTTAATTAGAACCAATCTAAACAACTCTTTTCATTATAAAAAAGCTTTTCCTGCCATAATAAGGCTACCTAGTTTCTTAAGAAGGTCCTTTTTTGAATTTTCAATAATTCCATACGGTCTTAATTCTGGACGAAAACCCCTGAAAAACTCTTCAATATTTGGCAATTCTCCTCCTTCAAAATCAAAAATATGAGTTTCAATTACTTCCTTAAGTATATGATCAATTAAGACTGATGCTCCGGATAATTTTACATAATCTTTATCATTAAAATTTCCTAAAAGAGCGACCATAGAGTGATCTCCATAAGTAGCAATTGCATTGACAATTTTATTCTGATAATAAAAAGCTGTGAATTTCAGAGTGTTTAAATTATAAAAGCTTTCAAAAATCCTCATAAAATCAAACAAGTCACTGTCTTTATCCGTTCCTATTGTATTGGCTTCTATAAAGGTTCTGGCCTTATCATAGGAAATAGTCCTGATCTCCGAGTCTTTTAGAATTTCCTCATCCAGGCGGAGCTTTCTCTTCCTTTTTGGAGAGTACTTCGCATATATAGCCTCATAAGAATCAGGATAAAGTAAAAAATTTTTTTTAATCCGGATTTTTGTACGGAAATGATTATCATCATTAAAACAATAGATTCTTATCAGGTAATTTTTTTTTAGATATTCTAAAAACGCTTCATTAAGATCAGCATCATCTTTAGCTGAAAAAACCCCCAATTGCTGGCAAAGCTTTGGATTGTGTACAATTTTAACTCCATATTTTCTCAGGTAAGGCACAGGCATTACAGCTTCGTAATTTCCATACACCAAAACTTCCCACTGCCTTTCTGAAGTAACATCTAAAAAGTCTTTCGAGGCACTGTATTTTCTCTGTTCAGAACGGTCTAAACAATGAGCATATTTTACAAAATCAATTTCATGGTATTTCAATCTTCTAATCATAACAATCCTGCGTCCGAGAAACTATAATATGAATTCTGAGTAATAATAATGTGGTCTAAAAGCTGAATATTTAACGAATTTCCTGCTTCTTTTATTTTTTGTGTGATACTAATATCTTCCCTGCTTGGTTTCAGACTCCCTGAAGGATGATTGTGAGCAATAATAATTCCTGTAGAAAAATGCTCCAGAGCTGTTTTAAACAAAATTCTTACATCTACAATAGATTGACTAATCCCTCCTTGTGTAAGCTGTGAAACATGAATTACTTTATTACTATTATTAAGTAAAATAGCCCAAAATTCTTCAGTTCTTAAATCGGAAAGCTGATTTTTGAGAACTAAATAAGCACTTTTGCTATTTTCAATAATAGATTTTTCGGGAATTTCCTGCCCTGCTCTTCTTCGTCCTATTTCTAATGCTGAAATAATAGAGATGGCTTTTGCTTCGCCAATTCCTTTAAATTTCATCAGATCCTTAGCTGAAAGCAAACTCAATTGATGCCAGCTGTTGTTAACTGAAGTCAGGATCTTTCTTGCCAGCTCTATTACGCTATCCTCTTTATTTCCACTTCCCATAATGATGGCCAGCAGTTCTGAATCAGAAAGTGAATCTTTGCCTTTCTGCAAAAATTTTTCTCTTGGTCTGTCATCTTTGGCAAGAAATTTTATAGTCATGGAAATAAATTATTGGTGATTAATAAAACGCGTACAAAATGATCGGCTGTTTTGACTTATCAATATATTTTGCAGACTCTTTCAAAGCATTTACTGAAAGCATTGGACATCCTAAACTCAGGCATACGGGAGACTGAGATTCTTTATCGGGAATACATCCAAACGAATGAAGAACAATGGCTCTTTGCATTGCATTGCTGTTGGAAGATTCTAATCCTTTTAAGCGATATGCTTTTCCAAATTTTCCGATATAACTTTCCCCAACTGAGTATTTCCCCAGGGAAGACTGATAAGAACCATCTGTATTACTGAATTTCAGCACATCAGAGCCTGGAAGTACAGAGCCTGAGCCATGAGATACAACAGCTTTCTGTACTATTTTATCATTCTTCAGGTCGTAAATGCAATACCTGTATTTTCCGGAAGGTACTTTAAAGTTAATAAAAATCGCCAATCCCTGATTATATTCTTTTCCCTTAATGTAGTTTTTAACTTCCGCCACCCTTGTCTGGGGCAAATCGAAAGTTTTCAACTGCTGAGAATTAGCTTTTGAAAAGGAAATTAAAGATATAAAAAGGAAAATAAAGTGTTTCATCATTTGGTTAAGCTGGGATGCTGTTATTCTATGATCATTCCGTCTTTCATCACAAGCTTCCGGTCTGTGATCTCCGCAAGGTTTGGGTTATGTGTCACAATTACAAAAGTCTGGTTGTATTTGTCCCTCAGATCGAAAAACAACCTGTGAAGATCGTCTGCATTTTTAGAATCCAGGTTACCCGTGGGTTCATCTGCAAAAATAATTTTCGGGGAATTGATTAAAGCCCTTGCTACAGCCACCCTTTGAGCTTCTCCACCTGAAAGCTGATTGGGCTTATGCTGCAATCTCTGTTCTATCTTCAGATCTTCAAACAGAGCATAAGCTTTCTCAAGTGCTTCTTTCTCATTGGCTCCGGCAATTCTTGTCGGAAGCAATACGTTTTCCAGTGCTGTAAACTCCGGAAGAAGCTGATGAAACTGAAATACAAAACCAATATTCTGATTTCTGAATTTAGACAGCTGTTTATCATTCATATTGATAAATGATTCTCCGGCTATTGCAATTTCAGTATCGTATTTATTGGACTGGCTGGGATGATCAAGAGTTCCAAGAATCTGCAGCAATGTAGATTTACCTGCTCCAGATTCTCCAACAATAGAAACAACTTCCCCCATTTTGATATGAATATCAACTCCTTTCAGTACTTCTAAATTACCATATGATTTATGGATATTTCTTGCTTTAATCATGATTCAAAAATAGTGAATTGCCTGCAAATAAAAAACCGCTTTTTCAAACGGCTTATATTTTATTAGTATTTTAATACTATCATATTCTTCTAATCCATTTGAAAAAGTCTTTTCATTAATATTTTCAACTATTTTGGTTCGTCTTTCCAGTCTCCAAATGCTAGAATTCGTACAAAAACAAAATTGATAAGCAAAATATCAAGATTTTCTTCATTATTGTTTCGTGAAAATCAAACCTTCTGTTTCCGTAAGATATATAGTTCTGTCAGGATTTCCAGGACAATTCTGCTCAGTGATTACCATTGACTGTGCTCTTTAGGTCCGGGAGATTTGTGTACTATTTTTTTTTCAAATAAATATCTCCCCAGCCAACTCTACAATTAGTTCAACTATATAAACAAATTATCGTATTTTTTGTTGGATGAATCCTGTAGCTATATATAAACCTGTTGTTAATATGGAAGAGATTATGAAACCTGAAGAAGGATATGTACTGATTAACAATGACTCTTCAAATTTGCCAAGTGATCATGGAAACGGTCTGGTCCAAAACAAAACCATCAATTATAATATTTCAGAAAAACTGACAGAGCAATATGAATAAAGAATAGTAGAATTGAAAGCGTAGTTAAAAGAACTGAAAGAAGAAATAAAAATTCTGAAAAAGTAGTTTTATAAGGGTATAAAAAACAAAAACCTCCCAAATTGGGAGGTTTTAATATTTTCAATCTGGAAAATTACAGTAACAGCGTTAATGGATTTTCTAAATATGTTCTTAATGTCTGTAAGAATTGAGCACCGGTAGCACCGTCTACTACTCTGTGGTCACATGCCAATGAAAGCTTCATTGTGTTTCCTACTACGATCTGTCCGTTCTTCACGATTGGTTTTTCGATAATAGCTCCTACTGAAAGGATTGCAGAGTTAGGCTGGTTGATAATACTGGTGAACGTCTCGATTCCGAACATTCCTAAGTTGGAAATAGAGAATGTAGATCCTTCCATTTCGTTTGCTTTAAGGCCTTTGTTCTTAGCTCTTGAAGCCATATCTTTCACAGAAGCAGAAATCTGAGTATAGCTCATCTGATCTGTATTCTTCAATACAGGAACCACAAGCCCGTCAGGAATAGCTACCGCTACACCCACATTAATGTTTCCTCTGTGAATAATCTTATCTCCTGCCCAGCTTGAATTAACCTGAGGGTGTTTTCTTAAAGCAATTGCAGTAGCTTTAATGATCATGTCATTGAATGAAATTTTTGTATCTGGTATAGAATTGATTTCTTTTCTGGCCTCAATTGCTTTATCCATATTGATCTCAACCATCAGATAGTAGTGAGGTGCAGAGAATTTACTTTCAGCAAGACGTTTTGCAATCACGTTTCTTACCTGAGAGTTTGGAGTCTCCGTATCTTCACCCTGTACAAAGCTTACAGCAACCTGAGCAGCAGCAGCACTTGCAGCCGGAGCTGAAGCAGCTGGTTTAGCAGCAGGCTGATAGTTTTCAATATCTTTTTTAACGATTCTTCCGTTTTCACCAGAACCCTGAACACTGTTGATATCAACTCCTTTATCCTGAGCCATTTTCTTAGCCAATGGAGAAATTGCAACTCTGTCAGAAGATGAAGAGCTTACAGCCGGAGCCTCTTTCTCTTCAGTTTTAGCTTCTGCTTTTTGTTCAGCAGGCTTATCTGATGCCGGAGCAGCTTGTGGAGCAGCACCTACTGCTGAAACATCTGTTCCTGCAGGGCCAATGATAGCCAGTACGGAATCCACCGGGGCAGCACCTCCTTCTTCTACTCCCTGCTTCAATAGTACTCCATTGAATTCGGATTCGAAATCCTGTACTGCTTTATCTGTTTCGATTTCAGCAAGAAGGTCTCCTTCTTTTACTGTATCGCCTACATTTTTATGCCATTTAGCCACTTTCCCCTCTGTCATGGTATCAGAAAGTCTTGGCATTGTAATAAGTTCTACACCTGCCGGAGTTTCTGCAGCAACAGTTTGAGCAGCTTCTGCTTTAGGCTGTTCTTCTGATTTTTTTTCTTCAGAACCTGCACTGGGAGCAGCAGCTCCGCCTGTCAAGCCTGAAATATCTTCTCCTTCATTACCGATAATTGCCAAAACTGAGTCTACAGCAGCAGCAGCACCTTCTTCTACACCTACGTATAAAAGAGTACCGTTTATTTCAGATTCGAAATCCTGAACTGCTTTATCAGTTTCAATTTCAGCTAAAATATCTCCTTCTTTTACTTTGTCCCCTACTTTTTTATGCCATTTTGCCACTTTACCTTCCGTCATAGTGTCGGACAGGCGGGGCATCGTAATTACTTCTGCCATAATCTATATTGATTTGAGATTCGAGATTTGAGATTTGAGATTTTTCGGAAATTTCAAATTTCAAATTTCAAATTAATTTTTATTTATTGATTTTCTAATTTGTCTAAGAATGGATAATTTTCCTGAGAATACACATATTCATAGATCTTCTCAGCATCTGGATATGGAGAATTTTCCATGAATTCGATACATTCTTCAACAAAGTCTCTTGATTTGTTATCGATAACTTCCAATTCTTGTTCTGTAGCCCATCCATTTTCAAGAAGTCTGTGTTTTACCAATTCAATTGGGTCATCATTCTTGTGAATAGCTACTTCTTCTTTAGATCTGTAAGGTTCAGCATCAGACATAGAGTGTCCTCTGTAACGATATGTTCTAGCCTCGATGAATGTTGGCCCGTCACCTCTTCTTGCTCTTTCAATTGCCTCATAAGCAGCTTCTGCTACTTTTACAGGGTCCATTGCATCTACAGCAAGACAAGGCATTTCATATCCTAATCCTAATTTATAGATATCTTCGTGGTTGGCAGTTCTTTTCACAGAAGTTCCCATTGCATACTGGTTGTTTTCTACCACAAATACTACAGGAAGTTTCCAGTTCATTGCCATGTTGAAAGTTTCATGTAAAGAACCTTGTCTCGCAGCACCATCTCCGAAGAAACAGATATTAACAGCTTTTCTGTCAAAATATTTATCTGCGAAAGCAATACCAGCACCCAAAGGAATCTGTCCTCCAACGATACCGTGTCCACCGTAGAAACGATGTTCTTTACTGAAAATGTGCATAGATCCACCCATACCTCCGGATGTTCCAGTTGCTTTACCGCAAAGTTCAGCCATAATTCTTTTAGGATCTACTCCCATCGCCATTGGATGGATGTGACATCTGTAAGCAGTAATCATACTGTCTTTAGACAAATCCATTGCATGTGTGAATCCGGCAGGGATTGCTTCCTGACCATTATACAAATGTAAAAATCCTCTGATCTTTTGTTTTAGGTAAAGAGAACGGCATTTGTCTTCAAACCTTCTCCACATTGTCATATCTTCATACCACTTCAGGTATACCTCTTTAGAAAATTCTTTCATGTGTTAGCTCTTGCTTTTATATGATGAAATAGTTGAGCAAAATTAGGAAAAAAACTTTGTTTTTATTCTATACATAGATAACTTTTCACTTTTTCTCTGAAATCTATTTGCAGGCGGAGTGTATTATTCTTAATTTTCGACCCGCAGAAATCTCCGTAAAGTAACATCTGATCTGTTGTATTCCTACTTACGGTTTATAAAAAACCACCCTGTTCATAAGGTTTTGCTGAAATAACATCCAAGATATAAAGCACAGAAATCCTTTATATTTTATCTCTTGTTTTTTTCAGCTTTAATTATTATTAACATACCTTTTGGTAATTTCAACAGCTTATTTTTGGGGAAAAAATCTGTAGATTGTGGGGTAATTCTTCAATTCTCCCTGATAAGACACTCCATTTCGTTGGTGTCCGGGCTTTAATGTCTCTTCATTTAGTGGCCAGTCATAAACCGGTTCCGGGCTGTTTGTTTGTGGCGCTGCGACCTATCCATTCAGACGGGTAAAGAGGCGCTGTTCCAACGAAAATAATAAGTGTTGATTATTGCTTCTGTTCATCTTCCCTCTCTATACATTACATTATATTCACTTGTTATTCGATGTTATAGTCTTATATTTGTATTTAATGTTTAAACTTGAATATGGAAGAAATCCCATCCTCAGTACCACACAAAATTTCGAAAGTTATTTCTGATTTTTTCAATCCTTTGGTTTCTCTGGTCATTTTCTTTATTTATATGAGTATCAGGGAATACACTTTTCAGGAATCTCTTCTTTATTTCGTTCCTGTATTATTAATAATTATTGCCCCCATTATTATCTGGCTGGTCTGGAATGTAAAAACAGGAAGGTATACCAATATGGATGTATCCAACAGAGTTCAGCGGAAAACACTGTATATTTTTATTGCAGCCTGCGTGATCGGTTATCTTATTTTTAATTATATAAAAAACGGATATGTAGATCTCGTGATGCTGTTTGTTTTAATATTGCTTTTCGCTCTTCAGATCAGCAATCTTTTTATTAAAAGTTCAATGCATACGGCATTCAATGTATTTGTAGCAGCATTATTTTTCACCTTAGATCAGAAGATGGGAATACTATGGTTGGGAGTAGCTGTTTTAGTAGGAGTTACCCGGATTATTCTGAAAAGGCACACCGTAAAAGAAGTATTTATGGGGGCTGGGATAGCTTTTGTGGTATCTTTTATCTATCTTTATTGCCATATTCAATTTCAACATTAGAATGCCCTATGAAAATTAATCATCTTACTGCCGCAGAGGAAAACTTTATGAAGCTGTTTTGGAAAATGGAATCTTTCTATCTGAAGGATATTATGGAGCAGCACCCTGAACCGAAACCACATCAGAACACGGTATCTACTTATTTAAAAATATTGGTTGAAAAAGGATATCTGTCTACTGTTAAAGAAGGGAGAATATTCAAATATACTGTACTTGTTCCTTTGGAAGAATACAAAAAATTCCTACTGAAAGAACTGTCTCATAATTTCTTCAATGACTCCGGAAAAGAGATTCTGGACTTCCTCTTTATTGAAAAACTAATATCACAAAACGATCTGAAAGGATATTTTGATCTTAAAATCGAAATAAAACCGGCAAAAGTGGAAGAACCAAAATTTGAGTATGCAGATGAAATCCTAAGTCCTAAAAAGGAGAAGAAAACAAAAGGAAAGGAAAAAGAGAAAGAGAAAGAAAAAAAGAAAAAGAAGAAAAAAGATCAGTAATCATCTTTCCTCTTTTAATACGTTCTGTATTATATAATAGAACTAGAGAATTATATGATCCTATAAAATAGAATTGGCTGCTCCTAAAAGGGCAGCCAATTCTATTTTCACAAGTATCTTAATATTATTATCTCTGAGTTTTTGAATCCCAGATTGGATAATTATTTCCATAGATCACCAGGTTTCCGTCATTCTGTACCATAAGTTTCGTAGCACCTTTATTGTAAGTATTTGAAATCCATATTGCTTTATTATAAGAATCATATACAACTAGGTTACCATCATTCTGAAACTCAGCTCTTGCTCCTCTATTCCCTGTTCCTGTTGTCCAGATTGGAGAACCATTTCTATTGGATAAAACAAGGTTACCATCATCCTGAAACATTAAATAATAATTACGGTCAGAAGAGTAAAGTTTTACGTCTCTACGGAATCTGTGCCCGGTATTTACATAGTCTCCACCGCGGTTATTATTATTATCATTTTTAATATTCCCCTGTGAAGCCCATAAAGGAGTAGATCTATTGTAGATAACTAGGTTACCATCATCCTGAATTGTTAATCTATCTGCTCTTTTCCCATAAGTATTAGATGTGAAAGCAACTTGGTTTCCCGGCGAATACACTACCAGATTACCATCTTCCTGAAAAACAGCTTTAACTCCCCTGTTGGTTGTTTTTGAATCCCAAACTGAGCCTCCGCCTCTGTTGTACATAACCAGATTACCGTCATTCTGAAAAATAAGATAATATCTATTGTTACTTGCCCAGTATTTCCTGTTCTGCTCAATGTTCTGACCGGAATAAATGTTTTGTGCATTGATTAATAATCCGCCAAACATCATCATGAATGCTAATAAATGTTTTTTCATTATAATTACTATTTTGATTGATTGTGAATTTTCTAAAATTATGCCAAAATACGTTCAAATTCAATACAAATAACTAATTGAATGATTTACTGCCAATTAAAATTCATAAAAAAAGCGGCTAAAAAGCCGCTTCATATTTTTTACCAACGATTTCCACCGCCGTTACCTCCACGGCTGTTTCCACCGTATCCACCACCGTTACCTCCACGGTTGTTTCCGTAACCTCCACCTCTATTGTTGTCGAAGCTTCTTCTTGGTTTTTCTTCTCTTGGCTTAGCCTCAGATACGTTTAAAGTTTTTCCATTGAATTCTTTTTGGTTAAGAGCTTCAATAGCTTGCTTTCCTTCTTCATCACCCATCTCTACAAAACCGAAACCTCTAGAACGACCAGTTTCTCTGTCTGTAACGATTTTAGCTGATGATACATCACCAAATTCTGCGAATAGATCGTGCAACTCATACTCTTTAGTTGCGTAATTGATGTTTGAAACAAAAATGTTCATTTTGAATAAATTATAAAAATTAATAAAAATTTGGTATATAAAAGAAAAACAACATAAATTAATGAACAAATATTGATTCCAAATATAAACGTATGCAAGATACAATTAAATATTTCAAATCAAAGCTTTTTTTTAATATTTCTCACATTATGTTGAATCTCATCATAAAAGCACCCTTCAAAAACAAATAAAAAACTAAGAACCAACGCCTTAAACTCCTATTTATCTAAAATCAAAATTACGTTAAATAATTAAAAAAAGAAAATTTTACATTAAATATTATCATATAAATTGTAATTATTTAATTTATTCTTTAAAAACAATGATAGAAATACATTGATTCACTTTCAATATTATCAATTATGGCTGATCGAATTAAAATGGCCCTTCCGTATAAAATGAATTTTATCATATAAATAAGGAATAAAAGTTTTACAAAGTTTCATAGATCGACAGAGGGTTTCTTTTATAATCTATAAGAATAGCATTATATTTACAAAGTGTTTTAACTGTTCAGATTTTCATAAATTTTACACTCACATACCACAAATCATATCCCCCCTCACTGTAGTAGCAGAAGACTCCCCTGTTTCTCATTCTCAAACACCTCCTGAAAAGAAAGAAAAGACATATATTCTTTTCCAAAGGTCAGCCATGCCCGCGCACTTCCCCTTTAGCCAAAAGATACGGATTTGGAATTCATTATAATGAAGGGAAAGCAGCCTCATTTCCTATAGAGCGTGAAGATTATCAAAAGTTCTTAAAGGATCTGTCAATCACAAAGACTATAACCATGCGCTCCAAAAGAAAATGATTGAGAAAATGAATAATTCTGTTCAGATCAATAAATACGATTCTTTTGACAACATCAGCTTTTAACACTAAATTTGTATTAATAAATTATTACAACATGAACTACCATACCAGAAAATGGGTAAAACCCGAAGATTTGAATCCTAACCACTCTCTTTTTGGAGGGAGACTATTACAATGGATTGATGAAGAAGCAGCATTATATGCTATTATCCAGCTGGAAAACACAAAAGTGGTTACCAAATTCATTTCCGAAATCAATTTCGTAAGCTCTGCCAAACAGGGGGATATTATTGAAATAGGTATTGAAGCCATGAGCTTCGGTTCCACCTCTATTACTTTAAGATGTGATGTCCGAAACAAAATGACCCACCAGACTATTATTACAGTTGAAAAGATTGTTATGGTTAACCTTGATGCTGATGGAAATCCTGCTCCTCATGGTAAAACTCAGATCGAATTTGTAAAAGACAGGCTAAACAACGGATTATGAAATTTTTCATAAAGAATATGGTCTGTAACAGATGTATTGCTGCTGTAGAAAACATCTTCAATTCTTCGGATATAAAAATAAAATCCATTATACTGGGTGAAGTAGAAACAGATAGTGAAGTTTCCGCAGAAAAGATGCAGATTATCGAACAGCAGCTCCTTGATACCGGCTTTGAAAGAATTATGGATTCTGCACATCAGCTTGCCGAAAAAATAAAAAATATGATCATTCTGAAAGTCAGTGAGCTGGATATTGATGAAGATTTTCTTCTTTCTGAATTTTTAAGTTCAAGGCTTCATAAAGACTATAGTTCTCTTTCCAAAACGTTCTCACAAAATGAAAATATTACTTTAGAACAATTTTTCATTCTTCAAAAAATAGAAAAAGTAAAGGAGCTCCTTCTATATAATGAATTCAATCTTACTGAAATCGCAGGAAAACTCGGCTATAAAAGTGTTCAGCATCTGTCTTCACAATTCAGAAATATCACAGGCTTCACTCCTACTGCATTTAAAAAACTGAAGGAGCACAACAGGAAATCACTTGATAATGTTTAGTACATCCGGAAATAAAGAAACTTTACAAACGTAGGAATTAGTACGAGAAATGTGTATGGTTTCAATATCCGGATTTCGCTCTTAATTATGCGTATTTCTGACAAGAATTACACTTTTCCTCCGAACTCCAATTTACGCCGTTCTTAATTTTATAACTATTATCCTTAAATTTATAACAGCCTTACCATTCCATTTTGGAAATTTGTAATATAAATTTAAGAATCATGGAACGACAGTATAAAATACTTGGAATGACCTGTTCAGGTTGCCAGAAAAAGATTTCGAATCAACTGAACAGTGTTCAGGGGGTAAAAGCTGATGTCAATCTGGAGAGCGGTATAGCAACAATCACTTCCGATCCTGAGATCGGACTTTCGGTTTTAAACGATGCTTTGGCAGAAATTGGAAAATACAGACTTGAAGACCCTAATAATCCGGAAAAAGCTTTTGTAAAACCTCAGGACCGCGTATCGCCATCGTCAGTATATTACTGCCCAATGGAGTGCGAAGGTGAAAAACTTTACTTTAAGCAAGGCGAAAGATGCCCTATATGTAATATGTACCTTGTTCCCATTGAAGAGAAACTGGCAAAAGACCCTGGCTATAAACCCACTTATTCATCTACACATCTTCCGGAAAACTTTAAAGATAATATTGGAAAATATTATTGCCCGATGTTCTGTGAAAAAGACAAAGTATATGATGAAAAAGGAGACTGCCCCGTTTGTCATATGCACTTAGAGCCTATTACTGAAGACCTTGCTCAAAAAGCAGACATACACCAGCATTCTCATTCTCATGAACACAGTCATCATCAGGAAGCTCCAAAAGTTACTGATGAAATGGCTGGCAGATATTACTGTCCAATGTACTGTGAAGGTGATCAAACCTATGACTCTAATGTAGGATGCCCGGTATGTGGAATGGATCTTGTAAAATATCCTGAAAAGAAAACCGCAAAATACACCTGCCCCATGCATCCTGAGATTATTCGTGATGAACCTGGTGACTGCCCTATCTGCGGAATGGATCTCGTAAGAATGCCTGACAGTGGAGATGATGATGAAGATGAAACCTATAACATATTAAAAAGGAAATTTATTATCTCATTGGCCTTTACCATCCCTGTTTTTATTCTCTCTATGGGTGGAATGTTTATCAATTTCCCTTTTTCTCACCAGATTCAAGCGGTTATTGAGCTTGCCCTCACCCTTCCTGTTATGTTTTATTCCGGATGGTTTCTGCTGAAAAGAGGATGGGTTTCTTTTACAACCTGGAACCTTAATATGTTCAGCCTTATCGCTCTCGGAGTGGCAGCTGCCTTTATCTTCAGTATTACAGCACTAATCTTTCCGGATATTATTCCTCACGAAATTCGCAGCCACAATCATGAGATCCCGCTGTATTTCGAAGCAGTCTGTGTTATTTTGACTCTTGTCATTTTAGGCCAGCTGATGGAAGCAGCAGCCCATAAGAAAACAGGTAATGCCATTAAAGAATTAATGAATCTCTCACCGGACGAGGCTAATCTGATGATCAACGGGGAGGAAAAAAAAGTTTTACTTTCTCAGGTTAAAATAGGAGACCTGCTAAAAGTAAAACCTGGTGAAAAAATTCCGGTGGACGGAAAAATCGTTGAAGGAAATTCAATTGTTGATGAAAGCATGATTACAGGAGAACCCGTTCCTGTTGAAAAGAATATAGATGATAGAGTTTCTTCGGGAACAATCAATGGGAATCAGGTGTTTATTATGAAGGCTGAAAAAGTAGGTGACGAAACTCTCCTTTCCCAGATTATCAAAATGGTGAATGAAGCCAGCCGAAGCAAAGCTCCTATTCAGAAACTCACTGATAAGGTGGCTAAAGTCTTCGTTCCTACAGTAATCCTTATTGCTGTTCTTACATTTATTGTATGGCAGTTTTTCGGACCTGAAGGGAAAAGAAGTTTATTTGCTTTTGTAAATGCCGTTGCTGTTCTGATTGTTGCATGTCCGTGCGCTCTTGGCCTTGCCACACCAATGTCCTTAATGGTAGGAATTGGGAAAGGTGCTAAAAATGGTATTCTGATCAAGAACGCTGAAGCGCTTGAACAGATGAATAAAATAAATGTTTTAATCACTGATAAAACAGGAACTCTGACAGAGGGAAAACCATCTGTAGAATATATTGAAACCGTAAACAACGGTGATAAAAACGAGATTTTAAAATTAGCATTTTCATTAAATCAAAACTCTGAACACCCGCTTTCCAATGCAGTCATTAAAAAAGCTAAAGAGGAAAAGGTATCTGCGGAAAAAGTAAATCAGTTTGAAAACATTTCCGGAAAGGGTGTCAAAGGAAATATCAATGGTAAAACAGCTTATCTGGGGAATGAAAACCTACTGACCTCTCATCAGATTCAGATTCCGAATGCTTTAAAACAAAAAGCTGTAGAAGTACAGTCAAAGGCGCATACCATCTCTTATATTGCGCAAGACCAAAACGTACTGGGCTTCATCAGTTTTACAGATAAGATCAAAGAAAGCTCTAAAAAAGCCGTAAAACAACTGATGGACGAAGGAATTGACGTTATCATGATGACAGGAGATAATGAACATACCGCTAAAGCTGTAGCTGATGAGCTTGGAATAAAACACTTTAAAGCAAACTGTCTTCCGGAAGATAAACTGAACGAGGTAAAAAGACTACAGCAGCAAGGCAAAATAGTAGCCATGACCGGTGACGGAATCAATGACTCTCCTGCCCTGGCCCAATCTGATGTGGGAATTGCAATGGGAACCGGAACTGACGTAGCCATTGAAAGCGCAGAAATCACTTTACTGAAAGGAGATATTCTGGGAGTTGCCAAAGCAAAGTTATTAAGTGAAAAGCTTATTAAAAATATCAAAGAGAATTTATTTTTCGCATTCATCTATAATGTCCTGGGAGTTCCGGTAGCGGCAGGATTATTGTATCCATTCTTTGGAATTCTCTTATCACCAATGATTGCTGCAGCTGCAATGAGCTTCAGTTCACTGTCTGTGATTTTGAATTCATTAAGATTAAACTCAGTGGATCTGGATATAAAATAATAGTATGAAAAAAGGAAGTCTTTACATAGGGTGCTCAGGATTTTATAATAACGACTGGAAAGGGTCATTATATCCTGAAAATGCTCCCAGTAAAGACTTTCTTTCTTTATATTCACAAACTTTCAATGCCGTAGAAATCAATTCAACATTCTATAGAAAACCAACAGCAAAAACACTTTTAAAATGGTATGATGAAACTCCGGATTTGTTTAGATTTTTCATTAAAATACCTAAAACCATCACCCATGAAAATCGGCTTGAAAATTCTAAGGAAGAAATTACAGCATTCTGTAATCACATACAAAGCAATCTGAAAGATAAGCTTTCCGGGTTTCTATACCAATTTCCTCCTTCTTTTAAAAACACATCAGAAAACATAAACCGTATTATTACGAATATAGACCACTCCTTTCTGAATGTGATTGAGTTCCGCCACAGCTCATGGTGGGAAAAAGACATATTTGACCTTTTAAAAGATCATAATATTGTTTTTTCCGGTGTAAGTTTTCCGGGCGACCTTCCCGGGGATGTGATCCTCAATCATCCGAAAGCACTTTATTATAGGCTTCACGGAAAACCCGTTCTTTACAAATCTGAATACAGTGAAACCTTCATGAATGAGCTTGCTAAAAAAGTCAGGAACACCCCACAAACCCTCTTTATATTTTTCAACAATACCTGGGGGATTGCTGCCATTAGAAATGCATTGTATCTAAAAAGCATTTTAGAATAGGACTGTTCATCCTCTTTTCAATTTTTCTAATTTTTGTTAAAATAAAAATAATTCTCCAACACATGAAGAATATTGAAACATCAACAAATATAGAAAAAGACTATTGCTTTAACAATTATAAATGTTAAAACAGAAACGAAACAAAACATAATTTCACAATCAGTACATTAGCACGAATTGCCTTTATCATCAAGTTCTTAAAATAAGCTTAAAAAGGTAAAATAAAGCTCAAATTGGCATATAATTTGTTAACATTCTGTCGTTATTTTTAACGATTTTTAACAACTTAAATCTCCCTTACCCTAAATGAGAAAAAAATTTGCGGGAAAGTCAAAAAACACGACTTTTCTCGGGATGCTTGCATTGATGAGTGCAACTTCAGTTTTATTGAACAGCTGTAATTTCAAGAATGATGTGAACCCCTCCATCAATTCACAGGAACATCCTGCCGCAGAAACCGTCCCCAAAATGGACGAAGAAAACGTGGATCCTGATAAAAGAGTGATCTACCTTACTTTTGATGATGGCCCAAATCAGGGTACAGAAAACCTTCTTAAAATCCTGGACAAAAGAAATGTTTGTGCGACTGCCTTTCTGGTCGGAAAACATGCCTATGGAAGTAAAAAACAAAAAGACGATTTGGAACTGTTAAAGCAAAATCCTTTAATAGAACTGGCTAATCACAGCTTTTCTCATGCTCACAACAAATACACTGATTTTTACAAAAATGCTGATGCTGTTGTGAATGATTTCGATATTGCCAAAGACAGTTTAAAACTTACTGATAAAATAGCAAGAACTCCCGGCAGAAATATCTGGAGACTCAATAATATAAATATTACTGATATCAAAAGCAGTACTGCTGCGGCAAATGGCCTTAAAAAAGCAGGTTATAAAGTAATCGGATGGGATCTGGAGTGGAGACCTTCCCAAAAAATGACATTGAAAGGAAGCCATGAAGCCATGCTTAAAAAAGTAGACAGTATCTTCTTTAACGATCTTGAAAAGACTTCAAGACACCTTGTTTTTCTTACTCATGACCAATACCTCAGAGATACAGATTCTATCAACGAATTGGATCTGTTTATTGAAAAACTTCAGAAGAGTAATAAATTCGTTTTCAGAAAGATTTCTCAGTATCCGAAAATCAACGAGGTTCTGAATTAATTCCTGTATAAAACCTGAGATATAAACTAGCAACTGTCAAGTAAATTTCGGAAATTTGCCTACATGAGTATTAAAGAAAATTATAAAGCCATCCAAGATCAGCTTCCATCCGGGGTTCAACTGGTTGCCGTTTCAAAGACGCATCCGGTTTCTGCGATACAAGAAGTGTATGACCTGGGACAGAGAATTTTTGGAGAAAATAAAGTTCAGGAGCTGATGGAAAAACAGCCTCTTCTTCCTTCAGATATTCAATGGCATCTGATCGGGCACTTACAGACCAACAAAGTCAAATATATAGCTCCTTTTGTAGATACTATACAGAGTGTAGATTCTCAAAAACTATTGTCAGAGATCAATAAAGAGGCAGGGAAGCACAATAGAATCATTAAAGTTCTTCTTCAGGTGAAAATTGCGGCGGAAGAAACCAAGTTCGGACTTGAGATTTCTGAGGCAAAAGATCTTTTTCAACAATATATTGAAGGTAGTTTTCCTAATATTGAAATTACCGGGCTGATGGGGATGGCAACATTCACGGAAGATGAACAGCAGGTCAGAAAAGAGTTTTTAATTTTAAAAAGTCTTTTTGATGAACTCAACGAACTAAAAACACTGGATACTTTATCAATGGGAATGAGTGATGATTTTCCATTGGCCATTGAGTCTGGGGCCAATTCTGTGCGGGTTGGATCTGCTATTTTCGGCAGAAGAGACTATTCAAAGCAGAATTTTTAGGTACGGTTTTTGCTAATAATTGAAACAAAAAATTTAAATTTGCAACTATGCAAAAAATCCTTATAGTAGAAGACGAAAAAGCAATCTCAGGAGTACTTCACAGTATTCTTTCGGATGAACTCACCGATTATGAATTTGTTATCGCTGAAGACGGCCTTGAAGGCTACAAACAGGTAGAAAAAGAAGATTTCGCTTTGGTGATTTCTGATATCAAAATGCCTAAACTTTCAGGAACCGAACTTTTAAAGCAAAGTCTTTCCCTAAAACCTGAAACTACTTTTATCATGATCTCGGGACACGCAGATATCGATTCTGCTGTTTCTTGCTTAAAAGAGGGTGCATATGATTTTATTTCCAAGCCAATTGACATCAACAGGCTGATCACAAGCGTGAAAAATGCGCTGGTAAAAGAAACACTGAAGAAAGAAAACAAAAATCTTCAGACTGAAAATAAAACATTAAAGAGAAAAGTAAATAAAAAATACCAGATGATCGGTGATTCTCCTGCTTTAAAGAAGATTCAGGATATGATCGAGAAGGTAGCCGTTTCTGATGCGAGAGTTTTAATTACAGGTCCTAACGGTGCCGGTAAAGAACTGGTAGCCCACGCTATTCACAATCAAAGCGACCGCGCAAGAGGACCAATGATTGAAGTAAACTGTGCTGCAATCCCATCTGAGCTTATTGAATCTGAACTTTTCGGACACGTAAAAGGTTCTTTTACGGGTGCTATCAAAGATAAACAGGGAAAGTTTGAACAGGCTAACGGAGGTACTATTTTTCTTGATGAGATTGGTGATATGAGCCTTATCGCTCAGGCTAAAGTATTGAGAGCCCTTCAGGAAAGCAAAGTTTCTCCGGTAGGAAGTGATAAAGAAATAAAAGTTGATGTAAGAGTAATTGCAGCAACAAATAAAAATATGCAGAAAGAAATTGAGGAAGGAAAATTCAGAGAAGACCTTTACCACAGACTTTCTGTAATTGAAATTTATGTTCCGCCATTGGACGAAAGAAAAGAGGATATCAAATTATTGGTCGACCACTTCTCCGGCATGATTGCTGACGAGCACGGTACTGCAGTGAAAAAGTTTGATGATAAAGCTATTGATGCTTTAAAAGCTCTTTCGTGGACTGGAAATATCAGAGAGCTAAGAAATGTTGTGGAAAGATTGATCATTCTTGGTGGAAATTCTGTTTCTGAAGGTGACGTTGCAAGTTTTGTAAGGAAATAATTTATCGATTATTCACTATATTATAAAAATTTGCAGTAACTACTGCAAATTTTTTTTTGCCCTGTTTTAATTATAAACTATATGAATCTTAAAATATTATGAACTTTTTAAACAAAAACTATACAAAAGAGTGCCTGACTTTGGCTCTGCCTGTGATGCTTACTCAGGTGGGGCAGGTTTCAGTAAACTTATTCGACAATATTATTGTCGGTAAGCTGCTGGGTGCTGATGCATTGGCATCTGTTTCATTAGGAAACGCTGTATTTTTCTCCATATTTGTATTGGCACTTGGGTTTTCATTTGCAATACCGCCATTGGTTTCGGAAGCGCATTCCAAAGAAGATCACGCCACCATCAATTCTGTTTTCAGCCACGGATTTATCATCAATATGTCTGTCGGAATTATCCTGACAGTTGTTTTACTTCTTGGGATGCCTCTACTCTACCACTCGGGGCAGCCTGCCAAGATCATTCCGGATACCGTGAGTTTCTTAAGTATTATGGTGATCAGTATGATTCCGTTTATGGCATTTCAAACCCTTCGTGAGGTTTCTGAAGGACTGTCTTACACGATAGGAGTTACCAAAGCCACCATTATTGCCAATATTATCAACATTGTACTGAACTATGTATTTATCAAAGGTCTTTGGGGAATACCTGCGATGGGAGTGAAAGGATCTGCCCTGGCTACTCTTATTTCAAGAATTTTCATGGTTGTTTTCCTTTATTTTGTTTTGCTTAAAGAAGAGCGTACAAGACGTTATATTAAAGATTTTTCATTGAAAATTCAGGTTTTTTCTAAGAAAATGTTTGATAAAATGGTAAAACTGGGACTGCCAACTGCTTTACAGATGTTCTTTGAAGTAACTGCTTTTGCGGGAGCTGCCTTTATTTGCGGGCTGATCTCTGCTCATGATATTGCTTCTCACCAAATCGCTTTAAGTATGGCTTCCTTCACATTCAATTTATGTGTAGGCTTCAGTGTTGCTTCCACAGTAATGATCGGAAGAAAAGTGGGTGAACAAAATTTTGTTGAGCTTAGAAAAGCAGGCATTAACAACCTTAAGATTGCCTTTATTTTTATGTGTATCTGCGGATTAATTTTCATTCTGGGTAGAAATATACTTCCTACTTTCTTTACGAAAAAAGAAGAAATTGAAGTAATCACTCTTGCCTCAAAACTGATGATTATTGCTGCTTTATTCCAGCTTTCTGATGGAATTCAGGTAACAGCTTTGGGAATGCTCAGAGGGCTGCAGGATGTGAAAATCCCGTCTATTTATACCTTTATCGCTTATTGGGTAATTACGATTCCTTTAGGTTATTTCTTCTGTGTCACCTTAAAAATGGGAGCTTTCGGAATGTGGATTGCCCTGGGACTGGGATTAACGATATCAGCGGTCTTTCTGGTAAAAAGATTTTTGAATATGTCTGCGAAAAGAATAAAGCAGAATTTGTAAAAATAAAATACGATACGTGAAAAACGCAGAGCTATAGCTCTGCGTTTTTTATTATTTTTGCCTCTTCAAAATAATAAACATGAAAAAAACACTAATCATCTTTGCTTTATACACAGCTTCACTATATCAATCTCAAACCAACAGATTTACCTATGAACTTCAGTACCGAAAAGAAACAACTGATGAATATAGAAAAAGTCTGATGAATCTGGATATCAGTCCTAAGTCTGTTAAATTTTACGATAAGGACTTTGCTGATTATGATTTAAAAAATAAGGAAGCTAATCAGTCAGTTTCCCATTACAGTACAAAAACCGACCAGGTTGTTGAAAGAGAGCCTGAATCTTTCAATAACAGATGGTACAGAGATTTCTTTGAGTATTTTGTGGTAAAAACACATGACGAGATGAATTGGCAGGTACTTAATGAAACCAAAGAATACAATGGTTATAAACTTCAAAAAGCCACCACAGATTTTGGAGGCAGAAGCTGGAGTGCATGGTTTTCCAACGAGGTCAATATCAAAGAGGGTCCTTATAAATTCGGAGGCCTTCCCGGGCTGATCTTTATTCTTGAAGATACGGATAAAAATTTCATCTATAAGCTCATTAACAACGAAAAGCTTGTTGCAGATTACGACACTAAAGATTTTGTAGAAACCCACTATGGGAAGCCGGCACTTCCTATCACCAATGAAAAATTCAATACATATATTGAAGATATTTACCAAAACCCTACAAGGTTATTTTCAGAAAAGATAAAGAATGGAGGAAATTTAACCTTTAAAAATGAAAGTGTAGAATCTGTTGAAGAACTTAACAGGAAAAAAGAAATGCTGCAGAAAGGTATTAAAGGACGGTATATTTATATTGAAAAGGATAAAGAACCTTTATTTAAAGGCTGAATAGAATATAAATAAAACGGCAGTCTCAAAAATAACGCTCCTTGTGGCAGGTTTACGATACTTTTGAGACTGCTATTTTTATATGCTAATCAATCCTTTTACCCAATATGACAAGGCTTCTTTCTACTCCATCCAGAATAGCTACATTAGGAAGGTTTCCCCAATCTTCAAAACCAAAGTAACGGAAGAGTTTTAAGCTCGGCTCATTATGAAGAAATATAAGAGCCACCAGGTTATTTACCCCAAATTTTCCGGCATTGTCTATGCAATATTGAAGAATAGTCTTCCCATAGCCTTTTCCTCTGCTGCTTTCATCCAGATAAATACTTACTTCCACTGTTCCGCTATAGGCCGCTCTTTCATGAAAAGAACTAAAGCTCACCCAACCTACTATCTGATCTTCCTGATCTTCAACCACCCAAAGAGGTCTTGTTTCAGGGTTATGATCATCAAACCATTTCTGCTTGCTTTCTACGGAAACTTCTTCTACATCTGCGGTCACCATCCTTGATGCGATTGTTGAATTGTATATCTCTACAATTTTCTCTAAATCGGATAACTCGGCATTTCTGAACTTTAATTGTCCCATGGATTAAATTCAACTTATTTAAATACAAAAATAGTAAATTTTAAAAACACCCCTATCAATTTACAATTGAATTATTCTTTTTTTATATTTAAACAAACACACCCCTAAATTAAATAACAAAAAAATCAATATAAATTATTTTTACATGAATGTTTTATTTTGAAAAATCGCTAAAATGTAATAGGTTTTATTATTCGAATACTTTAAAGACATAAGGATTCTATCTCCGATAAAATTGAATATTTATTATTTTTAACCGCCAGGATATTTTACCAATCAAGCAGATTAAAAGAAAAATTCTTTATGTTTTGTGTTTTATCAACTGCTTTATTTCACATCTTTTAAAATTCTATTTAAACTTCTCACCGTAATCCCCAGATAGGCCGCCATATCTTCTTTTGAGATCTGAATTCCTTGTTTGGACTGCATATCCAGCAACTGCATTACAGTATGTTCTACCGTATATAGCTGTTGATAGGATGCCCTGCTGGAAGTATTGATAATTCTTTCTGCGAAAGAATCCAGTAGTAAGTGATTCAGAGCAAGATCGTTTTTGATTAAAGATTTAAAATGGGAAATATTTGTTTCATATACGGTTACTTCAGATACGGCTTTTACACCACATAAACAGCTGATATTTTTAATCATCTCCACTTCTCCCAGTATTTCACCTTTTCCCAGAAATTCGACAATATATTCTTTGCCGTTTTCTTCAGTAAAATAACATTTAACGATTCCCTCTTTTAGAAGCATCAGCCTTGACAGCGGTTGATCCTGCCTTAAAATATTTTCATCCCTGGAAAAGGATTTCAGTACAATATCATCTTTATGATTCTGATCATTATAAAGATTCTCAAAATAGCTTAAAAACGCCTGATTTGTTCGTAACATATCTGATCCGGGACAAATGTCCTTTTCTTATTTATTTTTTATACTGAATTTTGTGAGTAGAAAATTACAAAACAAAAATGAATAATCATATTACCACTATTGCCTTTGATGCAGATGATACACTTTGGATCAATGAACCTTATTTTCAGGAGGCAGAGAAAGAATTCTGTATCTTACTGGAAGATTATCTTCCACTTCATTCGGTATCACAAGCGTTATTTGAAACCGAAATGAAGAATCTTCATTTATATGGTTACGGAGTAAAAGGGTTTATGTTGTGTATGATTGAAACTATTGGCAGAGTTTCCAATAATACGGCATCATTAGAGCTTGTAAATAAAGCTATCCGGCTCGGTCAGGATCTTCTTCAAAAACCCATTGAGCTTCTGGATGGAGTCACGGAAACCCTTGAAAGCCTGAAAGGGAAATACCGATTAGTGGTTGCTACAAAAGGGGATCTTCTGGATCAGGAACGTAAACTGAAAAACTCGGGATTACAGGATTATTTTCATCACATTGAGATCATGAGTGACAAAAAAGAAAATGATTACAGAAAACTGTTGAAACATCTGGACTGCCAGCCTGAAAATTTTCTAATGTTGGGAAATTCCATTAAATCAGATATTTTGCCCGTACTGGAAATCGGGGGATCAGCGGCTCATATTCCTTATCATGTCACCTGGAACCACGAACAGCATGATCGCAATCTGGAACATCCAAATTTTATGGAACTGGAAAGTATTAATGGAATCCTGAAGCATCTGTAAAAATGATTAATCATTAGGTTTAAAAGTACATTCTGCTGTAGGATAAGACCAAAATAAAAAAGAGGCTGCTTGTCATAAACAGCCTCTCTCAATATTATTTTTTCAAACACTTTTCAAGGAATTGATCCTGTTCCCATAAAAGATGTAAAATATTCTCCTTAGCCTGGTATCCATGGGCCTCTTTTGGAAGAAGAACCATTTTTACCGGAGCGCCAAGGTTTTTCAGTGCCTGGAAATACCTTTCTGTCTGTAAGGTAAATGTACCGGGATTGTTGTCTGCATCACCATGTATCAGAAGAAGTGGTGTTTTCATTTGATCAGCATGCATGAATGGAGACATCGTATTGTAGATCTCCGGAACGTCCCAATAATTTCTCTGCTCACTCTGAAATCCGAAAGGAGTTAAGGTTCTGTTATAAGCACCACTTCGTGCAATACCACATGCAAAAAGGTTAGAATGGGTCAACAGATTCGCTGTCATAAAGGCACCATAAGAATGTCCTCCTACAGCCACTTTCTTTCTGTCGATATATCCTAACTGGTCTACAGCATCAATTGCCGCTGCTGCATTAGCTACCAGCTGAGGGATGAAAGTATCATTTGGCTCTGTTTTTCCTTCACCAATGATTGGGAAAGCGGCATTATCTAAAACAGCATACCCTTTGGCGGTCCAATATACAAAAGAACCGTAAGTAGGGAATGTAAAGTCATTGTCATTCTGAGTACTCTGTCCTGCGGTATCCTTATCTTTAAATTCTCTGGGATATGCCCAGATTAATAACGGCAGTTTTTCCTTCTTAGCCTTTCTGTCATAGTTTGCAGGTAAGTAAAGCGTTCCTGTAAGGGTTACACCATCATTCCTTTTATAAGTAATAACTTCTTTATAAACATTCTTTAATCCTTCAAATGGATTTTCAAAATTAGTTACTGCAAAGGCTTTATTAGACTTAATATTCTTTTTAAAATAATTAGGATACTGGCTTGAAGACTGTTGGGTTGTCAATATCTCTCCTTTTGAAGGGTCGAGAATATCAACAATCACTTCTTTCGTATTCTTAAGGTTTGAAGTATAAAGTCTCTTCTTTTTGAGAGATTTAACATCCATCTCATCAATGAACGGATGCTGACCATCTTTAGTAAACCCATCTCCTATCAGATAAGCCTTATCTCCTTTCATATCAACAACAGTTCTTCCATACTGATTTTTCACAGTATTAAAATTTCCCGGATCACTGTATACATCCTGAGAATTTCTGTCATCGATCACTTTTGCCTCCCCGTTATTAAGGTCGATCAGGTAAGATTTTGTATTTCTGGTATCATACCATTCTTCAGAAACAATGGCAAAGTGGTTATTGGTCCAGCTTACCCCATCATATCTCTGTTTTGTTTTGAAAAAAGATTTCGGAGATGCTGTAAATGGTGCTTCCCATGTGAAGATCTCGTCTCTGTATTCGGAAGATCTAGACTGGTCACCTCCATCCAGTGCTTCAGCGAAAACCAGTGTTGCAGGCGCATCACTTCTCCACATCATATTTCTTTTCCCTGTTCTTACAGATGAAAAGCCTTTAGGCATGATTTCATTCAGAGGAACTTCATTCACTGCTTTTACAAGATTTCCATTCAAATCATAAACAGTAGTTACTGATGGAAATCTGCTTAACGGCACAATATAAGAGAATGGCTTTTTAATCACGGTTGTCATTAAATAGTTTCCGTCAGGAGAAAAGCTAAGTCCGGAATACATATCCTGATCTTTCACTTTTTTAAGAATTCCGTTAAGGTCTACTTTATAGATTTCTGAAGCAGTAAGAGTCTCAAAGTTTTTTTCATCCTGAGGATTCTTTAAGAGATCCTGGTACGTTCTGTTTTGTGATACCTTTCCATCCGAGGTAGAAACAATTGGCCCTGTTGGAAGATCTTTATCAGAATCTATCAAAGCAGGTCTGTTCTGAGGAAGTGTCTTGATCAGTAAACTCTGTGAATCATTATACCAGCTATAAGGCGTTCCTAAATTCGCATTCAGGTTATCTGCTGTCACTTTTTTTGCAGAAACCGTTTCCATATCGACGATCCAGAGCTCTACCCCTTTGGTTGTCGTATTGGTAAAAGCAAGTTTCTTTTCATCAGGAGAAAATGAAATATAAGTAATTCTAGCCTCTGCTGGTAAGTTTTTTACCTGAATTTCATTTTTATCGCTAATTTTTCTGATCTTCAAATTATTGAAGTAGGTAGCTGTACTTGAAATATTCGTCACGGGATTAATTCTCAATCCTCCCAATTTCATTTCCTGCTGACTAAGATCCTGAAGTGTTTTATAAGTTGCGCGGTAAGTAAAAACCACCCAATCTTTTTTATTATTCATCAAAACGCTTGGCGGCCTTTGATAATCTGCCAGCTTAAGAATCTCAGCAGAAGGCTTTTGATAAGTAATATTTTCCTGTGCATCATAAAAATTGAGAAATGCCAAAAGGCAAATTGTCAGTTTTATCTTCATATAAATTCATTTTCTACGAAAGTAGTGAATTTTAACACATTTATAAAATCAAAAAATAACACACTTATAAGTGTCATATTGTGTATGTTTTCATTACATTTATCAAACCAAATTAAAACAATATGAAAAATTTAAGAAAATTATCAAAAAGAAGTCTGAAAACAATTATCGGAGGGAATGCCCCTTTATGCGATTCGGGCTATAGAGCATGCGTGGTAGGAAGAACTGATACAGGATCACCAATCTGGGATTGTATACCAACTTCATATCCTTGCAGACCTTAAATAAAACAAAGAGGCATCTCACTTTATGAGATGCCTCTTCTATTTTGTATTTTTTATCTTAGTTAGTATAGGTTTACCAATCTGAAGCTCTTTTTCTTCTTTCTATCATATGGTCTACAGAAACCTTTCCAGCCCCCATGACTATTAACAGTAGATAAACTGAAAGGTAAATAAGACTCATTTCTCTCTTCTCAAAAGGATCTGCTCCATGAACCACAAATGCAGCAATCACCATGGTAAAAATCAAAAATCCTAATGAAACTCTTGTAAAGAGCCCTAATATCAGTAATATTGAACATACAAACTCTGCAAAGACCGTAAGAATCAAAGATATCTGAGGGCCTAATCCCATAAAATCAAAAAAATCGATTTTACCTCCTGCTAACAGCATCTGAAGTTTTGGGAATCCATGAGACAGCATTGCAAAACCTACAAATACCCTCACTGCCAATAAAACAATATCTTTAAGTATCGATCCTGAATTTGAATTGTTATAGTTCATTTACTAAAAAATTTAGACTAAGGTAATAAAAATCTTTTAATACAAAGGGGTTACAACGTTTTTAGTTTATCTGTAACCGAAATTTTTAAGGTCTCTGTCATTCTTTCTCCAGTCCTTTTTCACTTTTACAAATAAGTTTAAGTGAATTTTCTTAGAGAAAAATTTCTCAAGATCCAATCTTGCTTCAGTTCCTACCTTTTTGATTGCTTCTCCTTTGTGACCTATAATGATTCCTTTCTGGGTATCTCTTTCTACATAGATAATAGAATCTATAAAGATAATTCCCTCTTTTTCCTTAAACTGCTCAGTTACCACTTCTACAGAATATGGAATTTCTTTATCATAGTTCAAAAGAATTTTCTCACGTATTGCCTCATTAACAAAGAATCTCTCGGGTTTATCCGTATATTGATCCTTATCATAGTATGGAGGGTTCTCAGGGAGTAATGATTTTATTTTAGGTAAGATAACCTCTGTATTGAAAGCATTCAGTGCAGAGATAGGAAGAATTTCCGCTTTTGGAATTCTATTGTGCCATTCTTCTACCAGTTTTTCAAGACCTGCCTGATCGGTTTGGTCTACTTTATTCAATAACAGAAGTACAGGAACAGGGATTTTATTTAACTTATCAATCAAAAACTCTGAAGGTTCCGCTTTATCGGTAACGTCTACAATAAACAGAAATACATCTGCATCCTGTAAAGAGTCTTTTACAAAATCCATCATTTTTTCCTGCAGGCCGTATTTAGGATCTAATACTCCGGGAGTATCAGAAAATACAATCTGAAGGTCTTCTTCATTATAAATACCAAAAATTCTGTGACGGGTTGTCTGAGCTTTCTGCGTTACAATCGCCAGCTTCTCCCCCATTAATTGGTTGAGCAGTGTAGATTTTCCGGCATTAGGCTTTCCAACTATATTTACAAATCCAGCTTTGTGCATAAAAATAATATTACGAACTGCAAAGTTAGTAAAACAAAATTGGTCTTTACAGTTAATCTCAATATTTAAAAGAAAAAAGAGAGTTATGTAGCATTAAATATGTTTAACAAAGGAAACTCTGAAGGGCAATTTTTATTTATTTTTTATAAAATCATCGTCAATCGGGTTATTTCAAAATAAATAAGAATCAACAGAAATCAAAGGGTATTAAGATAAGCTTTGATTTAAGAAATATTACCTTCAATTTAGAATGTTTCTTATAAAAATTATCACATAATTTTGTATTGCATTACTTAAAACTGATACTTTTGAATATTAGAATTCATTTTTATGAATATAGACCAGATTCTTGACTCCATTTACATTCTCCCTGAAGCTTCTAAAAACAGCTTAAAAGAGCATATTACAGAAGTTTCCCATCCTAAGGGATTCTGCCTGATGGAAGCTGATAAAGTAATTCCGTATGTTTATTTTATCCGTAAGGGTATTGCACGTGCTTATTCTTCCACGTCAGAAAATGATATTACATTCTGGTTTGGAAGTGAAGGCCAATGTGTGCTTTCCATGAAAAGCTATGTGGAAGACAAACCGGGTTATGAAAGCATTGAATTACTTGAAGACTGTGATCTGTATGTACTGGAAACGGAAAATCTCAGAAAACTTTTTAATGAAGATATTCATATGGCCAACTGGGGAAGAAAATTAGCCGAAGCGGAGATGATAAAGTCTGAGGAACTCATTATTTCAAGACAGTTCAAAACTTCTTTGGAGCGATATAAAGATATCATTTCCTATCAGCCTGATTTACTTAAGAGAGTTCAGCTCGGCTATATTGCATCGTATCTTGGAATTACCCAGGTAAGCTTAAGCAGAATCCGTGCGGAGATTAAATAATAGAAAATGAGAGATACATTCTTTTTTATAAATTATATTCAAACCTTAATTGCTGTTTCAATTGATAACGATTGAATGGAATTTCTTATTGAAACTACATTAGCTTTCTTCTCCCGGGCTTTCTATTTTATTTCATAAAACATATTTTTATGGATCATTTTTTAACAATTGTAAAATTTTTTCTCCTTTCAAATACTGAAATTTGCAGAAGAAAAATTTAAAAAATGAATTGGATTATCTTAGTTATTGCCGGGTTATTTGAAGTTGCATTCGCATCTTGTCTAGGAAAGGCAAAGGAAACCTCCGGAACGGAATCTTATTACTGGTTTGCAGGCTTCCTGGTGACAATGACAATAAGTATGGTGCTACTTATTAAAGCCACTCAGGCATTACCTATCGGTACGGCCTATGCGGTATGGACAGGAATTGGAGCAGTGGGAACTGCCTTAATGGGAATTTTCTTTTTTAAGGATCCTGTAAGCTTCTGGAGAATATTTTTCATTATCACCTTAATTGGTTCTGTGATTGGCTTAAAGGCTGTTTCTTCGCACTAAAAGAAGAGATGTAATATAAACAACTATCTAAAAAAACGTCTTCAGGATATGAAGACGTTTTTATTTTTATTTCTTGTAAACTATAGGTAAGATCTCATTATGCCTTAACCCATATTTTTTAATTTCTTCTTCGGAGAATTTCTGCGAATAGAAGTTGGGTTCTATTTCAAAACCTGCCTTCTTTAAACGGTCAAAATAATCCATTCCGTACCAGCGAACATGATCGTACTGTCCGAAGTGTTTCTGGCGTTCTTTCGGGTCTGTGATTGTAAAATCTTCGTAAGTTTTCTCCAAAGAATTTTTCATCGGTACCTGAAGGATTCCCCATCCACCTGGTTTCATTACTCTATACAGTTCACTCATTGCTTTTGCATCATCTTCAATATGTTCCAAAACATGATTACAGAAAACAATATCGAAGGTTTCACTCTCAAAAGGCAAGTCCAGAATATCCGCCTTTACATCTACTATCGGAGAGTAAAGATCTGCTGAAATATAGTTCAGATTGCTCATCCTTTTGAATTTCCTTAAAAATTCCTGTTCGGGAGCAATGTGAAGTACTTTATAATTTTTAATGAAGAAATCAGTTTCATTCTGAAGATAAAGCCACATCTGACGATGTCTTTCCAGGCTTAAAGTTCCCGGGGAAAGCGCATTTTCTCTTTGCTTTCCGTATCCATAAGGAAGAAATTTCCTGTAGGATCTTCCATCTATAGGATCGTAAAACTCATCTCCTTTGAAAAACTGATAAATAAGAGGTCTTGCCCAGATGCTCATTTTAATCAGCATGGGGCGTGGAATTTTATTCAGTAAAAGTTTAGTTACCTTTTTCATTAAAAATCCAGTTGGAACTGCTTTTCTTCATCACTTACAATCCCTAAAGCTTCATACACATAGTCAAATGTTGAAAGCAATACCGGCTTACCGTTGATTACTGCTACATCATGTTCGAAGTGAGCAGATGGCAGATTATCTAAAGTAGTTACTGTCCAGCCGTCATTATGGAATTTTACTTTTTCGGTACCAAGGTTGATCATTGGTTCAATAGCAATAGCCAAACCGTCTTTGATCACTTTTCCACTTCCCTGTCTGCCATAGTTAGGTACTTGTGGATCTTCGTGCATCTTTCTTCCTAAACCATGTCCTACAAGTTCTTTTACTACTCCATACCCTTCTTTTTCACAATGTGCCTGGATAGCGTGGGAAATATCCCCTATTCTTTTTCCTCTTACACACTGCGCAATCCCTTTGTAAAGAGATTCTTTGGTAACCTGCAGTAATTTTTTAACCTCCGGTGCTACTTCACCGATTTCAAAAGTATAGGCATGATCTCCTACGAAACCATTAAGGATAACTCCACAGTCTACAGAAAGAACATCTCCTTCTTTTACGACTTCATTATTAGGAAAACCATGAACTACCTGGTCATTCGGAGAAATACACAGAGAGTTCGGGAAACCTCCATATCCCAAGAATGCAGGTTCAGCACCATGATCTTTGATAAAGTCATGAGCCAGTTTATCTAAATATAAGGTAGTAATCCCCGGTTTAATTTCCTTTGCCAACATTCCCAATGTTTTAGAAACCAGTCGGGCACTCTCCTTCATAAGACGCAATTCGTCTATCGTTTTTAATTGAATCATTGTTGTATAGATGTTAGATATTAGATACAAGAAGTTAATATCACAGCATTGTGTGCATTTAACTTTTAATGATCTATCAACTTTTCTAATAATACTCAAGAAGCTCAATAATGAATATGACACTAAAAAAACTACTGTTTAATGTCTGGCTTCTATGCTTGGTCTTACCAGAAAAGTCCTTTTTTCTTTTCTTTTTTTAATTTTGAATAGGCAAGAACTTCTTTTCCTTCTACACGGAATTCTATTCTCTCCTGAATAATATTGTAGATTTCGCCCCATCCCGGGAATCCACCTAAGTTTCTGTCGTCAATGAACCAATCTGCATCCAGTTTTCTGGATTGATTTTCAGAGTCAAAGACCTCTCCTTCAAAGCTTGAGTTTACTGCATAGAATTCGATTCCGTTTTTTTTGCAGAATTCTACTGCTTCATCTAACGTTTTTCCGTGTCTATAGGTCCAAAGAATAAGTCTGTATCCTTCTGCCTGCAGTCTTTTTAAAGTTTCGAAAGCAAAGGTTTTCGGTTTTCCAATTGCCGGATAAGCATCATCCACAACGGTCCCGTCAAAGTCAACAGCAATCTTTTTATTATTTAACATTTTGTTCTTTTTTAGCTTTGCAAAGATAAGAAATAAAAAAGAGTGCCAAAAAGAAAGGCACTCAATACTTTTATAAATTAAATAATAATATGGAACTTTTAGCTCTTTACCCAGTTGAACTGGAACTGAAGATCCGGAGTAGAAACTCTGTCTGTGATCTTCTGTAGTCTTGCAGGAAGCTTCATCAGGTATTCCTGAGCTTTTTCCGCTTTCTCTGTAAGACCTTTTACGTGCTCTATTTTCCACTCATCTAATAAGTCTTTCATAATATTGATATAATCATTCCCTGTATATACCATACATCTCTGTGCAGCATCTGAGAAATGCCCCCAAAGTTCTCCTGCTTTCTGTCCGGATTGTCTCATCAGGTGAGCAGGCATAACGATTTTCTTACGCATCATATCTTCGAACGCAAGAATCATTTCTGAAGGGTCTATTTCAAGGATTTTAGCTACGAAATGTTTATAAGCTTTAGCGTGCCTTGCTTCATCTGCAGCAATTACGCCACACATTTTGGCTAATTTACCGTTTCCTGACTGCTTTGCCAATGTTCCTACTCTTCTGTGAGAAATATTGGTAGCTGTTTCCTGAAAACTTGTATAAATAAAGTTTCTGTATGGATCCATACTGGTTCCAAGATCGAAACCGTCATTGATCAAATACTGAGTAGTGATCTCTACTTCTCTCATATTTACTCTACCACACAGATAAAGGTATTTGTTCAGCAGATCACCATGTCTGTTCTCTTCAGCAGTCCATGCTCTCACCCAGTTTGCCCAGCCTAGTTTTTCTTCCTGATTGATTCCATCTACTCCCATCAACCAGGACTCGTAAGATGGAAGAGCTTCTTCCGTGATACAGTCTCCAATTAATGTTACAAATAAATCATAAGGCATTTCACGGGCAAAAGTCTGAATTTCTTCTAAATCATGCTTAAAATCATCGCTTGAAGGATCTGGTAAATAATCGGAAGGCTGCCATATTTTTTCAATCGGCGTTAAAAATTTATCAAGAAAAGAACCTACTTCCTTTTCCAATATTCCCATTACTTCTTTCCTAACAAGCTTTTGATACATTTTACTATTCAGTTTTAATTGACAAAGATATGATTTATTTATTATTTAACGCATAATAAAGTATGCATCTCATACCTTATCTGACATATATCATAAAAAATGCCATTATATCATTATAACGGCATTTTTTTAATATTATTATTGAATTTTAACTAACTAAAACATCTCCTGTCATTGCTTCCGGTATTTCAACACCCATTACTTTCAGAATTGTGGGCGCTACATCGCCCAGCTTTCCGGGTTTCAAATTCCAGGTATGATCTTTATCCATTACAATAAAAGGAACCAGATTTGTTGAGTGCTGGGTGTTTGGAGTTCCATCAGGATTCATCATTACATCAGAATTTCCGTGATCTGCAAGAATGAAAACGGTGTATCCGTTTTCGTAAGCAGCAGCAGCTACCTTTTCAATGCACTGATCTACGACTTCTGCAGCTTTTACAGCGGCTTCAAATACTCCTGTATGCCCTACCATATCGGTATTGGCAAAATTCAGACAAACAAAATCGGCATTTCCCTGTTCCAGTTCCGGTACGATAGCGCTGGTGATATCATAGGCTGACATTTCCGGCTTTAAATCATAAGTAGGAACATCCTTCGGACTTGGGCACAGTAATCTTCTTTCTCCGTTGAACTCCTCTTCTCTTCCTCCTGAGAAGAAAAAGGTAACGTGAGGATATTTTTCTGTTTCAGCAATTCTGATCTGAGATTTGTTATTTTTTTCAAGAATTTCCCCCATTGTTTCTGTCAAAACATTTTCGTCAAAGACTACATTAACATTCTGGAATGTTTTGTCATAGTTCGTCAACGTAATATAATAAAGGTTCAATTTCTTCATAGAATATTCCGGGAAGTCTTTCTGTGAAAGAACTTCTGTAATTTCTCTTCCTCTGTCTGTACGGAAGTTGAAGCAGATTACCACATCATTATCAATGATTCTTGCTACCGGCACGATATTACCTGTTTCAGTAGTGTTTACTAAAATAATAGGTTTCAGGAATTCATCGGTTACCTTATTATCATAGGAAGCCTTAATAACTGCCAAAGCATCTGTGGTCTGCTCGCCTACTCCTTCTACAAGGGCATCATAAGCCAGTTTTACACGCTCCCATCTTTTATCTCTGTCCATCGCATAATATCTTCCGACAACGGTAGCCAGCTTTCCTGTGGTAGCTTCCATATGTTGTTGAAGTTCATCAATGAATCCAAATCCGGAATGCGGATCACAGTCTCTGCCATCGGTAAATGCGTGAACAAAAACATTTTCATCCAATCCGAATTCTTTTGCAGCAGTCAGTAATCCTTTTAAATGGTTGATATGTGAGTGAACTCCTCCATTGGAAACCAATCCGATGAAGTGTACTTTTTTATTTTCTTTTTTGGCATATTCAAAAGCATCCTGAATCACTTTTTCCTGTCCTAAAGTCCCGTTCTCAACAGCCATATTGAGTTTTACCAGATTTTGGTAAACTACTCTTCCGGCTCCAAGGTTCATATGTCCTACTTCGGAATTCCCCATCTGTCCTTCCGGAAGACCTACTGCCAGTCCACTTGCTTCAAGTGTTGTATGTGGGAATTTTTTGAAACAGCTGTCTATAAATGGTGTATTTGCTTTATCTATTGCGGAAACATCCGGGTTTGTTCCTAATCCCCATCCGTCAAGGATAGCCAGTATTGCTTTTTTCGACATTTTCTAAAACTTTTATATACAAATTTACCTAATTTCCGATGAATAGAAGAATTTGAGGTCCTGAATTTTGGGCATTCTTTTAAAATAAGGACCTTATATCTTTTTAATAATAATTCTGTGACTCTTCCTGTTTTATTCTGCATAGATTAAAGAGATTTATCAGAAACCCAACCAGCTTATCATCAGTATACAAGTATACAGCCAGCTAGATTCTTTAGCAATGACAATGACACTTTAAAAAAGCCGGATAAAGATCTGTTTTATCAAAATTCATGAAATTTCGTGATCATTTGCATTCATAAATCAGTAAATCTTTTTAATTTTGCTTTATGGATTTACGAGATCAATTGAAGAATCTTTTTCCTGATCATGATGAGCAGGATTTTGAAATGCCTGAGGAACAATTCAAGCAAAAGGAACCTTTAGTATGCAAATTTGAAAAAAAAGGGAGAAATGGTAAGCCGGTAACGGTTGTTGAAGGCTGGGAAGGCAGTGAGGAAGACCTGAAAAAAATCTCAAAGAAAATAAAAACCACCTTAGGAATAGGCGGTTCTGAGAAGGATGGAACGATTATCATTCAGGGGGATAACCGTGATAAAATCATGAATATCCTTAAAGAAATGGGATATAAAACCAAACGTGTTGGCGGATAAATCTAGAAATAGATCTGGGTTTCCGGCAGTGAGGTTTTTAAATTTTCAATTTTATTTTTCTCTATAGGATTTCCTGTAAGAATCAATGTTTTCAGATTTTTCAGCTGTTTGATTTCTACAGGAATATCTTTCAAATTATTGTTAGCCAGGTTCATGCTGACGATATTCTTTAATCCTTTTATTCGGGATGAAATTTCTGTGATATTGTTGCCGCTTACATTCAGAAATTCAAGATTTCTTGATTTAAAGAGGTTCTCCGGCAATTTTACAATGGCATTCTGCTGTAATTCAAGATATTTTAAGTTTTTAGGAAAGGATAAATTTCCCAAATCATTGATCTGATTATCTGAAAGGTTTAAAAATTTCAGATTTTTAATCTGATGCAGTCTGTCTGCAATAAAGCTGATCTGGTTCCCCTGCAGGTTGATTTCTTCCAGCGTTGGAATCTGCATTAATGCTTCCGGAAAAACGTTCAGATTATTGGCATCAAAATGAACTACTTTTAAGTTCTGAAGCTTTGCAATATTAGGATTGATGCTGGTCAGGCTATTAAGGTTCATCGAGAATGTGGTCAGTTTTTTAAGCTGGCTTATTTCATCAGGGATGTATTTAATACTGTTTTCATTAACGTTCAGTATTTCAAGTTCTTTTAGTGCAAATAATTCCTGATCCATCTTTTCAAGCTTATTGGCCATAATATTCAGAAAAAATACTGAGTCCAGCTTTACAGTCTTTGGAGGAAGATTGAACATTCCTTTTTCCCGAAAACTGATACTGTAAACTGTTTTTTTACTGGCTAAAGCATCCTCAATATTGGTAAAAGTAGGATATTTAACAGGATCAATCTGAGCCTTGAGCTGAGAAAGTGATACGATGGAAACAAGTAAGATAAGCTTTTTCATAAATATAAAAGACTGGCAGCAAAAAGTTGCTGCCAGACTGGAATTATTAATAATTTACTTCTTTAAAAGTTTTACGGTCTTCTGGAAACCTCCTTCTGCTTCAATATTTAAAATTAAAACACGAGATCCTTCCAACTGCTGCGTAAAGTCCAGGTCCAAAGCTTTGCTTGTACCATTGAATTTCTTCGTGTAAACAATTTTGCCATCCATACTGTAAGCTGTTACTGAAATATCTTTCAGTCCTTTTCCTGAATTGATTTTCACGATCCCTGAAGTAGGGTTTGGAGCGACAGTTACTGTATTTTCTGCTGTATTGTTTTCGATTGTTCCTAAAGATCCTTCGATACCTAAGTTATTCTTAAGAGCAATAACAACAGTTGCTGATTTTCCTTTATAGTTGATTGTATTCCCCGTTGCATCTACGTCTGTAGAAATGGTTGAATCCGGGTGCTGAACTGAGAAGAAACCAAATTTATGATCCGGAGTAAATGTAAGACCTGTAGGCTCTGCTCCTGCCGGCATAGAAGCAAATAGTCTTACTTTCGGATCAGCCTGAGTATGATCCGGTGCAATTACCCAAATATAGTTCTTACCACCATCCTGAAGAACCCAAAGGTTTCCAAGCTCGTCAAAAGTAAGGTTATCATTACCATCTGCCCATACTTCGGATTTCATTCCCTGAGCTGTATTGAAAGAATATACTGTAGAACTTCCTCCTACGAAAGTCTCTACCTGTGAAGCCGTCATTCCGTTATCCTGTAAACGGTACACTCTGTCTAATCCTTTTGCTGTAAAATAAATTCTGCCATCCAATGGGCTGATGTCTACATCTTCTACTCCATTAAATTTAGTACCTCCTAATGACAAAGCTAATGATGCTGTATTATTTTGATCTGCCTTTGTTTTATTCGGCACCTGAATCCATGTTGCTGTAGTTCCTGCCGGATCTCCTGCTGCCGTTAATCCCTGGTCTAATTTTAATACATATAGATTTCCTGAAGAAAGATCGTTTGGAGTATCCATAATATATTTATACACCATGTGAGTTCCTCCGTCTTCTCCATAATATGCAATAGTTCCTGCATTGTTGATCACTACATTCTCATGGTTCATAATTCCCATCTGCCAAAGTTTTCCTTTGGAACCGTTCGGGTTTTTAGAGATGACCTGAGCTGTGGCGGGATCAATCTCTACCAACCAGCCGTAATCTTTGTATCCATCTGCATTCAGATCATTGGAAGTAACAGATTCTTCTGCGGTAACCACTGTTCCCCAAGGTGTAATTCCTCCTGAACAGTTTCTGATCGTCTGTACCAGACTGGGATCTGAGAAGCTTACAGCTCTGGATTTGGTTAGCTGCCAAAGTTTGGTAGAAGCATTGTAATTGATCTCTGCCATTGTAACTCCTCCAGGATTTGTTTCATGGTTTACGGAAAGATATCCGTTTGTACTGCTTCCTGTTTTTGGTACATAGGCTGTAAAGTCATTCTGACCTCCTACTAATCCTCCACCTTCGGTATAGCTGTCGCCCTCTTTTAAGATAAGCTGATATTTATGCTCCGAAGGAATGATCAGTTTATCCGTTTGTGCTGTAGGAACGATAGACGTAAAACAGCTGATATGTGTTCCGTTACAAGCTACAGGGTTTGTAGTATTTGCAGTTGTCTTAAGATAAGCATCAATTCTAAGGTCTGAACTGGTTGCACTTCTGTTATGTAATTCAACAGAGATTCTGTTGACACCGTTTACAAATTTTGATTTTGGAATAGAAAAAATATTGTATACATTTTCTGCAGCCCCATCAATGGTTGTACTAGAGAAAGTATTGAATGTAACAATACCCGCCGGCATATTGTCTCTTACCACTTCTTCACCGTTAAGGTATACAATAATACCATCATCTCTCATCACACCAAGTTCCATAGTATCAGAAAGCGCAGAAAGGTCAACGGTAAAATCCTTAGCAAAATAAGCAGTAGTAAGCCCGGAGTTAATTGTTGTTGTTACAGGATCCCCGTAACCTAGCGGGCCATTGCCAACTGTCCATGTTGAAACATCATAGGTCTTAGCATTCCATCCTGTGGGCTGAGCCTGATTATTGTCTTTGTAGCTCCATAATGCTCCCTTATCAAATAATAAGGTCTGAGCCTGAATACCCGAGCAGGCAAGCAGAGCCAACGTTCCAATTGTTAGTAGTTTTTTCTTCATTTTTAATTTGATTTATTAGACGTTGCAAAACTATTTTTTTAGAGCCTTCCGTCTGTTAATAGGACTTTAAATATAAATCAGGGAATATTAAATTATTAAAAACCTAATGTTAAGGGGATTAATTTTCTGTTAATTGTTTCAAAACAAATTATATTCATAAGCTTAATCATTCACAAATGAGAAATTTTATTCAAAAACATGAATATTTTAGAAGATAATTTATTTTGAAATCAAGCTTTATTCTTATCTCTTAAAACTTTATATTTGTTATTATGATTGACACAGCTATGCAAAATAAAAAAATACATCAGGGTAGAAATATCAAACGTTTCCGGGAAATGCTGGGCATCAAGCAAGAAGCCTTAGCTTTCGAATTAGGTGAAGACTGGAATCAGAAGAAAGTCTCTCTTTTGGAACAAAAAGAAACGGTAGAATCTGATATTCTGGCACAGGTAGCTCAGGTTCTTAAAGTACCGGCTGAAGCAATTGAGAACTTTGATGAAGAAGCAGCAATCAATATAATCGCTAATACTTTCAATAATCACGATCATTCTTCCCCCCAATTTGCGAATGTTATTAATAATTCACCCAATTTTCATCCTCTTGATAAAATGGTTGAACTTTATGAGCGTATGCTGAAACAACAACAGGAAATGATTGATAAACTTGAAAAGCTGATTCAAAGCAAATAGAACAAGTTTATTCTTATCTCTTAAAACTTTATATTTGTTATTATGATTGACACAGCTATGCAAAATAAAAAAATACATCAGGGTAGAAATATCAAACGTTTCCGGGAAATACTGGGCATCAAGAAAGAAGCCCTAGCTTTCGAATTAGGCGAGGACTGGAATCAGAAGAAAGTCTCTCTTTTGGAACAAAAAGAAACAGTAGAATCTGATATTCTGGCACAGGTAGCTCAGATTCTTAAAGTACCGGCTGAAGCAATTGAGAGCTTTGATGAAGAACAAGCCATCAACATTATTTCTAATACAGCCTCATTTGATAATTGTCAACAACCAGCCTTTTTTAATAACCAACCCACTTTCAATCCTCTTGACAAAATGGTTGAACTTTATGAGCGTATGCTGAAACAACAACAGGAAATGATTGATAAACTTGAAAAACTGATTCAAACAAAATAAACAGACAGACTGATCCGGTCTATAAAATAATTTTAGGCTAAATTCTGAAACTGTGTAAACATAATCTACACCAATTTCAGAATTTAGCCTATTTTTTATAAAAACTATATTGTTTCTGTCCGAATTTCCAGTGCGCAAATAAAAACCATATCACGCTACCAGAATTCTACCTACTTCGCTTTACTCACATCCGTAAGAGCATTCAGGAAAGCAATAATCTGTCTGATTTCCGTTTGGGTAAGGTTTAATTTATCAGGTGCCAGAGTTTGATTTTTCATTTTTAATCCTAATCCTTCTCCTCCTCCTTCGTTATAGAAATCCATAACCTCTTCCAATGTATTAAAAGCTCCGTTATGAAAATAAGGTTTCGTAAGGGCAATATTTCTCACGGTAACTGTTTTGAACGAATAATCATAGATCCATGATTTTTCTTTTTTTACAGGGCTGTTTGCTCTTCCCATGTCATGATCCAATTCTATCGGCTGCTGATTGATTGGCTTTGTTGTTATTCCGAGAACTTCAGATTCATTTTCATTAAAAAACGGAGGTACAAGCCCGGAGAAATGGGGAGCAAAATGACAGGTGGCACAATTCGCTTTTCCCATAAAGAGGTTGAATCCTTTCTTTACATCCTCGGAAACATTCTTTTCATCTCTCATAAAGCGGTCAAAGTCGCTGTCAAAAGAATATAATGAAGCTACATAAGAACTTAAAGCTTTTGAAAAGTTTTCCTTATTGATATTTCCGTCTTTGAAAGCACTGCGGAATGCTTTTTTATATTCAGGTTTTGTTTTCAGTTTCTCAATAATGGTTTCGTAGCTTGTATTAAACTCATTTTCATTGTATATCACATGCTCTGCCTGCTGTTCAAGGTAAAAAGCACGAAGATCATAAAAGAATCTTTTAGCAAATACGGCATTATAAAGTGACGGAGAATTCCTTAAAACCGTTTTCCCTTCCACATTACTTTGGGATTTTGCTTTAAGATCTGTAAAAGCATTTTCCTGAAGATGGCAGGTTGCACAGCTCATTTTCCCATTACCGCTTAAATTTTGATCATAGAAAATTGACTTTCCGAGATTGCGTAAGTGAGGACTGTCTTCTGAAGATTTCAGTAAAGTATAAAAATAAGGGTCTAAAAAGTCACTGCTGAAAAAGTTTTTATTTCCTACATTCCAGCCTGAGAATTCTTTGAGGTCATCGGCTCTGCCATCCCATTTCCCGAATTCTTCATACAGCGGATGTATGTATTTTTTATAAAATTCAATTCTGTCAAAAGTTTCAAAATCGGTATTTTTTGAAAGGTAACCTACAGCTTCTGTTAAGATTTGATTTGCTTTCTGCGTAGTATAATTTTTAAAATAAGGATCATCATTGATGTATTTTTGTATTCCTGAAAGTGCGTGTGCCGTTTCTTCTGAAATATTTAAGGAACCAGGTGTATCAAAACCTGTCACTCCCAGTGAATATATCCTGATCAGTTCTATCCGCAAAGGCAAGGTCTTATTATTTCCTTTACTTAATCCATTTTTCACTGCACTCAGGTAGAAACCGGAATAGCTATTGTATAAAAAGTCTGTAATAGTCTTTATTTTCTCTTTTTCATCCCCTGCCTCTTCTGAAAAAATAAGTTCATCCAAAACCTGTAATCCTTCCGGAGGTAAAGTATATGCCGTTGTTCCCGCTGCTTCTATATGAAATAAAGGGGCAGCATTAAGGTGGGTTTTGGTAAATTCAGGATAATGATAAGCTACGTAGAATTCTATTTCTTTAAATGAATTTCTGGTACTGCTTAATGATTTTTGCAGTTCATCAATTGAAATCTGGTCTTCTGAGAACTTGCGAACATCTGATTTTAGCTTTTCAAGCTTCATTTTAAAATCAGACAAACCTTTATTGACAAATGTATTTTCACTTTCTTTTCCTTTATAAACAGGATTGAAAGACATAACTGCAAATCCTATCAAAAGGACGACAACAAGCAGTGGATAAGATCTCATTAATTTTTAACGGCAAAGCTACCAATCTGATGTTATCTCAGTTTTAATAGCAGATTAAATAATGTTTATATTTCTGATACAATATTTTTTACTAATTTTAAACCCCGAAATCAAATTCATTATTCTAGAGAAAACCGGTTATTCTAAAATACCGGAAAATAATGGCGTGAGATTATGGGGAGAGGATTTTTTTAATTAAATTCAATACATCAAAAACTAAAATAATATTATGAAAACAAAACTGTTGTTTGCAGTAGCAATAAGTTTCCTTTCTATTACTGTATTTTCGCAAAAGAAAAAGCTCGCAGAAAAGCCAGCCGGGAAGAAACAGGAAACAGCAGTCTATGCAGAGAAGAAAGGAAGTGATTATTATCTCGTTCGTCTGGAAAAAGATAAAGACATTCCCAATGTGTATGTGTATTCTAACGGAAGTACAAAGCCTTATAAAAACTACACTGATCTGAAGGATGTCATCATGGAATTCCCCGGAATAATGACTTCTAACAACTCTACCAAAGAAGAGCTGGTTTCTATTCTTAAAAAGGATGATCATTTTTATGAGATTACCTCTCAAAGGAAAGATCCTAAAAATATTGAAAAGACTATTGTTACCGTATATGAAGTAATGAATGGGCAAAGAAGAATTGTAGAAGAATACGGATCCATCTATGAGCTGATGGCCTCACCTTATAAAGAAGCAATTCTAATTAATTATTAAAAAAACAAAAAATATACATATTATGCTAAATAAACTAGCTGCCTCAGAACTTGTTCTGAATGAAGATGGAAGTGTATACCACCTGAATCTTTTACCTGAAGATATTGCTGATAAAATCATCCTTGTGGGTGACCCTGACAGAGTGGCAAAAGTTTCAAAATATTTTGACACCGTAGAAATCAAAAAAAATAAAAGAGAATTCTATACCCATACAGGGACTCTGCGTGGTGAAAGAATCACCGTAATGTCAACAGGTATCGGAACTGAAAACATTGATATCGTAATGAACGAGCTTGATGCTTTGGTGAACATCGATCTTAAAAATAAAGAATTCAAAACTGAACATAAAGCTCTTGAGCTTTTCCGTATGGGAACATGTGGAAGTGTAAACCCTGATGTACAGGTAGACAATATGCTTGTTACTCAAAACGTAGTAGGACTGGATGGTCTTATGCATTTCTACCAGGATTACAGTTTCGAGAATGAGTTCTCTAAAAATTTCGTGGAGAAATTCCCATATGAAAAAATTAAGCCTATGCTTTACTTCTCAGACTGGGCGGAAGAAATGGGTGAATATTATAAAGATGCCAAATATCACGGTAATACGGCAACGTTCCCCGGGTTTTATGCTCCACAAGGGAGACAGCTTCGTCTAAAAGCGGTAGATGATCAATTCCTTGAAACATTGAATGACCTTGGAATCACCAACTTCGAAATGGAAACTTCTGCTATCTATGCACTTTCAAAATTATTAGGCCACAAAGCAATTACAGTAAATAATGTAATTGCAAACAGAAGACGTGGAGAATTCTCTGCGGATCACCATGCTTCTGAAAAAAACCTGATTACATGGGTACTGGACAGAATTATTAAATAAATATTGTACACATATTACATATAAAGAGCTATTCTCGTTGAGGATAGCTCTTATTTTTGATAGGCTTCGGCTAATTTGTATTATTTAAAAACGTGCTAAAGCCCGTCCCTCTTGAATATACATCTATTCAATTTTTAAAAACCATCAATATTCAGGTGATATAAAAAGGACTTCCTTTTTGGAAGCCCTTAACACCATATCAACTATAATAAAAATTTATTATCTAAATTAAAACTCATTGATCATCACATAGAAATGTCCTGAGTACAAACTTCCTGCGCTTCCTGAAATATTAGTAAGGTTAACCGTAATACTGGAAGTTGAAGTCAATCTCGGATTAGAAATCGAGAAGGTTGAATTACCTGCAAAATCTCCGGCTGGAGAAACAATCACCACAGCTCTGGAAGAACCCGGTTGAAATCCTGCAGGAACTGGGATATCAAGCGTCGCAAATTTCCCCGGAGGAATATTGCTGATAGAGACTCCCGGCCATACTTCAAAACTGATCTGGCTTTTCTGTATGCTTCCTTTCTCTCCCAGTTTAAATTGTCCGTTTACGTCAAGTTTTGCGGAAACATTAGGAGCTTCAGTACCAATCCCTACACTTGCATTATTATTCCCCAATACAATTGCATTGGCCTGTGAGGTCGTTGCTCCATATCCTACTGCAGTTGAATACTGTCCCAACGCATTTGCTCCCGAGCCTAAAGCAGTTGAATTCTGACTATTGGTGACAGCATTATATCCTAAAGCTGTTTCACTATTCGTATTTGTTTTTGCATTATATCCCAACGCTATGGACTGAAATCCTCCGGCAGAAGATTCATTTCCAATAGCAACAGATTCATTTTTACTGGTCTGGGCATGATAACCAATTGCTGTAGATCTGAAACTGGCAGCAGCAGCTTTATTTCCTATTGCTAAAGCTTCATTAAAAGAAGAAGCGGCACTTCCAATTGATATCCCCTGAAAAGCTGAGTTTGAACTCCCGATAGCAATACCGTTCTGGGCTGCATCGGCCCCTAATCCCAGACTTACAGAATTATCAACCCCCAGTCTGCCTGCAATTTTTGAATTTACCTTAAAGATCAGATCATCATATGTTTTTGTTCCCAATGCAAGATTGGTATTTGCCCCCCCAAAATTTCCAACATTTGTTCCTGTAAGATCCCAGCTTGTTCCATTATCAACTTTGGTGGTCCCTCCTATATTAATTAGAATATTATTCCATTTCGCTTCAAACCAGTAATAAAATCCAGCTTCTTTCAGATTTCCATTCCCATTATTCCATACAACAAGTCCATCAGCCGGAGATGGTACCGTTACATTGTCTGTAGATGAATTCAGTGCAATACTTGGAAGAAGTACTCCTTTATTTTTTGAGTTTACCTGAAGCATTGCTGAACTGTCTGGTTGAGGAGTACCAATCCCAACCTGAGCATATATAAAACAGCTAATTAGAAAAAAAAGAAGACTTACTTGAAATTTGTATTTTCCTGGCATTACACACATTTTTTGCGGTTGCAAATATACAATATTTTAATAAAATCGCAATTAAATTACAAATATCACAATTAAAAACACCACGGTGTGAATAAAGTGCAATTTAGTCACCAAACAATGAAAAATATTTAAATATCAGCAAGTTATATATTAAGCATTCATGAACATTTTACGTACCATCATTTCCAAACGCTTATTTAACCGTTACATTATTAATAAAAAACATCACTTATTATTGAATAAAACAAAACATTTTATTTTATGATAAATCAGTCTTTTATATGATAATTCGGGATTTTCCTATCCTTCATATTTGTAAAAATCTTTACAAAACCAACCAATTTAGAGCCTCTCTTTTTTTTTTGCTAAAATATAATCAGAAATCTCCGCAGCAGCGATGTTTACAGTATATTATCAATAGGTTTTATATTGAACCTGTTTCAACTTTTACAGATCTCCAATTCTTTATTCATAATGAAATTCATACAACCTGACGTTCTAAAAACGCTTCAGATCAATTGAGTTATTATGAAATAATATTCTGGAATAAGTCCACAGGAATGTTCAATAGTAACCTCGTTGCATATATAATAATTGAAATAATTTAAAAACAGCTTTATCACTAAATCCCGTACTATACCAGGATCATTAATGAGATAATATATTTATAACTGCAATTTTTAGTCCCACCGGAAACATTTAACGTTAAGGAATTTAAATGCTGTTTTGTCATCACAAAAAGCATTTCCTCAATCTTCATTATAATATATTCTGTAAGGCGATTATTTCTTATCAACCGAAGCGATTTTTTTTCTTAGTTATGGTACTATATACTTATAATGAATTAGTATTTAGGAAAAAATTATGAAAATTTTAACAGAAACGCCTGATTTTAGGAATGGTTATTGTTTAATTACTGGTATACCAAACTTAAATTTATATATTATGAACAATTCGGATTATAACAAAGCGGAAAATGCAGTAAACAATGTAGAAAATTCTTTACAGAATGCAACGGATAAAACCAAATGGAAAATCAATGAATTGGCAGATAAAGCCAAGGATTATATCAATGAAAAGCGAAGCAATGATGAGGAAGCTAATCAGGAAGACTGGCTAGACAGGGTAAAAGCTAATGTATCGGATGCCTGGGAAGACATTAAGGATAAAGCAGATGAAGCGTGGGAAAAAACTAAAGATGCTGCAGAGGATGTAAAAGCAGAATGGAACAAGAAAACCAATTAAAAATTCAGTCATATAAATATTTTCAAGAAAATGGAGTCTTAAATTGATAAGGCTCCATTTTTATTATGTCATAACCACAATTATTGCTACATTTGTATTTCAATAAACATTAAAAAATTATGTCATACGGTTTACTTAAAGGCAAAAAGGGGATTATATTTGGAGCCCTTAATGAACAATCTATCGCATGGAAAGTTGCTGAAAGATGTCATGAGGAAGGTGCAGAGTTCATCTTATCTAATGCACCTATCGCTTTGAGAATGGGAGAACTTAATGGTTTAGCAGAAAAAACCGGTTCTGAAGTGATCGCTGCAGATGCTACATCTATAGAAGATCTTGAAAAACTTTTTGATGCTGCAACAGCAAAATTCGGCAAAATAGATTTTATCCTTCATTCTATAGGCATGTCCGTAAATGTAAGAAAAGGAAAACATTATACAGAAATGAATTATGACTGGTTGGAAAAAGGCTGGGATATTTCAGCGGTTTCTTTCCATAAGGTAATGCGTGTGGCTTGGGAAAAAGACTGCATGAATGAGTGGGGAAGTATTTTGGCTCTTAGCTATATTGCCGCTCAGAGAACTTTCCCGGACTATAATGATATGTCTGATAACAAAGCTTATCTGGAAAGTATCGCAAGAACTTTCGGAAATTATTGGGGAGAAAGAAAAGTACGTGTAAATACGGTTTCTCAGTCTCCTACAATGACTACTGCCGGTAGCGGTGTAAAAGGTTTCGGAGGATTCCTGGGTTATGCAGAGGATATGTCTCCACTTGGAAATGCCACTGCTCTTGAGTGCGCAGATTACTGTGTTACTCTTTTCTCTGATCTGACTAAAAAAGTAACGATGCAGAATCTTTTCCACGATGGAGGTTTCAGCAGTTCAGGAGTTACTCAGAAAGTAATCAGCAAATATGATCTTGAGTAATCTCTCAAAAGATCATTCTCAATACAACAACATCGGCGGGCTCTTAGAGCCCGCCGATGATCGTTAAAATAATATATTAATATGAAGTTATAAAATTACGGTCTGTATAGAATGTGCAGGCGCTGTTAATTTAGCTGCCATCCCTTCTATCCAGAGATTTGTTTCGATATCATTTTCTGAATCATTCATAATGACCGTTACCAGTTGCCCGTTTTCATTCATAAAAGCAGAAGATGTTAAAGCAGCTCTGTTGGAAGAACTTCCAATTCTCTGAGCATTGGGTTTAATGTACTTTGAAACATGGCCTATATAATAATATTCATAGGTATAAAAGACTTCTCCTGTTTTGGTATCGGCAATAATCGGTGCAAAGCAGAAATTTCCTTTATGATTGGGACCACCCGTTTCATCCAGCAGGATATTCCAGTCTGTCCATAATGCATTTCCTTTATTGAAGTCATTCAACATATTTTTGCTGTACAGTTCTCCCAGGCTTACATCATAAATCCTGTCCATGCTAAACTGTTCTTTGCATCCTTCAGTAAAAGCCAGAAATTTATCCGGAAAAGCTCTGTGTGTTTCTGCTAAATTGTCAAAAAGCTGAGTTTTATTATTCCAGGTTTCATACCAGTGATAACCAATTCCGTGGGCGTATTTTGACGTTTCAGGATCGCTTAAAGTTGTAGTCGCTCTTTGATAGATCAGGTCTCTGTTGTGATCCCAGATCATTACCTGTTTATCTTTATATCCGTTTTTCCAAAGTGTAGGCCCGAGATTCTTTTTTAAGAACTCACCTTCTTCCTCAGCGGTATAAATACATGATTCCCAGCTCTGAGTTGCCATTGGCTCATTCTGAACGGTTAATCCCCAGACATTGATTCCTCTTTTTTCATATTCTTTAATGAATTTTATATAATAATCTGCCCAGGTCTGGTAATACTGATTTTCCAGTCTTCCACCTTTGTATAAGCTTTTGTTAGACTTCATCCAGGCTGGCGGACTCCACGGAGAGAAATAAAATGTAAAATTATTTCCTATCGCTTTCTGTGCTTCCTTGATCATTGGGATCTTATATTTCTCATCATGTGCAACGTTGAAAGTTTTCAGAGCGGTGTCATTATCTTCCACATAAGTATAGGAATCACTAGAGAAATCACATGAATTCATATTGGTACGGACAACAGTATAACCCAATCCGTTTTTACCAAAGTAAGCGTCCAGGATTTCTTTCTGTTTGTTCTTTGGCATCTTATAAAAGGTTTCTGCAGAAGCATCTGTAATAGCACCTCCAATACCTATCAGTTTCTGATATTTAAAATTAGGAGCTACAAAAATACAGGCTTCTGTTTCTTTGGGCTGTCCAAACTGCTCAAACTTTACTGCGCCTTTGTCCACCATCTTTTCATTTACTTTGGAGTTGGTAAGGATTACCTTAGCTGTTTTTCCTGCATTTTTCTTCCAGTAATTCTGGCCACTGACATTGACGACAACGCCTACTACAAAACAACTTACAATTAGTTTTCTCATAATTTCTTTCTATTTCCGGACTCATTGTCCTCTATTTCATTATTTATTTTGATAGACTCTTACGTAGTCTATATAATACTTTTGTGGAAAAATCTGATCATCAATTCCCTCTTTTCCGCCCCAGAAACCACCAACTGCAAGGTTCAAAATGATAAAATAAGGCTGATCAAATGGCCATGCCTCGTAGGTTTTTTCTTTATTCTCATAGGTAAAAAATTTCTGATCGTCTATATAAACCTCTATTTTTTCCGGCGTCCAGTCTGCTTTATACACATGAAACTTCTCGCTTACATCTTTTACAAAAAGAGTATCTGTTTTCTGTGTTCCCTTGATATGATTATATTTTTTGGTATGCACTGATGCATGAATATAACCCTGATTAAAACCCACATGTTCCATGATATCCAGTTCACCATCATCCGGCCATTTCTTCATCTTTTCGCTCATCATCCATATCGCCGGCCATGTTCCACGGCCTTTCGGAAGCTTTGCCCTGACTTCTATGGTTCCATACTGAAAAGAAAATTTACCCTTGGTTAAAAGCCTTGCTGAAGTATATTTATTATTGTCCCAGTTTTCTTTTCTGGCCTCAATAACAAGATTACCGTTTTCCATTCTGGCATTTTCAAGCCTGTCTTTTGTGTAAAACTGAGCTTCACTGTTTCCATAACCGCTGCCCCCTACGTCATAATTCCATTTTAATGAATCCGGAAGCCCTTTTCCATTAAACTCATCACTCCATATCAGTTTTCTTGCAGAATCTGCCTTGTTTGAAGCACAGTTTACAGCTGACAGTACTACTATTGCAGCTGCACAAAACTGGATGGTATTCCGGAGTTTATTTTTCATGTTATTATGATTATCAGATTTTAACTAAAGCATTTTATCTTTTTTATATATGGCGGCCCAAAACCAGCCCTTTCGACTATTTACTTCACCCAATTAATTCTTTTAGTCTGCACATTCTGGGAGTTGGTTCCGACCATAATATCGAATTCTCCCCCTTCCCAGTCAAAATTCAGATCCTCATCAAAGAATTTGAGGTCTTCTGGGGTTAATGTAAAATCAATTTTTTTACTTTCTCCTTTTTTGATAAATATTTTTTCAAACCCTTTCAGTTCTTTTACCGGTCTTACTACTTTTCCAAAAAGATCTCTGATGTAAAGCTGTACTACCTCATCACCGTCATATTGACCCGTGTTGGAAACTGTAACACTGATGTTAAGCTTCTGATTTCCTTTAAGATTTGTTGAGTTTAAAATCATATCGGAATATTTAAAATCTGTATAGCTTAAACCGTAACCGAAGGGAAATTTCGGATCGTTATCAAGATCTATATAGGCTGAAACATAATTCCTGTCCGTATTATTTTTCGCAGGTCTTCCTGTATTATAATGATTGTAATAAACCGGAATCTGCCCTTCAGTTCTTGGAAAACTCATGGGAAGTTTTCCTCCCGGATTCACGGTTCCAAAGAGAACATCGGCAATAGAATTTCCCGCTTCAGTTCCCAGCCACCATGTATAAATGATAGCCGGAGTATGATCCGCTGCCCAATTGAAAATCAAAGGTCTTCCTGCATTGATCATCAGGACAATAGGTTTTCCTGTTTTTGCAATTTCTACCAACAGGTCTTCCTGAACCCCGGAAAAGCCAATATTACTTCTGCTTTTGGCTTCACCACTCATCGCATGGCCTTCTCCTAAAGTCATAATTACCACATCTGCTTTTTTTGCAGTTTCTACGGCTTCCGCAAATAAAGTTTTATCCTGATCATCAACGTTACAACCCTTTGCATATAATAAAGTGGAGTTTTTATCAAGCTGGTTTTTAATTCCATCAAACTGTGATACAATTCTTTGGTTATCATCTTTAAAAGCTATCGACCAGAATCCGTGATTAGCCACTGTTTCTTTTCCAAAAGGGCCTATCAAAGCAACAGTTTTTACTGTTTTTGAAAGCGGCAGTATATTTCCCTGATTTTTAAGAAGAACAATGCTTTTTGAGCCAAATTCTCTTCCGAATTTCCTGTTTTCCAGATTATCGGTCTGTTCTTTCTGTCTTTTCTCATTACTGAATCTGTAAGGATCATCAAAAAGTCCCATTTCGAATTTTTTGGTTAAAATTCTTCCTGCTGCATCATCTATCAGTTTAAGATCTACTTTTCCTTCTTTGGCCAGTTTTGGAAGTTCTGCAATATATACACGGCTTTCCATATCCATATCACTTCCGCCAAAAATTGCCCTTTCAGCGGCTTCACCTGCATCTTTAGCATAGCCGTGAGGAATCATTTCCCCTATGCTTCCCCAGTCTGAAACAACAAATCCTTTATAATTCCATTTTCCTTTCAAAAGATCTCTCTGGAGATACTTACTGGCCGTAGCCGGAATTCCGTTGATATCATTGAAAGAGTTCATAAAAGTAGCGACACCTGCTTCTGCTGCGGCTTTGAAAGGAGGAAGATAGGTTTCATTCAGCTGCCTGAGGCTCATATCAACCGAATTGTAGTCTCTTCCGCCCACTGCTGCTCCATAGGCTGCGAAATGTTTTGCACAGGCCATCACAGCATCAATGTTTCCTAAGCCCTTCCCTTGAAATCCTTTGATTCTTGCCAAACCTATTTTAGTACCCAGATAGGTATCTTCTCCGGAACCTTCCATTACTCTACCCCATCTCGGGTCTCTGGCAATGTCTACCATAGGAGCAAAAGTCCAGTGAATACCGTAAGCAGAAGCCTCTGTAGCAGCTATTCTCTCTGATTTCTCTATCATTCTCAAATCCCAGCTCGCTGCCTGCCCCAGGTTTACCGGAAATGTTGTCCGGTAGCCATGGATAACATCCTGTCCAAACAACAAAGGAATTTTAAGCCTTGACTGAGCAGCTAATTTCTGGAAAGCTTTGGTTTCTTCAGCTCCGGCAACGTTCAGCATAGAGCCTACTTTTCCTTTTTTTATTTCTTCCAGAACTGCGGCCGAATTGGAATGCTGAGGTCCGGTAGCATATTCAAATCCGCTGTACTGCACCATCTGCCCTACTTTTTCTTCCAGTGTCATTTGAGAAAGCAGTTCTGCCACTTTCTGATCTACTGTTTTTTGTCCGTAGGCATTCATACCAAATGTTGAAAATGCGAGTAAAAAATATGCTCTTTTCATATCAAAAGTTTAAAAAATATAAGTTGCTGCCGAATGTCCTGAAATTCTTACTACAGCGGTTTTTCCGGCAAATTTAATATTAAAATTCTCATCTGCTTTATTATCGTTCTGAACAATTACTATTATTTTCCCAGATTGAGTCTTAAAAGCAGCTGTTGAAAGATTTCCAGTTTGTGAAGAGGCAATACGCTGGGAGCCGGCAGGTACAAACTTAGAAGCGTGGGCAATAATATAATAAGCAACATTTCTTGTGAAGTTTTCACTGTCTGAAATGGTGACAGCCCCTTTACATTCAGTACAACCACCGTCTGTGTGAGGTCCGTATTTTGAATCATTGGCCAGATTCCATTCTAAAGCAGTTTTACTCCAGTTCCTCATTGAACCAATGATTACGTTTTTGGTATGCCAGTTCAGATCTTCCTGAAAGGTTCCTTTTGAGCCTGTCCATTGTTCTGTGAAATATAAGTTCTTATCCGGGAAAGCATTATGAACAGTACTTAATGCTGATATTTCCCCTTCATATAAATGAAATGCAGATCCGTCTATATACTGATTGGCTTTGGCATCTTTCAAAATATCAATCGCGTATTCAGGCTTGTTGCAGTTGTGATCGTATACAACAATCTTTGTTCTGATATTATTTGTTTTAAAAACAGGTCCTAAGTGATTTTTAATAAAATCTCCCTGTTGCGCAGAAGGCATATAAAGACTAGGATTATTACCCGGATGTAAAGGTTCATTCTGAGGAGTGACTGCATCGATGATAATGCCTTCTTTTTTCATTCCCTGAATATACTTTACAAAATAATTGGCGTATGTTCCGTAGAACTCAGGTTTTAAGCTTCCGCCTTTGGATTTACCATTGTCTTTCATCCAGACAGGTGCTGACCAAGGCGCTGCAATGATTTTGATATCTGGATTGATCGCTAAAATCTCTTTCAGCATCGAAATCAGAGCTTTATCTTTTTCTAAACTGAATTTTGATAGTGAGGCATCAGTTTGTCCTTCAGGCAGGTCATCATATGAAAACACTTCACCGTCAAGATCAGAAGCTCCAATGCTTAATCTTAAATAGCTGATAGAGATTGAGTTTTTATCATTCCCAAAAAGTTCTCTAAGTAACGCTTTTCTTTTGGCTGGTGACAATGTGTTGATCACTTCTACACTTCCTCCTGTTAATGTATATCCGAAGCCATCAACATATTGAAACTTCTGATGATCATCTATTTCAATATTCTGAAGGTTGTTGGAAATATTTGTAAATTTAACCGGAGCCTGCAATTGTAATTTTACGCTTTCATCGCCTTTTGTAAGCCAATACTGGACTTCATTTCCCTTATCAGAAGCAACTGATGTGCATGATAAAGGAAAAAGGGCCACACCACTAAGTAGTGCGGCACCTCTAAAGAAACTATATAAGTTGTGAAACTTCATGTGTTAGTAACCTGGGTTTTGGATTAAAGCTGTATTTTGCATTTCATTGAAAGGAATAGGCAGAATTTCGTTCTTACCAGTTATAAATCCTCTTGATCCCAATTTTGCTGATGCATCACCCCATCGAACCAAATCAAACCATCTGTGACCTTCTCCCGCCAATTCTCTTCTTCTTTCATCTTTGATCGCCTGGATAGAAACAGGAACTGATGCAAGGCCTACTCTAGCTCTTACCGCATCCAATAATGCCTGAGCTCTTCCTCCGGCGCCTCCTAGTGCTTCTGCTTCCATCAGGTAGGTATCTGCCAGTCTTATCGCAATATAATTTTGACGAAAGTTTAGCTCTGTAGGTCCCGGAAGATTAGATTTGTCTGCATTTCTTGGTAAATATTTGTTTAAGAAATATCCTGTGTCTTTATACCCCGGAGAATAGGTAATTTTACCTTCGGTCTTGAATTTTTTACCATTAAATATGGTAGCATCCAGACGGGGATCTCCCTGCATAAAGTTAAACAGATCATCCGTAACAGGGTTGAACCCCCAACTTGCATAAAGATCCGGAGCATCATTATTAGGAACATTGGCTACACGTCCATAAGACTTAATGCCTAACATCACATTGATAGAATTTCCCTCGTCCTTTCCGGTCCCCCAGAAAGGCCAATCTGCATTACTTACATTGGTATGCATCACTTCAAGGACAGATTCTGTAGTGAATTTATTATCTACTTTCCATAAATCTGCAAAATTGCTTACCAGTTTATAACCATACTGGCTTGTCTGGCCCGGTACGCCGTTTACCATTTCAAACTGAGCAGCGGCTTCAGTATTTTTTTTATCGTATAAATAAATTTTCCCCAAAATAGCTCTTGCTGTCCCCTGGGTAATTCTTCCTTTCTCTGAAGGGACTGTTGTTGTTACAGGAAGATCATTGATAGCAGCCAAGATATCTTCTTCTATCTGAGCATAAACAGCTTCAGGTTTTGCCTGAGGAATATTGTAATAATCGTCGTCGTACTTAAAAGTCTTCAGAATTAGAGGGATATTTTTGAACATTCTTAGCAATTCAAAATAATATAATGATCTTAAAACTTTTGCCTCTGCTGTAAATCTTTTTTTGTTCTGATCATTCATATTTATAGCGGGAAGCCTTTCCAAAAGAAGGTTTGCCTTTGTAATACCCTGATAATAGTCTTTCCAATAACTGAGTGGCATAATAATGGGATTGATTGAATAATTGGAAAACCCCTGAATTCCTGCACCATCTGAAGAATTGCCTCCGCCTGAGTAGAAATCATCAGATGCCCCATTAAAGAAGGTGACCATATTTTCAAATCCACCGGAATATTTTCTAAGCATATCATAAGTTGCCACTAATCCTCCAAATGCCTGCTCTTCATTCTGAAAATAGTTACTAGTATCGAAAGTTCCTGTATTTTTTACATCTTCCAGATTACCTCTATCGCAGGATACAGCCCCAAAACTAATACCTGCAAGGAATAAAACTGATAAACTTTTATATATAAATCTTTTATTTTTCATTTTTTTAACAATTAAAATTGAACATTAGCTCCAAAAAGAAAAGTTCTTGCCTGTGGATAAAAAGCTCTGTCTATACCAAATGTATCCGCGCCTGCAATTTCAGGATCATAACCAGTGTATTTTGTGAAAGTAACAAGGTTTTCCCCAGTCACATATAATCTAATTTTTGAAGCACCAATAGTTTTCGCAGCATCTTTAGATAAAGTATATCCTATCTGAACTAATTTCAGACGTAAATAATCTCCTTTTTGAAGATAATAGTCAGACATTCTAGTATAATTATGATTATCATCATTCACTGTTACTCTGGCTATATTATTGGATGTTCCTTCACCTGTCCAACGGCCCAAAATAGCTGTTTGGTAGTTTGCTTCCTGAATATCCAGTCTTCTCAAGCCCTGGAAAATTTTATTTCCTGCCTGTCCCTGAGCAAAAATCATCAAATCGAAATTTTTATAATTCATATTTAATGTTAACCCAAAGGTATATTTTGGTACAGAATTACCAAGATTGACCGCATCTTGTTCATCAATCACTCCATCTCCGTTTGCATCAAGTCTTTTAAAATCTCCTGGTTTTGCATTAGGTTGAATTAATCCGCCATTAGCATTTCTATACGCATCAATTTCTGCCTGATTCTGAAAAACTCCCAGATTCTTATATCCATAGAAAGAACCATAGGATTCACCAACCTGTAATCTGGAAACAGCTCCCAGCGTTTGGTAAGAAGCGAAGTTAACATAAGGTCTGTCATCTTCAAGTCTGGTAATCTGATTTTTCAGATAAGCAACATTCCCATTAACAGAAAAACCAAAGTCACCCCAGTTTTTTTTGTATCCCATGCTAACCTCTATACCATCATTGTTCATGTCTCCGATATTTCTATAAGGATTATTAATTAACCCTAAGTAACCCGGAAGTTCAACTTTTCTTAAGATATCTGTACTTTTCTTTCTGTAAACATCTACACTTAAATCAAAATTTCTGAAAATCTTAAGGTCTGCTGCAATGTTGAACTGTGAGGTTCTCTCCCATTTCAAATTGGGATTTTCAAGAGTGCTTGGTGCATATCCCACGCGGATAATATTATCCCCGAACGTATAATTACTGCCGGCAATCAGAAAATTGGCAAACTGGAAATCATCAATAGCATCATTACCTAGTACACCGTATCCTCCTCTTAGTTTAAAGCTGGTTACCACTTTATTTTGCGGCCAGAAGCTCTCGTTAGATGCATTCCAGCCTAAAGACATTGCCGGGAAGTTCCCCCAGTGATTATTGCTTCCAAACTTTGAAGAACCATCTCTACGAATTGTTCCGGTGAAAAGGTATCTGTTGTCATAGTCATAAACTACTCTGGCAAAATAGGAAGCCTTGTGCGTTTGTTTTCCGTCCCAGGCATTTCCCTTTTTATTTTCTGGAGAAATATCAAAATTGAAAGAGGCATCCTGCCAGTTATTTACAGGCAGATTGGTAAATGTCGTACTTTGCCCAGAAGAAATATTATACTCGTAATACCCTTGACCTAATAATACATTTAAATTATGTAATCCAAATTTATTCTGATAGGTAGCTGTATTTTCAGTACTCCACTCAAACTTTTTATCAATCTGTCTGAATAGACTGTTAAAATCATTTTTATTAGCTGTACTCAAGTAATTAATCGGAGTGAAAGCCTGATTCCCCCAGTAAGAAAGTTTTCCGTTCATACTGGATTTAAAGCTAATATGCTTGCTCAGTTTTAGCTCAGCAAAGACATTGGCTATAATATCATCAGACCAGTTGTATCTGCCTAACTGAGTTTGTCTGAAAGCCAGCGGGTTTGTCATTTCTTTACTTACATATGGTGAAATTCCATAGGCATTTCCATAGGGATCTCTCACATAATTAGGATTATTAACATAATCACTAAAATTAGGTTCATTATAAATTTCGTTCTTTACAACCACCGGAGTCAACGGATCAAGATTAATCGCAGAACTCAACGGTCCCCCAAATTCACCATTATCGGTAACTCCCTGAGATCTTGTATGGGTATAAGCAAAAGTTTGCCCTATTGTCAGAAAATCGAATACTTTATGAGTTGAGTTTAATCTGGCATTCACTCTTTTATAATTTGAAATATCTCTTAATACAATACCTTCCTGATCGTAATATCCAAAAGATGAATAAAATGTAGATTTATCATTTCCACCACTGATACTAAACTCATGAGATTGACGCTGTGCGCTGTTGAATATTTGTTTTTGCCAATCTGTTCCGGCTCCATAAGTGGAAGGATTACCTAGAATCGGGGTCAGTTTATCATTGATATAGGCCTCGTTCATAATAGTTGCATATTGTGAACCATTTAGCAGATCCAGTTTTTTGGCAGCGCTTCCAACACCAAAGAAACCATTATAGGAAAGATTCAATCTTCCTTTACCTCCCTTCTTTGTCGTAATTAAAATCACACCCTTTGCAGCAGATACTCCATAAATTGCAGCAGAAGCTCCATCTTTAAGGATTTCCATTCCTTCAATATCAGACTGATTCAGCCAGCCAATATTATCCACTACAATTCCGTCTACCACCCATAAAGGATTATTACTTCCGGCTCCAAAACTGGTAATACCACGAACACGCACTGTAGCAGCGGTTCCCGGCTGTCCGGAATTTGATATTACCGAAACTCCGGCAGCTCTTCCCTGAAGAACCTGCTCAGGACGCCCTGCGGTGGGAGCGTTTTCAATGTCTGAAGCTTTAATACTTGATATAGCCCCTGTAACATTGCTTTTTTTCTGGCTGCCGTAACCAATCATTACGACCTCTTCTATTTTATTTTCTTTTGGGATAGTGTCTTTTACACTGGTCTGAGCATTGAAGTTAGCTGTAAAATACAGCACAGCAACCACTCCCAGACTTCTTGATATTCTTACATTCATATATAGTTATTGTTTAATTCTCAAATTGAGACAATAAAAATATATTTTTTTTTAATTAATTAACATTCCATTCACAAATATTTTAATTTTTCTTTTATTTTTCAGGGTTAGAAGCCATATCTTCGCATCAATATTTCATAAAAAGTTTTAAAAAACCAATAAAGTAATCTCCCAAAATGACCTCCAAGCTTTCAAATATTTCTCTTCCGCTAAAACTTACCTTTCTTATTTTTTCAATGGTTTTAAACTGTATGGGACTTATCATCCTGCAGCTTGCAGATGCTAATATTACCTATGGAGAACTTGGCTTTCTTGAATCTTTTAAAGACCTGCCTGTTGCCTTCATTTCTCTTTTTGCCGTGGGTTTCATTAATAAAACCGGAGCAAAAAAAGCACTAATTCTTGCTTTAGCGATTGTTGGGCTATGTTCATGTCTTCTTCCCTTCGTTGAAGTCTTCTGGTTTTATAAGCTGTGGTTTGCCATCATCGGGGCCTGTTTTGCCATAGGCAAAATCTGTGTCTTCGGGATTATCAGGAATAATATTTCTGATGAGAAATCGCTGGCAAAGGCAATGAACAGTGTGGAAGCTTCTTTTATGGTAGGAATTTTTGTAGTCAATACAGGATTCGGATGGTTGATTTCCAGTCAGTATTCTGAATTCTGGAAGTTTGGATTTTTACTCATTGCTGCTTTATCTGCTGTCACCATATTTTTACTTTCGAAAGCGAAAATATCTGAAGCGAAAACGTTGGAAAATAAAAGCATTTTGTCTGAACTTTCCGGGTTTACGACTCCTGTTGTGGCTTTATTTCTGGGGGTTATCTTCTTTATTGTTTTTGTAGAACAGGGATTCAACTCGTGGCTTCCCTCTTTTTATAAAAACCACCTGAAGGTCAATTCTTTTTTTGCACTTCAGGCTACTTCTTTCCTGTCACTTTTTTCATATGCAGGAAGAACTTTAACGGCCAATATCATCAGAAGATTTTCTTTGCCTGGATATTATATGGCATGTATGTCGTTAATTGTCATCATACTGCTAACTATAGTTGGTATACAGTACTCTGATTCTGAAAATTCAAAAGTTCTTCTCTTTTTGTTTCCGGTAATAGGTCTTTTTCTTTCGCCGCTCTACCCTGTTATCAATTCAAGAATGATTGCCCAGGTGGATAAAGACAAGATCAATCTTTTCACTTCTCTGATCGTTATTTTCTCTTCATTAGGCAGCTCCGTAAGCTCTATTATTATGGCTTTATTATTTGAAAATCAGCTATTAAACTTCTACCCATTATATATATTATTCTCTGTAATTCTTCTTTTTGTGATTAGTTTAATATATTTTAACGTCTCAAATAGAAAATAGTTTTATTTTTACTGCCATGAAAATCAAAGACACGAAAAGTAAAGAAACGCTTCGGGAACTTATCGACACCAAGGACTTCGTAGCTCATATTTCTGTTGACTGCACTATATTCGGCTTTCATAATAATATTCTGAAAGTTCTGCTTTTAAAATATCACGATCTGAATCTGTGGTCACTTCCGGGTGGCTTTGTTTTCAATGATGAAGATTTGAGGGAAGCTGCTGAAAGGGTTTTATTTGAAAGGACGCATCTTAAAGGTTTGTTTTTAAAACAGTTTCACACTTTTGGAAGAATAGACCGTACAGAAAACAATGTTCACCAGATCCTTCTTAAAAATAAAGGAATAGAAGTCCCGCAAGACCACTGGATCTTTCAGCGATTTATTACTGTAGGCTATTGCAGCCTTATTGATTTTTCCCTGACTAATACCTTTCCGGATGCTTTCAATGAAAGCTGTGAATGGTTTGAAGTGAATAAACTGCCTCAAATGGCTTTCGATCATGACAGGATCATAGAAACCGGGCTGGAATATCTTAGAATGAACATCAATACTGAAGTAGCTGCCAGTAATCTGCTTCCTGAGAAGTTCACAATGAAAGACCTACAGGCTCTTTATGAGACTATTCTGGGTCAGAAATTTAGAAGAAATAACTTCCAGCGAAAGATTTTAAGCTTAAATATTCTTGACAGAATGGAAAAACTTTATGATGGTTCAGCCAATAAAGCACCCTATCTGTATAAATTTAAAACTGAAGTTCACAATTCTACCAATCAATACCCTATATCCAATGATGAGGAGTCTTAAAATGCAGAATTTATTACCTAAACAAAGAAAAAGAGCATTATCTGTCTGAAAACCAATATCAATATAAGTTTTCAAAAAAACTTTCAAGACACCACGAAAAATGTTACTTTTAACAAAATCAAAAAATCATGTCATATTATCCTCTTACAAGCATTCCCGACTATTATGGAATTGATGCTTTACTTACCGAAGAACACAAACTGATCCGCCAATCTGTAAGAGACTGGGTGGAAAGTTTTGTAATGCCGCAGATTGATCAGGCCGCTCAAAATCATACAGATCTACCTGGCCTTATGAGAGAACTAGGGAAAATCGGAGCATTAGGTCCGTATATCCCTGTTGAGTATGGAGGTTCAGGATTAGACCAGATTTCTTATGGTTTGATCATGCAGGAACTGGAAAGAGGAGATTCTGCAGTACGTTCTGCAGCTTCAGTACAAAGCTCTCTGGTTATGTTTCCAATTAATGAGTTCGGTTCTGAAGAACAAAAAAAGAAATATCTGCCGAAGCTTGCTGCCGGAGAAATGATTGGGTCTTTTGGATTAACTGAGCCTAATCATGGTTCTGATCCAAGTTCTATGGAAACTTATTTTAAAGATATGGGAGATCATTATCTTTTAAATGGGGCTAAAATGTGGATCACCAACTCTCCTCTTTGCGACATCGCAGTAGTGTGGGCAAAGAATGAGGAAGGAAAAGTACAGGGGCTGATTGTTGAAAGAGGAATGGAAGGTTTTACGACTCCGGAGACTCACAATAAATGGAGCTTAAGAGCTTCGAAAACAGGAGAATTGGTATTCAATGATGTAAAAGTACCGAAGGAAAACCTGCTTCCGGGCGTAACAGGATTGAAAGGGCCTTTGTCTTGTCTGAATTCTGCAAGATATGGAATTTCGTGGGGAGTAATTGGCGCAGCTATCGACTGCCACTGTACGGCTGTTCAGTATGCTAAAGAAAGAAAACAGTTTGGTAAGCCAATTGGTTCTTATCAGCTTCAACAGAAGAAACTGGCTGAGTTCCTGACAGAGATCACAAAAGCCCAGTTATTATGTCTTCAGCTAGGAAACCTTAAAAATGCACACAAAGCAACGCCTGCTCAAATTTCTATGGCAAAGCGTAACAATGTGAATATGGCTATTGAAATTGCAAGAGAATCAAGACAGATTTTAGGAGGCATGGGAATCATGGGAGAATTTCCAATGATGAGACATGCAGCCAACCTGGAATCCGTAATTACATATGAAGGGACTCACGATGTTCATTTGTTAATTACCGGTTTAGATATTACGGGAATCAACGCTTTTTAAATAAAAGCAAACCATATACTGAAAGAGTCTGAGCCATTGGTTCAGACTCTTTTATTTTACTCACATTAAAGAGAATTGATATTCGCTGAATAATTATTGATGTATTAATGTTTTCATTAATTCATTAAAGTTATTACCTTAATACCGCCAAAAAGATATCAATATGAAAAAAATCGCTACTTTCTTATTAGGGATTTCAGCTCCATTCTGTTTTGCCCAGCAGGCTGGAGATTTGGTAAGCGCTGAAGAGAAGCTGGATTTAACTCCACAGGGAGTTGTCAATTTCATAGCTAATAATCTTGGTGAACAGAATGCTCCGGATTTTGTGAGCTATCTCAACAGTTTCAATGTTGGATTAAAAGGCTATAAAATCACCTATTACACTAAAAACGAGAAAAATGTTCTTGTAAAAGCAACCGGGCTTTTGATGTATCCTAGTGTAGGTTTCAAACTCTCAACAGTAGTATCGGACCACGGAACTACTGATAGCAGACACAACGTTCCCTCCAATTTCAAAGGAGCTTTAACTGCCGGATTTGTAGTTGAACTTTCTTATGTACTCAATGGCTATATTTTAATGGCACCTGATTATGTAGGAATGGGAACCGGAGAGGGAGTTCATCCTTATGTGGATTATCCTACGGAAGCGGGAGCCACTGTAGATTTCATCACAGCAGCCAATAAAGTATTGGCCCAACTGAATGTAAAGCGTTATGATGAGTATTTTCTAGCAGGATATTCTCAGGGAGCCCATGCTGCAATGTCTACATTAAAGAGATTAAGTATTTCAAATCCGGATAATCTCAAGTTCAAATATGCTTATATGGGGGATGGACCTTATGATTTCTCAGGAGTAACTCTACAAAAAGGAGTACTGGAAAAAGACGTCTATCCGTTCACTGCATTTCTGGCCAATGTTCTGCACAGCTGCAACAATACGGGTTTTAAAACCTATAACAATGATATTTCGGAGGTAATTTCTGCAGAATATCTTGACCGGTACAATTATCACGTGGTTCAGGATAACGGAGGTTTACTGTGGGGACCTGTTGTATGGAGAAAACTCTTTACCAACAGCTTTATCCATGATGTCACCAACAATCCGAACAATAAGCTCAGACAGTGTATGAAGCCTAAAGATGTGTATGACTGGTATAATAAAACTCCTATGACTTTGGGGCACTCTACAGTAGATTTAGCCATCCCTCCGGAAAACACATCCAAAACTATTGATGTGCAGCGTGGATATTATCCGTGGTGGGATCTTAATAAATATAAACTGGATTCTTTTTACTGGGGCCCTATAGGACATGTAGGAGGAATTCTTCCATTCACATTAGCTTCCAATGCAAAGTTTAATGCGCTGAGAAGTGGCGGATTGCTCAATCAATGGGCAATAGCAGGATCAGTTTTTGGCAAACAATCAGATGTTCCATCAGAAAAAACTTCTTTATTCTCATCCCAGATAAAACCTGAGCTGGGAAATATGCAGCTGGTAGAAATTACAGATTTCAATCAGGAAAAAACAATGAAAAGATCTGCTGATGAGCGAAGTTTATCTTCTTTAAAAGATGGGGTTTATCTTTTAAAAGTGACGGAAAATAATGAAGATAAAATGCTTCCCTACATTAAAACCACTCCAAAAGAGATTCCGGAAAATGAAATCGTACAGGCTGAGAATAATGCTGTCTTAAAATTGAAAATAGATCAGGATGAACTTGCTGCTGTATATATTTTTGATGAAAGCAAAACACTGGTAAAAACTATTTCTAAAGAAGAATATCGGAACACAGGAGGAATCAGTTTAGAAAATCTGGGTAAACAGAAATATACTTTTGAAGTAGCCACTCCATTTTATAACCTTCAATTCAGTAAAGCCATATATATCAACACCTTAAAAGAAAGAACAGATATCTTTACGCAAAATAGACAGATCAAAATAAAATCAGGCAATAGTATTAAAAATATCAGCATATATACCATTTCAGGAGCTTTAGCTGTACATCAGGAAGTTAATACCTCTCTTTATGAATCCAAAGGTTTAGAATCCGGAGTTTATGTGGTACATGTTACTCTTCTTAACGGAGAATCCATTCAGCAGAAAATTAAATTATAACACTTATTCACTTTCTATAATATCATTTCATTTTAAGTTAATTTTTGCACTTCAGTAATGGAGTGCTTTTTTTGTCAATAAACATTGATGAGTCATAAAATGGGTACTTCGAGAAATGCTCATCTCCTGCCGGTTACAAAAAAATGCTCTTTTTAATAAAATCTGTATTTATAATTATAAAATAACTCTAAAAAAAAGATTTGAATATAAATCTAAAAAACACTTTAACTAAAGCATTTTAAAACACAATAAAACAGATATTTTAAATACGGCAAATATTCTTAAATGATAATTTTTAAAATTTGTTGTAAATGATTTTTATCAATTATTTTAAATTATTCTAAATAAAATTAGCAAACTTATACTGAGCCTCCTAATTTTGCCGAAAGATTAATGCCAGATGGTTCACAACGATTCCCAATTCCTTTTCAAATCCCGATTTTTAACTTTCCTCTTCGTCTTCATTACCGCTGCAGCCAGCGCACAAGACCATTCCTTTACGATTATCATTGAGGTAAAAGATGCCGAACTGAAACCTGTAAAAGAAGCTGAAATCAACATCTTCTCAGCAGAGGCTAAATACACCACCTCCAGCAATGACAAAGGAATTGCTGCTATAGATATTACACCCGGAAAATACAAAATTGAAATCCATAAAAACGGAAGCCTTGGTTATACCCATACTCTGTCAGTTAAAAAGGCTGAAACATTCTCTGTCTCCCTTAAAGAAAGAATAAATACTATTGAAGAAGTTGTCATCACGGCAAAAGAAGGAAAAGGACTCACCTCTTCATCCATTATCAGCCAACGTGCTATGCAGCATTTGCAGCCATCGAGCTTTTCAGATCTTCTCGAACTTCTTCCCGGAGGAAGATCAAGTGACCCTGTTCTGAATCAGGTCAATAGAATAAGTCTTCGTGAAACAGGCAGGCCCGGCAGTGATTATAATACTTCTTCTATGGGAACGACATTTCTGGTTGATGGTGCCCCGCTAAACTCTGGTGCCAATCTCCAGTATACCTACGATTTCTTGGACAAATCCAACAATGGGCTCAAGAGAAGACTTAACATCACAAGTGGTGTCGATATGAGAAGTATAGCTACAGATCAAATCGAACGTGTGGAAGTTTTGCGGGGAATACCTTCTGTACAATACGGAAATTTAACCTCCGGTATTGTAAAAATCACGAATAAATCAGGATACACAAGATGGAAAGCAAGATTTAAAGCAGATGGTTACAGTAAACTTTTTGCAGTAAGTAAAGGCTTTGAAAACAAAGAAAAGGATCTGAAAATCAATGCAGGACTGGATTACCTGAATGCAAAAGCTGATCCCAGAGACAGACTTGAAAATTATAAGAGAATTACAGCTAATCTAGCTATTGTAAAAGAGAAAAAGCATAATAAAGGAACTTCAAGATGGCAGACCAGTCTTAGCTATACCGGCTCGCTGGACGGATCCAAATCTGATCCTGATGTCGATTTATCTGAGCTGAACTCTTATGAGGTCAACAATCATCTTGTAAGCCTCTCCAATCTGTTTACTTATACTAAAAATGAGCCTTCGTTTTTTAGATCAACAGAGATTCAGGCTACTGTTAACCAAAGATTTGACAAAATAAAACAGACCAAATTCATTCAGTTAGAGAATGCTACAGCTTTTCCACTATCCAAAACAGAGGGTGAGTATGATGGTTATTATCCTGAGCCGAGATATATTTCAAATTATAAAGTAGACGGAAAACCTCTTGATGTATTTGTAAAAATGGTAAATAACTTTCAGGCTGATTTTAAATCAGTTAGAAATGAATTCAATGTAGGGTTAGACTGGCAGCTGAGCAAAAACTGGGGCAAAGGGCAGCAATTTGACATTTATAAACCTATAGATCCTAAAGCGACTTTCAGGCCCCGCGCCTATCGCGATGTTCCGGCTTATATTACCTCTGCATTGTTTCTGGAATCTATCAGTACGGTAAAGACAGGGAATCATCAGTTGATATTAGCCCTTGGAATAAGAGGAAATTCAATGATGAATCTGCCTTTTCAGTTTAAAATGCACGGAAAAATGTATTTTGATCCCAGAGCAAATCTTCAGTGGGAGCTTCCTTCATTCGAGTGGATGAATAAAAAAGCACAATTGGCTGTAACACTGGGATATGGTAAACAAAGCCTGTTCCCGGATCTTAATCTCCTGTATCCGGAACTTATTTATAAAGATATTCAGCAGCTGAATTATTTCCACAACACTCCGGAATACAGGAAAATTAATTATAAAACGTTGATTTACAATCCGCAGAATCCGCAAATAGAGCCAGCTGTGAATGAAAAGTTTGAAGCAAGGATAGATTTCAGCTTAGGAGCCCATCAACTTTCTGTGACTGCTTTTAAGGAAAATATGCATAATGCTTTCCGTTCTATGAATGAATATGCTGTGTATCAATACAAAAAGTATGACACCTCAGGAATTGATCACAATACAATCACCTCTCCACCGGACGTAAACTCACTTCCCTATCAGACTGTAAGTGAAAACTTTATTTACGCCACCCAGCGAAATGGCAGTAAGGTAGACAAAGAAGGAATAGAGTTTCAATATTCATCAAACAGAATTCCAAAGATCAATACAAGATTTACCGTCAGCGGAGCCTGGTTCCGGACTCAATATGGCAATAGCCTGCCTGTTTACAGAGGAAGAGATTTAGTCATCAATGGAAGACCCTATCCCTATTTAGGATTATATGAAGGTATGGAGCCAAGCTCAGTGAATGAAGTTTTGAATACCAACCTTATGATGGATACTTATATTCCTGGTCTGGACCTTGTCTTTTCTTCATCTTTCCAGTTTTCATGGTATTCTATGAGAAAATTACTTCCCATGAACGGTGTACCCAGCTATTATGTGGATCAGAATGGCAGCATCTTCCCTTTTAATCCGGATACAACCAAAGGTACCCTGCTTGAAAATCTGATTATTGCTCAGAATCAAGATCTGTACAATGCGTCCAGAAGACCGATGGAAATGAACCTCAACCTGAAAGTCACCAAAAGCTTCAGAAATAAAGCCATCGTAGTCGCTATGTTTGCCAACAGACTTTTCAGTTACTACGCTCCTTACCATCTCAATGGTTTCACAATCAACAGAAAAGGAGCTTATGATCCATATTTCGGGATGGAAATCAATTTCAATTTATAGACAATTTCAATTTTATACAATTATGTTAAAACAATTATTTAGAACACTATTACTATTGTGTGCTGTAATCACTTTTACAGCATGTTCTTCCGACTCCAACGAGGCTCCGGAAGCACAAACGTCATTAAAACTGGAGGTTAAAGTAGTCCCTGAGAACATCCAGGTAAAAGAATATAAACACCTTACCATAAGTTTCAAAGAACTGAACACCGGTTTTACCACTACTAAAGAACTTAAAAATACGAATACACTACAGGTTTCTCTTCCTTCAGGAACGTATCATATCATTGCGGAAGGCAGTATTCTTTATACTGATAATTCAGGATCTATTGAAGCTAAAGTAGCGGGAGTACAGACAGCAATGGTGATCAATGGCAAAGAAATCAGCAAAACAATAGCTCTTTCTCTAAAGGCAGGAAGCAACACTGATCTGATTCTTGAAGAGGTGTTCTTTACCGGAACAAAAACACCACAGGGAGCGATGTATTTTGGAGATCAGTATTTTAAAATCACCAACAATACAGACCAGACTTTATATGCTGACGGAATGCTATTGATCCAATCCAGCTTTATGACCAGCGAAAAACAGGAATACAGCCCCAATATTATAGGAACCACCCTATCTGCCGGAGCCATTATCAGAATCCCTGGTACGGGAAACACTTATCCTGTAAAACCGGGTGAGTCTATTGTCATCGCAGAAGATGCTATTAACCATAAAGCATTTAACTCGTTATCTGTTGATCTTTCCCATGCTAACTTCCAGATTTTCAAAGAAGATTCCGAAGATATCGACAACCCTGCTGTTCCGAAAATGGTCAACGTTTTTGAAAAAATGGTGATTCACACCCAAGGATATTATGCGTATGCTTTAGCACGTATGCCTCAGGGAATGACTAATGAAGCATTGATCGCTCAGAACACCTATACTTATAATTACAATCTGAGTTTCGGAGGTGATGTATATCCTATGGACGGAACCGCTGTGAAAATTCCTAACGAATGGATTGTAGATGCTGTGAATCTAAGTGTACAGGATTCTTTCCAATGGCTGGTAACATCTCCTTCTCTGGATATGGGATGGACTTCTGTGACCTCATTTGACGGAGATAAAAACCGTTTCGGAAAAGCAGTACGCAGAAAAGTGACAGGACAGAACATGGAGGGCAGGAATATCTTTAAAGATACCAACAACTCCACAGTAGATTTTGATCATGGGGTAAAACCATCTTTATTTAACTAAAATGAAACATTTCCTTTCCATATCCACCCTGCTCATCTCATTATCAGGTATAAAACTTCAGGCTCAGGTGAATGACTCCATCATAGGGAAAATACGTGAGGAATACAGCTATGAAAGGCTTATTAAAAACAGTATAACTGCAAATCCAGCCAGCCGGCCGGGGGCAAGAAAATACAGCATTACCACTTTCAACGTTCTGACTGAAAACAGCAATACTCCCCAGCAAATACAGCAAAAAGGCAAAGGAAAAAACCTATGGGGAGCCGAAGCCCAAACTTTACAGATTATTGATGATAAAACTACGGTCTGGGGCGATGCTTCTTATACACAGGGAAAGAACAAGCGGATGGTATGGAACGAAAATGCTGATTATGATCTCATCTACCCTTATGTAGCAGCCGACAGTGTAGGTGGTGATATGAAGTTTGAAAGCTACCGTTTTTCAGGAGGTTATTCCAAAAAGATCAATGTATACACTATAGGAATAATGGGAAGTTATCATGCCACCCTCAGTTACAGGGATATAGATCCCCGCCCAAAGAATACGGCAGCAGATTTCTCTTTAGCACTGGGAGCTAATAAGCTGATGTTCAAAAAATTTAAAATAGGGATTTATCTGGATGCTGAAAAATACACTCAAAAGCATTATCTGAGCTTTGTCAGCAATCAGGGCTACCCTATGATCTATAATATGAGCGGACTTGGGAATTATAACGAACTGCTTTCAGGAAAACTTCGCCAGGCTTACTATGAAGGCTGGTCATATGGCGGAGGTCTACAGATCTTTGAAGCAGATCACAGAAACTGGTATCTCAATATTGGACTGAAAAAGTTTAATCTTGATAAACTGTTGACGGAATATTCGGATCTCAATGCCTCAAAAATTGATGAGCAGCAATTTACTTTCTCAGCAGGAAAGTTTTTTGATTCGGGTAAAATATTCTGGGGCATTTCAGCTGAAGGAAACAGCATAGAAAGAAAAGGAACAGAGAATCTGTTTCTAAATGAGAATTCCAGAAATTACATTCAGATAGGTAGTGCAGAAAAATACAATCACAAAATAAATAATATCACTTTCAGAGGGCTTGTACAGACAGGTAATGAAGCGTCAAAATTTTCTTTCGTTCCGTTCTTCGGCTGGATTCAGGAAAAAGAGAAATACAGCAGCCCAATATCAAGAATTGAATTAAGTAAGCTTATTTACGGTGCGGATTATCAATGGTTAAAAACTTTTTCATCCAGTCAGGCATTGTCTTTCTTATTAGGGGTTTCAGCAAATAAAGTATATCAGAAAGACCGTCAGTTCAATATATCCGCAAAACCATCTATCAATGATATGCTGCAGGAAAATTATGCTTTTCAGTCTTCAGATTTCTGGCGGGCAAAGCTTGATATTCATTTTCATTTCAGCTTCCCTGTTGTAAAGAACGCTTTTGCAGGAGGTAAAATAATGTACACTAATTTCAATAATGGCAGCAATGTTTTATTTGCAGCAACAATAGGAAGTATTTTTTAAATTTAAAAGCATCATGAAATTTTCAGATCTTAAATTGGTTGTCCTCCTCGGAGGCATTTGTGCCTTCTTTATGCAGCATACAATCCAAAAGTATAGTGTGGATTATGGAGAGGTAGCAGAACAGTATAAAAAACCAGTGAAATATTGGCCAGGGCCTTCAGTGGATGCAGATGTTGACTGGAAAGAATTTGAAGCCATAGAATGGGATTCCAATTATTATGATACACAGGAAATCCCAGAGGTAATATTAGGGAAAAAGCTTTTTTTTGACCCAAAACTTTCATCATCCAGCCAGGTTTCCTGCAGCAGTTGTCACAATCCTGAACTGGGTTGGGCAGACGGCCAGGAACTTGCTTTGGGTAATGATCATTTACAGGGAAAAAGAAATACACAATCTCTTTTCAATATTGCGGACAGAACATCCTATTTCTGGGACGGAAGAGCCAAAAGTCTCGAAGAACAGCTTGTAGGACCCATTTCTGCCCATAATGAAATGAATATGAAACCGGAAAAACTTGCCGGAAAGCTATCAAAGTACAAGGAGTACAGAGAGCTTTTCAAAGAGGTTTATCAGAAAGACAAAATTACATTCGATCAAATAGCCAGTGCATTAGCTGCTTTTCAAAAGACGATAAGGAGCCAGCCAAGTAAACTGGATAAGTTTATCAAAGGAGACTATAAAGCCATGAGCGATAAGGAAATTTACGGTATGCACTTATTCCGGACCAAAGCAAGATGTATGAACTGCCATTATGGAAAAAACCTGACGGATGAATCTTTCCACAATATAGGACTCACCTACTATAAACGCGAGTATGAAGATCTTGGTCTTTATCATATTACCGGAAAAGCAGATGATGTAGGAAAGTTCAAAACCCCATCTTTGAGAGATCTCACTTATACCGCTCCATGGATGCATAACGGACTGATGGATGATATGCATGGAATTGTAAGCCTTTATAATAGCGGGATGCAGATGATTAACCCTACTGCTGAAGAAAAGATGGCAGATCCCAATTTCCCGGTTACAGATCAGCGGATGAAACCGCTAAAGCTCAACGAACAGGAAATAGATGCTGTAGTTGCTTTTTTAAAGAGTATATCCGGAAGTTATTACAAAATGCCGCGTCCGGAAATTCCGCGGAAATAGCTTTATATTTCAAATTAATAAATAGTTGATATCATTAATTATAAAACCCCTTATTTAAACTGACAATTTAAATAAGGGGTTTTATTGTAAGGTCATTTAAATTGGTATAAAGATGATCTTAAAATTTAAAGCCAATACTTAGATATATCCTTGAAAAATCAAGTTGGTTATTTCTGGAAACATTAATACTGATAGGGCCTATGAGTGATTCATATCCGAGGTTCACTCCGTAGCCAAACATCTCAAAACTATCATTAAAAGGAGAAAACTCCTCACTCACTTTACCATAGCTGAAGGAAGGTGTAAGGTATAATCTTTTCATAATTCTATACTGAAGAGCCAGAGATGCCTTCGCCACAGAAGTCATAGGCAGCTCTTTCTGGCGGAGCCCGTTGAATTCAGGACTCAATAGGTCATAGTTATATTCGCTTCCTCCCAGATTATATTTCTGATTCAGAAAGAAATAAGGAATTTGATCTTCCCTTTTTGCACCAAAACTTGCTCCTATGAAAAGATTTGCTTTTGCCGCTAATCTTCTTGTAATTGGGTAGGCAAAATTTTCATTCAAAGTAAAAGAAACCAGATTTTTAGGCTGATAGTAATAAGGTTCCTTCGGATTCAGTATAGGATATAAAAGAGGCTGTACAGTTTCCAGATCATACAATTGATATTCATCCCCGTAATAGAACCTTGTGCTTAGCTGAAGATGATTCCCTTTGGTAAAGAAGTATCTTTTGTTGAGGTTATTCTGTTCAAACTTCAGAAAGGTATTAAAATTGCTGTGATTGTAAAGCTTTTTACTGTAATTATCTATCCTGGACTGATCTACTTTATCCAGCAAAGTATACATTCTTTCAGTACTGAATTCCGTTCCCACAGAGATAAAAGCGTTAGAGCTCACATTGTAGTTAAGAGCAATCTTCGCAGTAACATTTCTGTAAATATGGTTAGGAAATCGGTCACCACTATCTTCATTACCTACATCATAAAGTCGGAAATTCAAATCATTACTCTTAAGACTAACCATTTTAGCCTCCACATCAAACCATAAGCGCTCTCCACTGTTTAAAAACTGCTGGTAAGCTAATTTAGCTTTAAAACGCTCTGAAATATCCAATGTTGCCAGGAATCTCGACCTGTTTAAAAGAATATTCCGGTATGTATAGTTTACAATAATACCAACAGACTGTTCTGTATCATAATGCATCGCCAGTTTAAAAGCTCCTTTTTTAGCCCTTTTCACAAAAATATTCATGGCAAGAGCGTCACCTATATTGGTATACGTGTAATATACTTTTACATATTGGCGCATTCCAAATATTCTGTCTATTGCTTCATTAACGGTTTTCACATCATAATATCTGCCTTCTACCAGCCCCATTTGCCTTTTAAGGACTTCAATTTCTCCTTCATCTTTAATTGGAGTACCATCTTCTTCATTAAAAGTGAATTTCGTGGTAGGAAGCTTTACTTCTTCAATCATCTGATGGTCATATTTAATCCCCAGTTTCCGTTGGGCTTCTGCCAGTGCTACGAACTCCGGAAGATGCTTTCTGGCCTCTAATTCTCCAATTTTAATGATCTTCCTGTATTTGGCAAAATCCTTTGTGGTGATATCTCCCAGCGGGTCTACAAAGTCAACCAGAATATTGGACAGTCCTTTCTGATGTTTAAAATCTTCCACAGAACGTATAGCATGGGTCTGATAAATCATTTTCATCGGATTCTCAATTTCCTTTTTGGTGAAAAGACGAAAACCGGTATATCCTCCAATTACAAAATCTGCCCCCATCTCACGAACTTCATTGGCTGGATAATTTCTGTCCAATCCTCCATCTACAAGGAGCTTTCCATCAATATAAACAGGAGCAAAAGCTGCCGGAATTGCTAATGTAGAACGAATAGCCAACGGTAAAGATCCTTTTTTCTGCATGATTAATCCACCATTTTCAATATCGGAAGAAGTAAGCTGTATAGGAATCCTCAACTTACTGAAATCATTAATATGTTTGGTATTGAACGTAAGAGTATTAAGAACCTCTCCCATATACTGCCCTTCAATATACGAGCTGGGAAGAGTGGGAATTCCTTTTACTACAGGAAATTCAAGAATGTATTTGTCATACTCATCCTTTTCACTGATATTAACTTTGCTGTAAGGTATTTTGTTACTCAAAATCCTGTTCCAATCTACTTTATAGACCGTATGTTTCAGCTGGTCTGCATTGTAGCCCATCGCATACAGCCCGCCAAGAATACCTCCCATACTGGTTCCTGTAATGTAATCTACCCGAATCCCAAGAGAATCTATCATCTTCAAAATACCGATATGGGCAAAGCCCTTTGCTCCACCACCGCTGAGTGCAAGACCAAATTTAGTATCTTTAGTTACATTTTGAAGCGCAAGATCCAGAGAATCATTCCTTTGTTGAGACTTGCTGATAAAAGAAAAAATTATAGCTAAAAATAATAGGCTTTTTTTCATGTGTACTCCTTAGTTTGTTCCCTCCGAACTTTAAAATTTTACCGAGGGATAAAGATACATAAAAAATATACTGCTCTATTGACCATTTTCATGAACAAAATTCATAGGTTTTCACAGGAGAAAAAAGACAATCAAGACACTGGTTATCAGCATTAAAAACCACACCTTGTCATATTAAATATGTTTAATATGCTTTCACCGTTTCTACAAAATTAACATCCGGATTCAGGATCTCAAGAATAAGACTTTTGACCGATTTCATGGCATCATCAATATTTCCCTTATCAAACTGTAGAGAAACCATTCCTTTTTTAGCATCAGCAAAACTCCAGATCCCTGTTTCTATCGGAAATCCCCAAAATTCGGGAAGATGCTGCACTACATAATGATAAATACACAGCTGAAGCGCTTGCTTTCTCTCGCTGTTATGGAAGTATCCTTCTACATTTTCACTATCAATTTTTACAATAAGATTTTTAATTTTAGCAGTTTTATAATCAATAATTCTTAAAGTTCCATTCAGTTTATCAATTCTGTCGATAAATCCGAAGAAGGAAATTTTATCATTTCCCTCCAGATAAAATTCTACATCTTCAAACTTTCTTTCGATATCCACAATCTCCAGTTTATTACCGCCTCTTATCAGTTCAAGATCATGATTGAGAACATTTTCGATAACCTTCTTTGCAATGGCCTTATGGATATAATTCATCCCTTTTTCATAGAACTCAGGCTGATGCTTAAGCTTTTCTATAGCAATATTTATATACTGATCTATTGCTTTAACTGAATTTAATAAATCGCTTTCTTTTAAAACTTTACCCTTTAATACCTCATAAACTTCTTGAAGCGTATAATGGACCAGATTTCCATAATTTTTTACAGATAGCTCCTCTTCTATTTCATCCGTTTCTGAAGTTTTTAAAATTTTGGACAAATAAAAATCTATCGGATTATAGAGGTAACTTGTAAGGTGAGAAGCAGAGACCTTTTCCTTCCATTTCTGAAGACGTTCCTGTACAATCGGAGTTTTTGAAATTTCTACAGGCTTTGTAGCAATTGGCTCTGAGGAATTCTCAATAATCAGATGCTCTATCCGATGCGAGCTCTCCATTTCCAGCTGGGTAAGGAAACGGCTTTTCTCTCCGGTATTTACTCCTGAGCTTAATGCATTGTATAGCAAATGGACATTCTTTGCATCCTGAATCAGCCTGTAAAAATGGTACGCATAAATACTGTCATTTTCTAGGAATGTATGAAGGTCAAAGAACCTTCGGATATCGAATGGAATATAGGTATTCTGAGAGTTTCCAAGAGGCAGTTTACCCTCGTTCACAGAAAGCAGAATAACATTTTCAAAATTCAGAAGACGCGTTTCCAGCAATCCCATTATCTGTAGTCCGCGTAAAGGCTCTCCCTGGAAATCTATACTTTCAGAATTAATATGCTGATTGATCAGAATTTCAAGAGTTTCCATTCTGATTTCGATATTATACGGCGTCAGCTGATTTTTAATGATCCTGAATGCGTTTTCAAAGTGGGATACGTTCTCGTACTGAATATCATCTATTTCCAGCCATTTCACCTCCTGACAAAACTCAATAAGCCTATCCAGATAAGCCTGAGTACCCGCTGCTTTTTGAAGGAGCCCAAAGTAAGAAAGTCCGCTTAAAAGTTCTTCTAAAAGCTTTTTAGAGATGTAAACAATATTCCTCTCTTCTACTTTTGTTTTAAAATCATCAATAATCTTCTCATCTTCCACAGATTTGGGAAGCTCTTCCAAAATAGGGAAAATATCCCTGTAGTAGTACGATGATTTGTTTTTTTCCAGCTGTTTCTGCAGATAGAAAAGTCTTTTTACCGCATTGGAGAAAGAAAGGTTCTTCAGCGGAAACCCCATTGTAATATTAAGATTTTCCACCTCATGCATCACATCCAGACTCGCAGGAAGAAGATTTTCATCCAGCAGTACTACCGCTGTATTGGAATAGGTCTTATTAGTAATTTCTTTGAATATCTCAGGGAGAACCTTCGTTTGGGTCACATTTCCGGAGACTTCATATACTTTGATGTTCTTTGGCTGGCTAAAATCATCTTCAATCCATTGAAAAGCTCTGTTGTCATCAAATTCTTTCCATGTTTTATGGTTTCTGAGAAACTTTCCGGCTTCCTGTCTTTCATCATCAAAATAATAACGGTCTGCCTGAAAAAAGCACTGTGCTTTATTCCATTGCAAAAGACTTCTTACCAGTTTTTCCTCCACCGGAGTAAAGGCGTTAAAACCACAAAAAACAAAATGATCGGAAGTGTTCTTCGCAAAATCTCCAATTTGAATTTTAGCCGTCTCATGGATCATTCCTGAGGTTGCCCAGTTCTTCTCCTGTAATCTATGTTTTAATTCCGGAAGAAAAACATTCATATTCTGCCAGAAATTAAGGAATTTCTTTCTTGGAACATCATCATCCTCACCCAGGTCCTGAGCCCATTCTTTGATCCTTTCTTCATCAAACATATACTGCAGAACAGCCTGGTCGCTGTCTGAGAATTTCAGGATATCATCCCAGTCCTTCTGCAAAGTCGGAAACCACTTCAGGAAATCCGAAAAATTATCTCTGGGGATAAGATTCAGACTCCGGTATACATCAAACGAAAAAAGCCAGAGCGGAATTCCCTGTATGACCTGTTTATCTGCAATGGTATTGATAAGCTCCTCAATCGTAAAAAAATTGGGAAGAAGTCCGGAGTAGTTATTTTCCTCAAGGATTTGTCTTATAAACACAATAGGACGTTTACCCGGCAGGATAATGTTAAACACAGAAAGATCCGTATTTTGTGCCAGCAGTTCGTGAATGATCTTATTAAGGAATTTCAAAGGGATTGATAGCTTTTTAAGTTTTCTAATTCTTCAGAAATAGAGGCATTATACTCTGCCTGCTTTTCTTTATCTATGCCATGACGCGTATCTCTGTCATATGCAATCTGAAATTTTTTATACTCAATGGAGAATTCATCATAAATAGTTTTAAAATATTTATGATAATCTGCTGAATTTCTGATTTTCTCTGCAACAGTTTTTCTGAATTTTCTTACAAACAGCTCAGCAATATCAAAATGCTTCTGCTCATGCAGCAAAACATAGTCATTGATTTTGGTGGTATCTTTCCAGGATTTTTCTTCATTGAAGACTGTTTTCAGCTCTATGGTAACTGGTAACTTCGGATTGCCGGATTTAACGACGGATAATTCCCAGCCACAGTTGGTATGGGCCACAACATTTGCGTTAGTTTTCCTGCTGACAGGACTTTTAAAATTATCCCACATTAGCTTTTTGCCTTCTTTCCAGATAATTGTCTGTCCAAATGCAACAGGGGCAGCAAGTAAACACAATATAAAAGTCAATTTCATTATTCTACCACAATAGTTTTGCTGATCCAGTTTTTACCACCGTTCCAGAATCTGAAAGTATAACTTCCTTTTTTTTGCGGGCTGAAGTTGATCTGGCTGGCACCTGTGTAGCTTTCTTTTTTACATGGTCCGCTTGTTGTATATTTATAAGCCGTAACGGTTCTTTCAAGATTATTATTGTAAATATAATCATATCCGTAAAAGCCCTCACAGTGCGTTGGATAGGTGGAATAGGTTTTTATGCTTTGTATTGCAAAAACAGACATAGTATCGTTAACAATTTTCACGCTGTCTATTTTGATTTTACCAATAGTTTCAACCGTTTCATAATCATCATCATTACACGATACGAGAAACAGGCCGAACAATAATGCTGAAAATCCAAGATTTAAAAAATTCTTCATAACCTTCAATTTTTTGATTATTAACAAATATTTAGCAAAAATTATTCCCCAATCATAAAAAATCAGGAACTAAAATTACCTTTTGATACGTAAACTACTTTTTTAGTATCAAAAAATTCTCCATCAAAATAGTGTTTAAGGCTGAAAATCTCACATTTAAGTCCTGCAAGTTCTTCCGCGAGATCACCACCTTTTAAATATAAAATCCCGTTATGTTTAGGATTAAACTGTTCTTTTTCAAATTTCCCTTTCAGCCATCTCAAAAATTCCGGCATCTGGGTAACTGCTCTGCTTACTACAAAGTGGAACTTATCTTTTAATTTCTCTGCTCTTCCATGGACGGCAGTAACGTTTTTTAATCCCACTCCTTCTGCAACAGCATTTACCACGTTGATTTTCTTGCCAATAGAATCGATCAGGGTGAATTCTGAATCAGGAAACAAAATGGCTAAAGGAATTCCGGGAAAACCTCCTCCGGTTCCAATATCCAGTACTTTAGTTCCCGGAGCAAATTCCATCACTTTGGCAATTCCCAAAGAATGCAGTATATGCTTTTCATACAGCGATTCCATATCTTTTCTGGAAATTACGTTGATCTTCTCATTCCATTCATTGTACAAAGTCTCAAGCTGTTCAAACTGTTTCAACTGTGTTTCTGTAAGATCCGGAAAGTATTTTAATAGTAACGATGTAGACATGTGAATTATTATAGTCTGCAAAAATAAGTTTTTATTGGCTTTATTCAAATTTTAACCGTAGTTATATTCAAAAATAAAGCTGTCCCAGGCTTTTCTATGTTTAATTTTGCTCAATAGGATTATTACTCTTCATAAGGCGTTTTGCCATTTCCGCGTCTATATTTCCTTTGCCTGACTTTTTAAGCTCATTCATATTAAACCGGGTGATGTAGCCATCTTTCAACTGTATTCCCATTGTTCCTGCTTTTGAGTCCATATTAAGGCTTTCAATATCATCAGGACCAAAAGTATAACCAGCGATAAGCTTTTTGTACTCGCCATCTTTCATTTTCTTGCTGCTTTTCGGTAAAAGATCAAACATTGACTTTATTTTTTTAACCTGAATCAAACTGAATGAATGGTTATTTTCAATATCATTCACCTTTACAACAAGCCCCGGAAGACCGCTGAATTTATATGGGCCATCACTGATCGGATAATCTTTACTGAACCACGCCTGCCACTTTCTGCCTCTATAATCTGCTATTGCTTTCTGGCAGTTCATACCATTTATCTCTATAAATTCTTTTTGTACTTTCCACTTGGGAATATCATGATCTTCAATCACAAGATTGATGCCTTTAAAATTATCATACAGATTCAGTTTTTTACCGGAATATTCTTTTTCAATGGTATAATTCAGATTCCTATCGTAGCTTTTATTTTTAAGCAGAGCTGAATAGTTTCTGTCCAGACGATATACAGAATCTCTTTCATACTTCACTGCATTATAAAAATAGGATTTTTTCCCGTCAGAATCAAGATTCATATAGTCGGTAACTACAGAATCCTTTTTTGTGATATCCGGTTTCATTTTATATTCATAGACAAAACGGTAATTCTGGGCTGAAAAAAGGGATATAGATAATAAAAAAATGGTTTTGAGTACTTTCTTCATGGATTAAGTTTTTGCTAAAATAGAATTAAATTAATTAAAACAATCAAAAGAAATCATTATTATTCCAAATACGGTGATTTGATAGAAACCTGATAAATATCTTCAAAGTAGCTTTCTTTTTATTCCTCCCGCAAAACGTTTTTATTATATATTTGTTAAAAATCAAAAAAGCATACATGGATAAACTTTCAGATAGAGTAAAAAGATTAGGATACTCACAGACTTTTGTAATGTCTAACAAGGCCAGAGAAATGAAAGCCAGCGGAATAGACGTGATCAGCCTTACTCTCGGTGAGCCGGATTTCGATGTTCCAGACAATATCAAACAGGCCGCTTTTGATGCCATCAACGAAAATTACAGCCACTACTCTCCTGTTCCCGGATTTTTGGAACTGCGTGAGGCTATTGCCCATAAACTAAAAAGAGACAATCAATTAGAATATAAACCTACTCAGATCTGCGTTTCCAATGGTGCTAAGCAGGCCATTATCAATGTTCTGGCAGCCATTATCAATGACGGGGATGAAGTTTTGCTTCCAGCTCCTTATTGGGTAAGCTATGACGAAATGGTAAAAATGATGGGCGGAAATTCTGTAATACTTCCTACATCTTATGTAACAGATTTTAAAGTTACGGCAGAACAACTGGAAGAAGCCATCACAGATAAGACCAAAGCCATACTTTTCAGTTCCCCATGTAATCCTTCAGGAGGATATTATACTTATGAAGAGTTGAAGTCTATTGCAAAAGTGGTTGCTAAATACCCCAATATCACGATCATCTCGGATGAGATCTATGAATATATCAATTACGAAACAAAGACAACTTCTATAGCACAGTTTCCTGAAGTATACGAGCAGACTGCCGTGATCAACGGAATGTCAAAAGCTTTTGCAATGACAGGATGGAGAATCGGGTATTCAGCATGCCCTGAATGGCTGGCAAAAGCATGTGAAAAAGTACAGGGGCAAATGACGAGCGGAGCCAACACTGTAGCACAGAGAGCCTCCATCACTGCATTAAAAACAGATCCATCTGAATACAAATACATGATTGACGCTTTCAAAAAGAGAAGAGATCTGGTTTATGAACTGATTAAAGAGATTCCCGGATTCAAAGTATTACTTCCCAAAGCGGCTTTCTACTTCTTCCCGGATATTTCACATTATATCGGTAAAAATTTAAACGGAACTCAAATCAATAATTCAGATGACTTTGCGATGTTCATTTTAGAAAATGCCCACGTAGGTTGTGTAGGAGGATTTTCTTTCGGAAGCCCGGAATGTATCAGATTTTCATACGCTGCTTCTGAAGAAGATTTAAGAGAAGCAATGAAAAGAATAAAAGAATTATTAGAACAATTCAACTAAGAATTAAATAAAAATAAAACACAGCACCACAACAATGAATTTGTTTAAAAAACTAACAATCGCTACAAGCATCGCCGCTGCAAGTTTTGCAGGGTATGCTTTTGGACAGGATTTCCAATGGAAAGAAGCTACTTCTAATGGTTACAAATACAAGTATGTAACCAATGACCCAACGTCCGCAAGATATTATACTTTAAAGAACGGACTGACTGTCATTTTAAGCCCTACCAATAAGGATCCGAGAATTCAAACTTATATTGCCACAAAAGCGGGGAGCAAAACAGATCCTGCAGATCATACCGGCCTTGCCCATTATCTGGAACACATGCTTTTCAAAGGTACCAATCAGTTTGGTTCTAAAGACTGGGCTAAAGAAAAGCCGCTTTTGGATAAGATTGATGCTCTTTATGAAAAATACAATCAGACCAAAGACGAGGCTAAAAGGAAAGAAATCTATAAAGAAATTGACAAAGTTTCCGGAGAAGCTGCCCAATATGCGATTGCTAATGAATATGACAAAATGATGGCAGGCATGGGTGCAGACGGAACCAATGCTTTCACTTCTTTTGAGCAGACCGTCTACACAGAAGATGTCCCTGCCAATGTTATAGACAAATTCCTTGCTGTACAGGCAGAAAGATTCAGAGAGCCTGTTCTCAGGCTTTTTCACACAGAGCTGGAAGCAGTATATGAAGAGAAAAACAGAACTCTGGACGATGATGGAGACAAAGTATACGACACAATGTTTGCCAGTCTTTTCCCTAATAACAATTATGGAAAGCAAACAACCATAGGAACGATAGAGCATCTGAAGAACCCTTCTCTTCATGCTATAAGAGATTACTACAACAACTATTATGTTCCCAACAATATGGGAATCATCATGTCAGGAGATTTCAACCCGGATGAAGTGATTGCAAAAATCGACAAATCTTTCTCTTACATGAAATCCAAACCTGTTCCTGAATATAAGGTGGGTCAGGAAAAACCTATCACATCGCCTGTTGTAAAAGAGGTTGTAGGTCCAAATCCTGAAAGCGTAATGCTTGGCTTCAGATTTCCGGGAGCCTCTACAAAAGATGCCAGGTTATTGAATCTTGTAGGAAATATGCTTACTAACGGTCAGGCAGGGCTAATTGACCTTGATCTTGTAAAAAAACAAAAACTATTAGGCGCCTATGCTTTCCCCTATACTTTAAAAGACTATTCTGTGTTACTTCTACAAGGGAAGCCCACAGAAGGGCAGTCTTTGGATGAAGTAAAAAACCTTCTCCTTCAGGAAATAGACAAACTGAGAAAAGGAGAATTTTCTGATGATCTGATCCAGTCTATTGTCAACAACGAAAAGAAAAGCATTATCCAGAAAGATGAAAAGTATTCATCAAGAGCAAGCATTCTGATGGATGAGTTCACTTCTGATGTTGATCATAAAGCAATGTTGGAATATGTAGACGAAATTTCCAAGCTTACTAAAAAGGACATCATGGATTTTGCGTCCAAATATCTTCAGAATAATAATTACGTAGCTGTCTACAAAAGAAAAGGAGAAGATAAAAGCATCGTAAAAGTAGACAAACCTACCATTACTCCCGTTTCTGTAAACAGAGAAGACCAATCACCTTTCCTAAAAAAGATCGATGAAATGCCTGAAAATGCTATTTCTCCGGCATGGTTAAACTATGACAAAGATATTGCGAAAAATAAACTGGGAGAAGTAGATGTTCTTTCTGTGAAAAACACAGACAATGCGCTTTTCAGAATGTATTATTATTTTGATTCAGGAAAATGGAATAACAAAATGCTTCCACTGGCCGCAGAATACCTTCAGTATTTAGGTACTAAGGACAAATCTTCTGAAGCAATAAGTAAAGAATTCTACAAACTGGCTTCCAGCTTCAATGTAAGTGCTGGAAATGAAGAAACTTATGTGACCTTAGAAGGGCTAAATGAAAACTTTGACCAGACCATTGCTTTATTTGAACATCTGATTAAAAACTGCCAGATAGATCAGAAAGCCCTGGATGCTTACAAAGCAAGACTAAAGAAAGCCAGAGCCAATGCAAAACAAAACAAGGCAGCTATTATGGCAGGGCTTAGAAGTTATGCACAATATGGCGCACAGAATCCATTCAACAATGTATTAAGTGATGCGGAACTGGATGCTTTGAAAGCGGAAGACCTGGTAAATGTTCTTCATGACTTATTTAATTTTAAGCATAAAATACTTTATTACGGACCAAAATCAGGAAATGAAACGGTAGCATCTTTAAAACCTATCCACCAGCTTCCTGCAACATTGAAAGACCTTCCTAAAACAAAGACTTTTACTCAGATCTCTACAGATAAAAACAAAGTACTATTTGCTCATTATGACATGGTGCAGGCTGAAATCTTCTGGGTAAGAAACTCTGACCAGTATAATCCTACCATAACGCCTACTGTAAGCCTGTTCAACAATTACTTTGGAGGCGGAATGGGTTCTATTGTTTTCCAGACAATCAGAGAGTCTAAAGCATTAGCCTACTCTACTTATTCTTATTTTGCACTTCCCAATAAGAAGACAGATAAAGATATGATCATGGCCTATGTAGGAACTCAGGCTGATAAATTCAACGAGTCAACCGCAGCGATGAATGAGCTTTTGAACACACTCCCAAAATCTGAGCAATTATTTGAAACAGCAAAGAGTGGATTGAAAAAAACAATCGCTTCCGAAAGAATTACTCAGGATGGTATTATTTTCTCTTATTTAAAAGCCCAAAAGCTTGGTAATAATTTTGATATGAGAAAGAATGTATATGAGCAGGCTCCTAAACTATCTTTTGCAGACATCAATGCCTTCCATGATAAAGAGATGAAAAGCAAAAATTACACCTATTGTCTTGTTGCCGCTCAAGACAAAGTAAATGAAGCTGATATGCAAAAATTAGGTGAGGTAAAAAAACTCAATCTAACTGAAGTATTTGGTTATTAAAATAAACAAAAGCCCTGATTTCAGGGCTTTTTTATATAACAACACATCAAAAACAATTATAGATTTTATTTATCAATATTCATTTGTTTGATAGATAAATCTTTCTATCTTTGCCTAAGAAAATTAAATATAAAAACAGAAAATTATGTCTTTAGTAGGAAAAAAATTCCCGAATTTAACAATTGATGCTATGTCTGAAATGGGTGATGATCTGAGAATCAACATCCTTGATGAAGCAGTAAACAACCAACAAAAAGTTCTTTTATTCTGGTACCCGAAAGATTTCACTTTCGTTTGCCCGACTGAACTTCACGCTTTCCAGGAAGCTTTAGGTGAATTCGAAAAAAGAAACACTAAAGTAATTGGAGCTTCTTGTGATACAAACGAAGTACACTTCGCATGGTTAAACACACCGAAAGACAACGGAGGTATTGAAGGAGTTACTTATCCACTTTTAGCTGATACCCACAGACAATTGGCTAATACATTAGGAATCGTAGATCAGGATTTTGAATACAATGAAGAAGGAGAAGAAGTTTTCACTGGTTCTAATGTAACTTACAGAGCGACTTACCTTATTGACGAAACTGGAAAAATTTTCCACGAAGCGGTAAACGATATGCCTCTTGGAAGAAACGTAAAAGAATTCTTAAGATTAATTGACGCTTACACGCACGTTCAAAAGCACGGTGAAGTTTGCCCGGCAAACTGGGAAGAAGGAAAAGACGCTATGAAAGCTGACAGAACTTCTACAGCAGAATATCTAGCTAAGAACTAATATAATGTGTTAATTTGAAAATGAGATAATTTGAACATACATCATCTGATTATCTAAGATTATCTCATTTTCTTCTCTATAAAACATCAGCACATTTCCGAATTAATAATTTTTAAATAACGATTATGTATACAGAATTAACCGAAGATACATTACAAAATATAGTAAACGACAACGAAAAAGTAGTTGTTCAGTATGGTGCAACATGGTGCGGAAACTGCAGAATCATGAAGCCTAAATTCAAAAAGCTGGCCGCAGAAAATGAAGCAATTCCATTCCTGTATGTAGATGCTGAAAAGCTTCCTGAAAGCAGAAAACTTGCAAAAGTAGATAACTTACCTACTTTCGCCATATTTAAAAACGGTGAATTGGTAAACCAGGTTCAGTCTAACCAGGCAGAAAGTTTAATTAACCTTTTTAACGAGTTATCATAATGAAATTACCAGTAATCAGACAATTCTATCAGAATCAGACTCCTGAGAATCTAGAGAAAACTTTAGAAGTTCTGGAAAGCTTCTCTGAATTCAGAGGAACAAGTGAAGAAGACCTAAATGTTGCAGGAGAATTAATCACCAATATTTGCGGAGCTTTAGAAGTTCATGCCAACGTACAAAACGGAATGAGTGAAAAGGATGCTTTAAATTCTTTTGCACAAAAGGTTTTGGGGTCTATTGACAAATAATATTTTCTTTGATTAATTACTATTTTCAAAGATCATAAAAACACAAAATACCTGAGGTTTCCCTCATAATTATACTTATTTTATTCTTTAACTAATTCATTCAATTTCTACTGAAATAGAACTTCAAAAAGCGCATCAACGCCTATATGAAGCAGTGATTGCATTGCATTTATCAAAGAATATCCAATTAAAATCCCGATGAGATCTCATCAGGATTTTTTGGGTTCTGCAATTCTATTCGGTAATTCTCTCCTAACTTAAAACAGAACTCTGTGTTTATAACCAACCCGCAATTCGAAACATCTGTTTTTAAACCTATCGTCAGACGTTAATAAAATAAGGATTCAGGTCTCATTTAAAATATTATTTTCAGATTTTTATTCTGAAAACAGGGATTAAAGCATTGATGATGTAAACAAAAATCCCGATGAAAGTTTCACCGGGACTATATTAATTAAAGAACTGAAATTAGTTTCTTCTGCTCATTAAAATGCTTAAAATATACCAGAACAAAAGCATAATAGATGCAAAAAGCTGCAGCGCTGCTCCTACATACTGTTCTGTACCAAAGGAATCCTTTAATTTACTTGTTTGGTATAAAATGGTTGCCGAAGCAAGGATCACCATTCCAACAGAGAACCATAATCCCAGATTGAAACCAAAAATCATCCCTCCTACAATCAGTCCGATTGAAATAAATCCTCCAATCACAATAATATTTCTTAAAAAAGAAAAATCTCTCTTAGAAGTAAAAGCAACTGCAGAAATTCCCGCAAACATAGCAACCGTTAAAGTTGCAGCCTGGAAGATCACATTAGTACCTCCCGTCATATTCGTGGCAATAAAAAGAAGAGGCATAAAGATCACAGCCTCTAAAAGGATGTAAAACCCTAAACCAAGATATTGAGTTGATTTGCTTTGTGAAAGCGACCATTTGGAAGCCAAAATAGAAGCCAGCCAGAAAACACCAATGATTAATAACCATATGTATCTCTGTCCAAACATCATGGCAATAATTTCCACCGGAACAGTTTTCAGCAAAATAGCCTCAACTCCAATAAATGCAAGAATCGATAAAGCAACGTGCAAATACGTCTTCTTGTAAAAATTCGCTTTTTCTACTTCCGAAGAATGAGCGACTAAAACATCTGTCATCATAGTTAATATTTTTTTGTTAAAAATCGAAATTCAATTTTACTGATCCTTTTTAGCGGGCATTACCCCAAGGATTTTCCCATCATCTTCAAAAACAGCACTTACGACTTCTTTTGGCGATGGATCTCCGGCATATTTATATTTGATATCAGGATAACTGGAGCCATCCATTGTCATATAATATCCAACTTTCAAAACTTCGAGTTTTTTATCAGGATCAATACCGTTTTTTACTTTTTTAAGAACATCATCCGTGACCACTTCTTTTACTTTCTCGGAAAGTAATTTATCTACAGTTTTACGGTCAGAAGACTGCACTGCATTCATAAATTTAAAGAAATTATCACTATAAATGTTGACCTTTTCTTTACTTATAACAGCAGGCTGCTCTTTTGATTGATTGTTCTCAACCTTCAGGTCAACTACTTTCTGTGCAAACACAATCTGTCCGCCCATGATAGCAAGGCCCAGAAATAATCTTTTCATATGATCCATTTTGTTATTCGGTGAAATAATGGATGGAAGATACGAAAATCAGACCAATTCTAAAAACTTCATCGTATCCACATTATCCGCATAGGTATCAAGACCCGGATTTTGAGCTTCACCAAATGAAATAGAGTCAAGTCCCAGATCGTTTTTCGCCACCACACACTGAATACCCTCTTCATTTTCAGCAATAAAGTTTTTAACGTCATCCAGAGATTCATATCTGCTGAAATTGATCACAGAAAGAGGACTGAAAAGTTTATCATCTTCTTTAAGCATCACAAAGTTATTATCCCAGAATTTATCCTGATTCAGAAGATATACAGCTCTGTTATAATCATAATTGTTAGCATATTTATTATGATTAATAATATCCTGGAATCCTATGAAACTTTCAAACAGCCTGTCAATAACAAAATCTTTTGGAATAAAAATTCTCGTCACATTCCTGCATCCTAATCCGAAATACTGGAAAATATCGTTAGCCAAAAGCTCTAATTCTTCGGGCGTTTCATCACCTTTCAAAACCGCAACTGAAGTTCTGTTTTTACGGATAACACTTAAGTGATTTTTAAAATAATACTCCAGATATCTGGCTGTATTATTACTTCCTGTTGCTATAACAGCATCAAAATTCTCCAATTTTTCTACAAATTCAAACTGAACCTGTCCATCAGAAAATTCTTTCCATTTATTTAACAGAAAAGGAATCAACAGTTTATCCTTAGAAGACAGTTTAATCACAGGAATATGATTGCTTAAAACTACAGACAGCACATCGTGAAATCCTACCAAAGGAATATTTCCAGCCAAAATCAGCCCTACTCTCTTTGAAATTTTAGAGATGGAATAATTTTCAAGCCAGTTTTTAATATTCTCTTCAGTAAGAAGATCAGCCCACTGCTGTAAGGCAAATTTCTGATTATCAATCGTAAACCATTGATTCTCAATTTTAGATCTGTTCAACAATAATTCAATATTGAGATCATCTTCATTGTAGTTCTCCGTTTTTTTCGCTAAAAACGCTTTTATATAATCACTTAATTTAATAAGTCCTAAAACTTGATTTTCGATATTCATAATTACTTTAAAATTGGGGAATATTTTGTAATTTTGTGCAAATTTAAAAAAAATTAGCGATGGCTATTAAAATAACTGATGAATGCATTAATTGTGGAGCCTGTGAACCGGAATGCCCAAACAATGCAATATATGAAGGAGCCGTAGACTGGAAAGCTTCGGAAGGTACCACTCTTCAAGGTACAATAACAATGCCTTCAGGACTTACTGTAGATGCTGATGCACCGCAGGAACCTGTAAGTGATGATGTTTATTTCATTGTAACAGATAAATGTACGGAATGTAAAGGATTCCATGAGGAGCCTCAATGTGCTGCTGTATGTCCGGTAGACTGCTGCGTACCTGATGAGGATCATGTAGAATCTGAAGAAGCACTGCTTAACAAAAAAGCATTCTTACACGGCGAATAAAAGACTCCGTCTCATCTTTTTGAGACGGCTTTTTTTAACCAAAAACTAGGTAAACCCAATAGGAAACCACAAATAAAGCTAAAGGAATAAAAAAAATTCTGACAGCAACCAAAAAATAAAAATATGAACAAAAAGCACAACTTCAGCGCAGGACCATGTATTTTACCACAAGAAGTATTTGAAAAATCAGCTCAGGCTATTTTAGATTTTAATGGTATCGGACTATCTCTTCTTGAAATTTCTCACAGAAGTAAGGATTTCGTCGCAGTAATGGACGAAGCGCGTGCAATTGTCAAAAGATTGATGAATCTTGGTGATGATTATGAGGTACTTTATTTAGGAAGCGGGGCGAGCATGCAGTTTGCTATGGTTCCTTACAACCTGATGAAAGTAGGTGGAAAAGCAGCTTATCTGGATACAGGCACCTGGGCTGCAGGGGCTATCAAAGAAGCCAAAAAACTAGGCACAGTAGATGTAGTAGGCTCTTCCAAGGAAGAAAATTATTCTTTTATTCCTAAAGGATATACAGTTGGTTCAGAATACGATTATTTTCACTGTACATCTAACAATACTATTTATGGAACTCAGATAAAAACTTTTCCTGAAGTAAATACACTGATGGTATGTGACATGAGTTCCGATATCTTCTCCAGACAGCTTGATTTTTCTAAATTTGATCTTATCTACGCGGGAGCTCAGAAAAACATGGGACCTGCAGGAGTTACTTTAGTGGTGATCAAAAAAGAAATTCTTGGGAAAACAGGAAGAGAAAATATGCTGTCTATGCTGGACTATTCTCAGCATATCTCTAAAGAATCTATGTACAATACGCCGCCGGTATTCCCGATATATGCATCACTACTGACGCTTCAATATCTTGAAAACAATGGTGGAATTGCTGCAGCAGAACAAAGAAACGAAGCAAAAGCAAAACTTCTATATGATGAAATTGACACTAACCCTCTGTTCGAGACATTCTGCGTAAAAGAAGATCGTTCATTAATGAATGTTTCTTTCAAAATAACAGATGACAGCAAAAAAGAAGAATTTGACAACGCATGGAAAGCAGCTGGTATCAGCGGATTAAACGGACACAGAAGCTTAGGCGGATACAGAGCCAGCTTATACAATGCCCTGCCAATTGAAAGCGTGCAAGTGTTGGTGGATGTAATGAAGTCAATAAAATAGCTTATATTAGGCGACTGAAAAAAAAGATCTCAGACAAACAGATAGCAGAGAACAGACCTAAAAGTCTGACTTCTGACATCTTAAATCTAACATCTATAATAAAATAACACATGAAAGTTTTAGCAAACGATGGAATCTCAAAAGCAGGACAGCTCGCTTTAAAAGAAGCAGGAATTGAAATTCTGGACAATAGAGTGGCCCAAGATCACGTTATTAATTTTATCAACGATAATGAGGTGGACGTTCTTTTGGTAAGAAGCGCAACGAAAGTGAGACAAGATCTGATAGATGCATGCCCAAACCTTAAAATAATAGGAAGAGGAGGCATCGGGATGGATAACATTGATGTTGAATATGCAAAAAGCAAAGGAATCAAAATAATCAATACCCCTACTGCATCATCAAAATCGGTAGCAGAGTTGGTATTCGGGCATTTCATTTCACTGGCAAGATTCCTTCATGAATCGAACAGACTGATGCCTCTGGAAGGAGAAACACACTTCAATGCCATGAAAAAGTCATTCAGTAATGCGTATGAACTTTCAGGAAAAACATTAGGAGTAATAGGCTTTGGAAGCATTGGCCAGGAAGTTGTAAAAATAGGAATTGCTCTTGGAATGAAAATACAGGTCCTGACAAGAAAACCTAAAACAGAAATTCTTAGTCTGAATTTCTTTGACGGTCAGTCAGTAGACTTCGAAATTACTTCCACCAATGATATGGATGCATTCCTTAAAAATGCAGACTTCATCACGATCAACACGCCAAAAACGAATGAGTATATTATAGACACTCCTCAGTTTGAAAAAATGAAAGATGGCGTTTATATTGTAAACACGGCAAGAGGCGGAGTGATCAACGAAGTGACACTGATTGATTTTATCGAATCAGGAAAAGTAGCAGGAGCCGCGTTGGATGTTTTTGAAAATGAACCCAGCCCGGAACTGCCTTTATTAATGAACCCTGCATTATCACTTTCCCCTCACATAGGTGGAAATACGGTAGATGCGCAAGAGAAAATCGGTGTCGAACTTGCAGAACAAATTATTAAGCTACAAAAAGAAACTATAAGATAAATATGCCTGTTTTTAAACCTTTCCGTGGAATAAGACCTCATAGAGACATCGAGAGTACTTTCCCTACCCATCCTCTGGATAATTTCACCCAGGAAGAGATTGCAGAGAAAGCTCAAGTTGAAAATACTTACATCAATATGATTAAACCCTATGTTGTAAGTAAGTCTAAAGATATTGACCGGAACCTTAGAAAGATCCGTTCTACATTTGAAGAGCTTCTGGACGAAAAGAAATTGGTCCAGGACAATTCTGCCTACTATCTTTATGAACAGATCTATCCCAACAAACAGGTTTTCAGAGGGCTTCTCGGATTAGCAAGTATCGAAGATTTCTGGAGTGGAAAAATCAAAAGACATGAGAGTACCATTCCTCAGAAAAAAGAAAAACTGGCTCATTACCTTGAAAAAGTAAACCTGCAGGCAGAACCTGTATTGCTTACCTACCCTGCCAACTCAAAAATTGAGTTGCTGATGAACCATGAAGAAAAAAATGTCCCTATCTTTAATCATGTAGATTCTATTGGAATCCGACATAAAATCTGGCGAATAGACAACCGCCTGAAGCTTCAGCAGTTCAAAGAAGTGATTGATCAGATTGATTCTTTTTATATTGCTGACGGACACCATAGAATTGGTTCTACCGCACTGAATGCAAAACGCCATAAAGAAAAAAACAAAAGACATAACGGTACAGAACTTTACAACTTTGTCTACAGCTTCATTGTTTCCAACCAGTCTATTAAAATCCATGATTACAACAGGATTTTACATGATCTGAATGGTGTCTCCAAAGAAGATTTCCTGAAGGAACTGGATAAGTATTTCCTGATCCACGAAAAAGGAGAAACCCCATACTACCCTTCTCAGAAATTCCATATGTCTATGTATATGGATGGTAAGTTCTACTCTCTTCACGTAAAACACGACCTTCGTTCTAAAGAAATGTCTCTGGACAATCTGGACCATCATCTTTTAGACAAATACATTTTCAAAAATATTTTAAAAATTGAAGATCCGGACAGCTCTGATCAAATCTCTTATGTAAAGGGAACGTCCAACATCAATGGAATCAATATTTTAAAGGAAAAAATTGACAGTGGGGAAGGAAAGGTAGGATTTGGAGTATATCCGGTGAGTTTTAATGATATGATTAAAATTTCAGATTTAAAACTGAGTATGCCTCCAAAATGTACATTTATCGAACCCAAATTAATTACGGCTCTGTTAATGTATGATATGAAACCTTAATAAATTCACGTTTTTTCCTTACTTTTAACATCGGAAAAAAGTAAATAAAAAATGAAAAAAATATTCATTATACTTCCACTCTTTTTGAGTGGATTTTTATTTTCTCAAAAAAAGCCTCAGAAAAAGCCTGTCAGCAAAACAGCTATTCCTGTAAAATTAAATTATCACGATGAATTCAAAAAGATCTCAGACGAGATCATGACCAATGGTAAAGCTTACGATAATCTTGGAGAACTTACGAAAGGTATCGGGTCGCGTTTCAGCGCAACTTCCGGTTATACAAAGGCAGCAGAATGGGCAGAAAAAAAATTCAAGGAAATTGGGATTAATATGATCTGGAGACAGGAAGCCAAAGCTCCTGTATGGATAAGAGGAAGAGAATCTCTTCAGATAAAAGCAGAAAATGGCGACTGGAAAAACATCAGAATGCTTTCTTTCGGCAACTCTCAAGGAACAGGCGGAAAAGACCTCCTGGGTGAAATTGTTTTAATTAATTCCACATCAGAGCTTAATGCAATGTCATTAGGCCAGTTAAAAGACAAAATAGTCTTCGTAAACGTTCCTATAGATCCAAAAATCATCAATACAAGTGATTCTTATTTACTGACTGCAAAATCAAAATTAATTTCCGCCTCCGTTATTGCTAAAACAGGTGCAAAAGCATTAATTATAAGATCATTGACAACAGCTTCTGACGATACTCCTCATGCCAAAATGATTTACTATGAACCGGATGATAAAATTAAAATTCCTGCTTTATCAATTGGTGTAAGATCTGCAGATGAATTGGAAAAAACAATAAAAAAACAAAAGGTCATGGCTAAAATCAACATGACTGCTGAGTCTAAAGGTGATACTACCAATCCAAATATTATTGCTGAAATTCAGGGTAAAAAAGACTCTAAAGTGATTGTCCTGGGAGCCCAGCTTGATTCATGGGATTTTGGTGAAGGAGCTATTGATGACGGAACGGGTGTTGCTCAATGTATCGAAGTTTTAAGAACATTAAAGGCGCTTGGCTATGAAAATAATCACACGATCAGGGTGGTCTTGTACGCAAACAGCGAAAATGGAGGGCAAGGCCGTGAAATGTACGCTGCTTATGTGAAGAAGAAAGAAGAAAAACATGTATTTGCCTTAGGGACAGATGCGGGAGGCTATTCTCCGCGCGGATTTTCTTTGGATATGTCTTCTCAGAGAAGAAGGTTAATCTATCCCTGGAAAGAATACTTTCTTCCTTATGGGGTTTATGATTTCGACCAGACAGAAGCAATTCAGGATATTTCACCTTTAAAAAAACTGGATATTCCTTTAGCAGAGCTTGTTGTAGATACCCAAAGATATTTTGACTACCATCACTCCGAACAGGATACTTTTGATAAAGTAAACAAGAGAGAGCTTCTTCTCGGGGCAGTTGCCATGACACAAATGATTCTTATGGTTGATAAAAACTGGTAACCAAAAACTCCGTGATGCCGGATCAGACACAGTTCGCTTCTAAAGATGGGCATGAATTTACATCGAATACTGGACTCCATCCTGAACGTTATTTTGATATCTACCGGACAGGAGAAGAATTACTTTCGAAAAAGTCGACAAAAAAGGACTGTCAACTAGTTCTATAATTAGAACACAATTTATTTAATAATTGCTAAAAATTGATAACAATGAAAAAGATACTAGGAACTTCACTATTACTTTTTGGAATGGCTGCTTTTGGGCAGACCAAAGAAGACTCTATACAGTTTAACAAAATCTCCACAGAGATTTTAAATAACGGTAAAGGTTATAACGAACTCAGAGAGCTTACCAAAAATATAGGACACCGCCTAAGTGGATCGGAAGCGTACGAAAAATCCGTAAAATGGGCAGAACAGAAGCTCCGTGATGCAGGAGCCGATAAAGTATGGCTACAGGAAGTCATGATTCCGGTTTGGGTAAGGGGTAAAGAGTCCTTACTTATCAAAACCTCAAATGGCAGGTGGAAAAGCCTTAAAATGCTGTCACTGGGAAATTCTGAGGGAACGGGCGGAAAAGATGTTTCCGGAGAGATGATCATGGTGAAGTCTATGGAAGAGTATGACAAACTTCCTGCTGAAAAGGTAAAAGACAAAATTGTATTTTTCAACTACCCTTTCAGTCAGTCTTTTATAGAAACATTCAAAGGATATAGTGATGCTGCCAAATACAGAACTACAGCAGCCTCTTTAACTGCAAAAAAAGGAGGGAAATTTGCCATCGTAAGATCTCTTTCTTCAGCTTTTGATGATGTTCCTCACACCGGAGCCATGCGTTATGATGAGAAAGTTTCTAAAATACCTGCTGTTGCTATAGGAAGTACCACAGCAGATGAGCTCGAAGTTTTATTAAAAAGCCAGAAAATCACGGCCAAGCTTAATTCCAACTGTGGAATGCAAGGTGAGAAACTCTCCCACTCCGTTATCGGTGAAATTACCGGTAAGAAGGATCAGAGTGTCATTGTAGTCGGAGGACATCTTGATTCATGGGATGTAGGTGAAGGAGCTCATGATGACGGCGCCGGAATTGTGCAGAGCATCGAAGTTCTGAGAACCTTTAAAAAGTTGGGAATACAAAATAACCATACTATAAGAGTCGTTTGCTTTGCCAATGAAGAAAATGGAGTAAAAGGCGGAATACAATATGGTAAAACAGTAAAAGAAAATAACGAAAAACATCTTTTTGCCATAGAAACCGATGCAGGAGGTTTTGCCCCAAGAGGAATAGCACTCGATATGGATGATACCAGAAGAAACCAGATCAAAAGTTGGTCAAAATTGTTCCTGCCATATGGGGTTTATAACTTTGAAGAAAGGTTCTCCGGAACAGACCTTTACCCACTTCACGATATGGGAATTCCCGCAGCAGAATTAATGCCGGACTCACAGCGTTATTTTGATATTCATCATACAGAAGAAGATACTTTTGAAAAAGTGAACAGGAGAGAACTTTTACTAGGAGCTACTGCCCTCACACAGATTATTTATATGATTGACAAGAATTGGTAACAGATTATCAGTTATATTTACAAGAGTTCATAAATGTTTTATGGACTCTTTTTTTGACGCAGATTCTTACTTAATTGTTCTTTTCAGCCATATCGTTGCAACAAGCTTTTCCACAAATGATCTATTCCTCCACCAGATTCCCAGTTGATATCAAATTTTCCTCCTTTCGGTGCATAAGGCGGCAATGAAATTTTAGAATGAAACATGGGAGGATTATCTTTTACCAAAGCAAAATAATCATCATCAAAATTTGATGTTCTATAATATTGTATTTCAACTATAGTTTCTTTTTTACTTGTCCGGAAAATATAAAGATTTACATCATACAGATCATTTACTTCTTTATGTAAAATTTCTAATGCTTTATCCAATGTAAAACCCGTTTTGGAATTGTTTACCCTATTTCTGGACCATGTCATTTCAAAAGAATTTGTTCCTTCAAATTCATTAAAATCAGACAGAATAAAAAGTAAATTGGGTGAAATTGTATTCCAGCAATTAATTTCAGCAAGGTAAAGAAGATTGGCAATACAATCCTGTATACTATTCCTTAAGCTTTCGAGATTCATTTTAAAAAAGGTCCTATAAAGTATTTTAAATTACAAAAAAAACTGCCGTAATATTTTCTTCGTTTCAGATTATTAGCCCTTAAAATTAGAGAATTTTTCTTTGTTTAAGGAAATAAAACGAAATTGACACTAAAAACAAGACCCTACAAGTCTTAAAAACAAAGTGTTAACCGAAGAAATATCACTTTGGCATGATATTGGCATCTACTTTTTTGAGAAAAAATTAAAAAAACACTAAGGATGAGAAAAAAGGTTTTCTGTGGATTTTCAGTTTTCCACTGATTCAAATTCATATTGATGTATATGAATCCTTTTTTTTCTACGATGCCGTAAAAGATACGGGAACGTGAAAAATTAACCCTCCCGTTGATTTTTCACAGCAGTTTTATGCCCCGTATCTGACTGGTGTCATCACCCTCGAATCACGCAGCAGTGATTCTAAAAATTGATTATCTATTCCGGATTTTTGATCCGGTGTAATAATATTTGTATAAATGGCAAAGCCATCGCGAACCTTAGCCCAGTAAGAGAATATATCATTCTTTTTACCGTAATGACTGCGTTGCTTTATACTATTAATTAATGTATAACCCTTAAAATGTTGTAATGATGAGAGACTTTTTTGAAATGATTTTTAAGAGAAATGAAGACGCTGCAAAAATGCATATCTGGAGCCTGTTATTGGTGTTGAGTTTTGCTGCCTTTTCAGTGTTAGTATACACCTCAAAACCAAGCTTTAACAGCTTAATAATATATCTGACGGCTTTTGCCGCTTATATTGGCTTTGGCCTTGTATTCATCAGTTCCTTAGCCGGAACAAGTATGAAGAAGAGATCGAGCAGAAACATATAACTTTTAATCTTTCTTTTACTGAAAAACCGCCCTTTTGGGGCGGTTTTTTTAGTTTTAATCAGACTATCTTACTCATTAAATATATCTTTCATCATTTTATCAAGGAATTTTTTCGTTTCTTCCTCAACCATTTTTTCAGACTTTTCTACTAATTCTACCCTGAATGGATCACAACAGGCTTTTATTCCAAATCCTTCATCTGTTTTTACAAATTCAGGATGCAGCCCATGTTCTTTACAGGTTTGAGATTCAATTTCCTGTTTTATCAAATCATAATTTAGATCGAACATATTTTTTTTTTTGTTTTTAGGTGATTCATAAAGATAGAAATAAATTCCATTTACAGAAATCCGTATTTCCACGATACTTCAATACAAAATAAAAAGGCTGAATTTTCAGAATATTTTCCAATAGTGATCTCTAAAATTTGTCAAGAATTTTTTGTGGTAAAATCCCTTTAAGCACAGGTTTATAATTTTCTTCAAGAATCAGAAATTTCCATTTTTTTTCGTCCTTTGAAACAGCGCAGGCTTTCATATGGGCATCTACCATATAATAATCTCCATTATTGAAATTCGCAACATTTTCTTTTCCATATTTGGATACTAATGTGCCATTTATTTTTTCCTTTACGAGTTCCGGATTATGAATAACTTTCCAATCCACTTTAAACTGCATTTTAAAAGAATAATTTGTTATTGAAAAATATTCTCCTTCAATTAACTGAGGAGCTTCAATATTATCTATTTTAAAATCCTGAATATCAATTATAAAAGCGGGATTATTATAACTCAGGGTTAAAACTTTAATCATTTGATCTCTACCTATCAGATTCAAATATTTGGAATAAATGAAATTGACAGCATTTTCAATATTCTTGTCTTTTATACTTTCAAAAAAAGAGGTAAACTCTTTTTTTATTCCCGATTCATAATCTATTTCCTTAGTCTGACCAAAAGATAAAACTGAAAAAAGTGAAATCACTAATACCATTAATTTTATTCTCATCTCTATATCCTTAGCATTAAAATTATCTACAAAAAAACCACCCCTTGCGGGGCGGTTATATATCTTAAAAAAGATTCAATTATTTTACTTTTACAAGCTCAACATCGAAAACTAACCAAGAGTTTGGCGGGATCACTCCTCCTGCTCCTCTTTCTCCGTAACCCATTGCTGGCGGGATCAATAATGTAGCAGTTTCACCTTCTTTTAACAACAGGATACCTTCATCCCATCCCTTGATTACTCTCCCCATTCCGATTGGAATATCGATTGGCTCATTTCTCTTGAATGAAGAATCGAACTCAGTTCCGTCTACTAACTTACCTGCATAGTGTACAGATACGTTATCACCAGCTTTTGGAGCTTTACCCTCAGCTGTTTTTGTAATTTTATAGTAAAGACCTGATTCGGTTTTCTGCATACCAGCTTTTAGATTTTCAACTAATTTCTCCTGGTTTGCTTTGAATTCTTCTTCTTTTTTCTTTTTTTCAGCTTCTTCTTTAGCGATGAAAGCTTTATTGTTTTCTGCAATTTTAGATTTTCCTTCGTTGAAAGTCTTTGCTGCATCATAATGCTTGTACTCATCACCTTTTCCGAACACAGAAACTTTCTCCAAAACGATATCAGTTTTAGGCTTATCCTGAGCTCCTTTTTCTACATTGGCAATAGTGTCAATCACTTCAGTTCCTTTTACTACTTTTCCAAAGATTGTGTGTCTTCCGTCTAACCATGGAGTAGCTACTTCTGTGATGAAAAACTGAGAACCGTTAGTATTAGGTCCGGAGTTCGCCATAGAAAGAATTCCTTTTCCTGTATGTTTAAGGTCATTTCTTTCATCCTCGAATTTATATCCTGGGTCTCCCATTCCAGTTCCCTGAGGGTCACCTCCCTGAATCATGAAATCTTTGATTACTCTGTGGAAAATAGTTCCGTCATAGTAAGGAACTCCTTTAGCCTTAGCTTTGTTATCGATTTTTCCTTCTGCAAGACCGATAAAGTTGGCTACAGTTACTGGTGCTTTCTTGTCTTCAAGCTTCACAATCATGTTCCCTTTTGTGGTTTGAAGATTAGCATAAAGTCCGTCATTAAGACCTTCGTAAGTTTCTTTGTCTACGTTCATTTTTTTATAAATTGGGGTACAACTCATCAGCGAAATACTTGCCGCTGCCAGAATTATATTCTTGTTAAACAAATTCATGTATTATAAAGCTTTTAATTTTATGATTAATGGGATGTCGTTATCTATTTTCTTTTCGTCTCCGAAAGTTCCGTAAGCCAAAGAAGACGGCACCAAAAGCGTTACTTCCTCTCCATCATGTATAAAACGCAAAGCATTTTCCACCGCTTTCAGTTCATCAAAATGGCCAAACTTGGCTTCTCTTCTTTCAATAGGCTGGTCGTAGATTTTGGTTTCATCAAAATCATAAATATCATATGAGTAAGAAATCAGACTGTTATCTGCTCTCCTTTCTCTCTGATCATAACCTTGTACTGTCACCCAGTAATTAAGCTGTGTAGGATAATACTTCACAGACTGACCACCAATCCAATCCTGAATCTGGCCTCTTTCTATGCTGTTCAGATTTTTCATCCTGTTTTTAGAAACATCCAGATCTTTTTGGCTTAAAACACCTCCTACCGGAGGATGGGCCGTCTGGGTATTTCTGTTACAGCTCAACAGACTTATGGCTGATATGAAGAGTAATTTTTTCATAAACTTTTGCGAAAATACACATTTCATGAATCAATTACAAAACTTGAAGAAGAAATATATAAATCGGTCAATTTCAATATAACGATCACTGCAAGTTAGTTTAAAAATTTCAGTCTTGAATATACATCGCAGCTTTTTTATACTGTAATTACTGAAACGTTTGGTCAATTCCGTTTTCCGGGAAAAACCGCGCTGGCTTATGATCATTGAGTTTTTATAAAAAAGGCCGGAAAAACTCCGGCTTCTATATGATTTTGTTCAGTTAATGATTAAACTGTTTCCAAAACGTGGTTTACTACAACTCTCCATCCGAATGGATCTTCAGAAAGATTGTTCTGTAAATCTACCAAGTCTTTCTTAAGGGTCGCTGCATAGCTCTCTTCATCAGAAAGTCTTGGAAGCTCAAGTTTCTCACCTTGGTATCCTAACGCCTGAAACTGCGTGGTTACTACTGCAGTACCTACTCCCCATACTTCTTTAAGAGCACCTTCTTTCAAAGCTTCAATTACTGTTTTTACAGCAATAGGTTCCACTTTTACTTCAATCCCTCTCTTCTTAGCCAGTTGGATGAAACTGTCTCTTGTAACTCCGTCAAGGATCTTCTCAGAAGTTGGCGGCGTATAGATGGTATCATTGATTCTTACAAACACGTTCATAGTACCACTCTCTTCGAAATACTCGTGTGTAGCATCATCAGTCCAGATGATTTGCTCGTAACCTTCTTCAATAGCCAACTGTGTTGGGTAGAAAGAAGCGGCATAGTTTCCTGCTGCTTTAGCAGAACCTACTCCACCGTTTGCTGCTCTTGAGTAGTGGTCAGAAATTTTAACAGAAACTGGTTCTGAGTAGTAGCTTTTCGCTGGTGTTGCTACAATAGCAAACATATATTTATTAGAAACTCTTGCTTTCAAAGCTTCCTCTGTAGCAAAAATCAATGGTCTGATATATAAAGACATTCCTTCTCCCTGAGGAATCCACGCTCTATCAATATCTACTAATGCTTTTAATCCGTCTAAAAACATTTCTTCTGTCACTTCAGGCATAGCAAGACGCTTTGCTGATTTATTGATACGTTCAAAATTCTTTTCAGGCCTGAAAAGTAAAACCTGCCCGTCTTTGTCTTTATAAGCTTTCATGCCTTCAAAACAAGCTTGTCCATAGTTTACCCCCATCATGGCAGGTGTAAATGGAATGGGACCGTAAGGAACTAATTTCACATCTCCCCATTTCCCATCTTCATACTCGCATATAATCATATGATCAATAAAAGTACCACCAAATGAAAAATTGTTTGGGTCAAATGTAGAAATTCTGGAGTTTTCAGTTTTTTGAATTATCATTTTTTAAAATTTTTACGATGTTCTACAAATTTAACATAATTTTCTAAATATAAAAATTTTAGAGTAAATTTGACAAAAAAATAGCTTGAAAAGAGAGATTAAGACCACAAACGACGGAAGTAAAACATTGTTTATCAATGATTTAAACGAAAACTACCATTCTCACCACGGAGCGCTTCAGGAAGCAGAACACGTGTTTATCAAAAATGGATTAAACTTAATAAATGATTGCGAAATTAATATTTTAGAACTCGGTTTTGGAACAGGTTTGAATGTTTTAGTAACAATTAATGAATATTTAAAAACTGACAAAAATCATGTCATCAATTATTTTTCGCTTGAAAAACACCCCATAAATGAATCCGAAATAAACGATTTGGCTTATTTTGAACATTTTGATAACCCAGAGTTTAAGAATATTTATCAGAAAATTCATCTGGCAGATTGGGAAAAACCAGTGGAAATCATTAGTGGATTCAATCTAAAAAAGATAGAATGTGATTTTTTCGACCTAAAGAACATTGATCTGCCTAAAATCAACCTTGTTTACTTCGACTGTTTTGGCGCAAGAGTACAGCCTGATCTTTGGGAAAAACCATTATTTGAACTCGTATCGGACAAAATGGCCATTAACGGATTATTAACAACCTACTCTTCCAAAGGGAGTGTAAGAAGAATTCTTCAGGAACTCAACTTTGAGGTGGAAAAGAAGCAGGGACCTCCGGGAAAAAGGGAGATGATTAATGCAGTGAAACTGTAAAAGCTCCTTTATATATGATACTGCTTTCTCCATTCTTGCCATGATCATCATCCGGAAGATCGGAGAAAGCAAATTTGCTAAAAACAGCAGCCCCCCACTAACAGAGCCCCCACTTAGCCACTTATTCTTCCAATTAGTCTGTCATTATTCGGAATACAGCCAGCCTTTCTCTTGCCTCTCATGACATTTAATGATAGATTTGAATCGTCATTACTACCAAACATTATAACAAAATACAAATGAGAGATGCAGATTTTGCTTTATTCATAGAATGTAATGGAGAAGCTACCCACCGAATTCAAGTTCCAGAATCAAGCTTTATTAAATGGGAAGGAATACTTCCTCCCATTCTAATGACCTATTGGCGTGAAGAAGGATGGGCCGGATATGGCAATGGTAGATTATGGACTGTTAACCCTGATGACTATGAACACATTAAGGACGTATGGTTGGAGGGGACACCTTTTGAAAATTTTGATAACTTTCATGTCATTGCCAGATCCGCATTTGGAAATCTTTATTTATGCGGTGAAAAAACGGGACGGAGTGTTACTCTGACTTGCATTCATAACGAAATACAAGCTCTAAAGAATAGGCTAAAAACGAAAGCATTGGAAAAACAAGATATAACTATTCAATCCTTATTCGGACCTAGCGAGCCTGAAGATTTTGATTACCATGATATCAACAGGAAACTCCTCTTTGACCGTGCTGTAAAAAAATATGGACCATTGGCATCGGATGAGATGTATGGTTTTGAACCTGCCCTTGTACTTGGCGGGAGCCCATCAATTAAAAATCTCCGGCGGGTAAAGATTGATCCCCACCTCCTGATCCTACGTGAACTGGACACCCCTACATTTCCTTTTGCAGGAGTAGACCTTGGAAAACTATAGGAAAGCATAAAAAGATAATATTTTCAGCAATTTCAGTAAGAAAAGCTTGGGAAGCAGAACATAACTTCCTGCCTCTTGGGATACGATTCCCGAACCTAAACTTGGGTATGATTTTTCACAGTCAGATTCGTATGGATAACAGTTTTATGCAGATCGGCTGGACAGATTGAAAAAGCAAAACATCTGCACAAAGTAATGATAAAAAGAAAAGAATTTTTTCTAAATAATCTTATGAAAAATATTAATTTCCCAGACATTGAAGAATTCTCTTCTGCAATCGGTCAGGAATCAGATTCCGCCTGAACTATGGGAAAAACCACTTTTTGAATGGTTTCCAACAACATCTTTTCTTTTCATACTGTATATAATATATTCTGTCATTTTCTTCATTTCTTGCCTTGATCATCAATAAGAAAGCAAATCTGCTAAAAAATACAGAATAAACACCTAAAAACCCATATAACAAATACTTAAAGCTATAAATTATCTGTCATTATTCGGAATACAGACAGTCTTTCTCTTGTTCTCCCTTATATTTAATGATAGATTTGAAACCTCATAATTGACAAACCATAGAACCCACAACAAAGAGCACATCATGAATACTCCCCTATCACCGATTGCTGAAACAGCTCGCTTGGAGACCGCGACGGAAACGCTGGCTGAGTACATCGGCTATCTGACTAGCGAGATTTTTGCCGAGGAAGACAAGGCCGAACCGAACACTGGTCGCATCGAGGCGCTAGAGCATGAGCGGGAAATCGTGGTCGATGAGCGGCATGCCATCACGCCCGATAATATCGCCCTGATTAATCGCGCGCTCTATGTCTATGCGCCCCGTCTCAAGCTTATGCACGGTTGATGCGACATGGAATTATTGATAAATAACTCTCCACAAATCATAATCAAAAACACAAAGCTCCAATATATCCTTTTTGACAAAATAGATACTGATGAATAATAGAAAAATTAACAAAGCAAAAGAAGTATTTGATGAATTTCTGATCGCTATGGATGACCAGCTGGAATGGCTGGAAGACAAGGCCATAGAGAATGGAATTACATTAAAATATTCTTCAGATATACCAGAAAAACTCGAAAAACTCTTTGATCTAATTTCAGTAAATATGAGCGAAGACGACGTATCGCACTTGCTCGTTGTTTTTGGGCGATACTTGGGCGAATTTGTTCGTACTAACTATGGAGGAAAATGGGTACTTCCACTCGACGATCAGAAGAACATAAATTTCAATGTTCCTGTCATTACAGGCCATTCTAAGGTACAAGGCTTAGAGTTTGCCCCAATAAGAATAATGCGAGCCTATTTAATTCGCAGAAATGCAGGCTCAATACGTCGGGCAATTGAGAATCATATTAATCCTGAAATATTAATACTGGATTAAGATAATGAATAAAAAAACTTTTGACAAAATACAGAAACATGTAGGTACTTGGCTGCGACAGGACTCGGAAGATGCGGTTACGCAACAGCTATTCCACGACGATCCCTTAGCATTTTTCGACTCTCTTGACTCGACTAACGACAAGAACTCCATCGCATTGATTAGCATGAATTTTGAGCATTTGAGTCATTGGCACCTTGTCCACTATGAAAGCGCCCTGCTAAATCAAAATTTGATGCATGGAATTCACCTTGGACTCTCCGCGAAATACGCGAAGGCAATGCTCGAAACAAATGCGGCGCTCATAAGTAGTGGCCTTGACAGAAGCATTAATTGTGGTGTGCTACTTACAAATGCTGCATTAACTCTTTCACTTTCCATCATCGCCGGATGGAAAAAAGATGTATACTCTATATTGGAAACATTAATTGCCGGTCTCGATACTCCACTTCTTGATCTCCGCAGAAATCCTTATCATCGATGTGGAGAATTATATCGTCATTTTTGGTTTGTAATGTTTCTCTGTGCGGATGCCTTTTCAAAAAAAATAGTACTGGATTCTTATTCACATCCAAAGAATATGAGCCCATACACAGACGTACTGAAAAACTGGAAAACAGATGACCTTAATATGGTACAGCATTTTGTATCATCCATGGCTGATTTTCATCTCGAACAAACACGGAATACAGAACATAGTAAGGTAAATGAATTCGATGTAGAAAGTCGAGCTCTCTTTCCTTATGAGATTCTTTCTTTTTTACGAATCCGCGAATGGATGGGACTTAAGAATCCTGAATCATACGTTCATCCCCTCATGAATATTGCTTTGGCAAGACTACCTGCTGAACCAATATTTTTGCCATGTTCAGATTTTGCTGAAAAAGTAAACATTGCGGTTGGCATACATATCATCGACTGACAAGCAGCTTAGATAAATACCATTCTGCCCGTGAATAATGTATGGCTTAAAGAAAAATCTGTGCAAGATGAAGATAAATTCGCATCTCCTGATCCTAGGCAAGCTGGATACTCCGACATGTTTTTACAAGGGCTGATCTTGCTAAATTATAGAATAAGTACAAAAAAAATATAAAAATTATCAAAATAAATCATGTGATGAAAAATATGATGAAAAATATGAATTTCCCAAGCATTGAAGAATTTATTTCCGCAATAGGCAGGGACTCGGACTCTTCGGAGCTTCAACTTATTTTCTCCAAGATCGGGATCAAAATTAAGAACCTTGACGATTATCGGTTGGATGTCAAGGGGCAGCGGCTATGGTCAGACGACTCCGCAGGCTTACAACTTGAATTCAAGGATATCGGGATATTGAGAGAAATTCCATATCACGATATTGATGAAGGTCCGTGGGTACTAACCGATGTTATTTTTTGGGGCTGGCGAGAAAAAACAAATAGCTGTTACACAGGAGCCTTGCCATACGGGCTGGATTTCTCCATGAGTCGAGCTTCCGTAAGAGAAAAAATCTCTCGAGAACTAGGGCAACCAGAGATATTAGGATTCTCAGACAATATAGACATGTGGGTTCTGGGAACAATGAAAATAGCCATCGATTACGCCGGGAAAAAGGGGATTCGTTGCATCAGTTTAGGCATGCCTGTAGAAGAATAAAATGACGGAACCGAATGTTTTCTGAATAGGAATAAGTGTAGAGCACAATACGCATGGATATTCAAGACATAACAACTCTCTTTGGCAAAAGAGTCACCGACCCAGTCGTCGAAGCCATGTTTCAATCGCTGGGTATCAAGCGCAGGCCCGAACTGGCACGCCCCGCAAAAAGCCCCTATGAAGCAATTTTGCGAGTGAACGCGCAGGGGATGCTGTTTTCCTTCAGCGAGCGCAACTATTGGGAGGGCCTGCAAGGCTCCTCACATGGCAAGAGCAATACGCTGATTTTCACCAACGTGGCTGTCACGTCAGGCATCCCGGATGTCATGCGCCGGTATGTCGGCAGTGAATTGCCCTTCAGTTTGCAGTGGGAAGATGATCGGGCCACGGCCCGCGAAAAGCTGGCGGCGGCGGGCTGGGGTGATCGTCTGCACGCTTACAAGCGAGACGCCTGGTGGCTGCCCGACTACCACATCCGTCTGACTTATCAGCCGGGGAGTATTGATCAGCCAGAACAGCCAGGCATCTTCGATATCAGTCTGGGAATTCCGATGCCGGCATCGGCTGAGCCATTTCCACCATGGCACTATCCCATGCCGGACCAGATGTACGACCTCTTTGGGGAGTCGCCCGCAAGCCCCGCATTCCAGAGTCTGTTCCGCGACTTCGATTCCGTCAGGCTTGTGGCAGAGGCAGAACAGGAGATCGTCGATAGAAAACATGAATTCGGCTTCGCGTTGTATTTCGATAGGGCACGACGGGCTCCCGATGGACGCCCCTCCTTCGCAGGCATCAACATGTGCCGTGATCGCCTGGGGACTTCAACAGCTTGGAGAGGCCCGTTGCCATTCGGCCTGAGCTTCGATGATTCACCATCCATTTTCGAGGAGCGCATCGGTCGCAAGGCCGATCATTGGGACGACAATAAGACTTTCGGAGTCGCCCGCTGGTTTCTCCCCGACCTGTTGATGTGGGTGAATTTCGACAATCTGGATAATTGCATTGAGTCGGTTCGCGTACTGCGCACTGGATATAGAGATGATCTGCGCGATTGAATTGCAACGCCATCATGACCGACCACGCGCATACACCTAATGGGTAACCCGCCACCCATCCCCTAGCCGGGCACCGCGCAACTCGATATACATGGTCGGCAGCAGACAAGATAGCCAGCCGCTGAAGGCTTGCGGGTTGTGCGAATGGATGTATGGCTTAAAGAAAAATCTATGCAAAATGAAGATAAGTTTACATCTCCTGATCCTAGGCGGGCTGGATATTCCAACATCTTTTTACAAGGGCTGATCTTGTTAAATCATAGAATAAGTACAAAAAAATATAAAAATTATCAAAATAAATCATCTGATGAAAAATATAAACTTCCCAAGCATTGAAGAATTCACTTCTGCAATTGGCAAATACTCAGAATCACCAGAGCTTAAAATAATTTTCTCGAACCTGGAGATTACTGAAAAAGATTTAACGAAATTCTCGGAGATCGCAGGCTATCAAGTTTGGGACAATGACGAGGCAGGGTTACAATTAAATTTCGAAAGAATTGACTTTATGAATTTAGTTTACAATAAAAGACCATGGATTTTAACGGATATTATTTTCTGGGGTCATGAAAAAAAGCCAAAGAAAAAAGAGACAATACTTTGTTACAAGGAACCTTTGCCCTATAGACTGGATTTCTCCATGAGCAGGGAAAAAGTAAGGGAGATACTCTCTACCCCATTGGGACAGCCAAAGATCTTTGGACTTTCAGATAACATAGACCTATGGGTTTCCGAAACGTTCGAATTAACAGTAGATTACGCAGGAGAAAAAGGAATCCGCTGTATCAGTCTCGGAATAATCGTTGATGATCGCAAAATATTTACACCACCTGATATGAAAAAAAAAGAATGGATTTCCCAGATGGAATACTTATTAACAGGTCCCAAAAATGAAAATAGCGCATTTACCTTTCAAGATCTTGTTTACAAAGCTCCGATTAACAAGGGGAATGAAGTGGTAGAATTACTTATGAAAAGCTTTCTCGGACCTTTCGACTCTTCCGTAATGCAAGCATGCATCACTGTTTTGGGTCAGGCAGACTTCAAAACCTATTATGACTCTTACTTTAAGATACTCCCCGACCTGCTGGCCTTATCAGATTCCAGCATTGCAATGGATTTGTTAGATCACCCAGGCTTTAAGCTGAAAAAAAAGCATATTAAAAATATTCTGAAAAGAATTTGGAAAACTTCCCCTGATGGCAAACTTCAGATGGAAATCGATAAGCATATTGAAAAATGGAATCTTGAGGATGAAAGACCTTATTCTAAGATTTATCTGCAGCCTGGACCAGGCATAGCATATGATCATCTCATTGAAGAATTGGATCTTAAAAATATTCTCAAAGACTTCCTGGAAGAAGGAGAAAGGCTATTGCAGATTATGCCCGTAGATTTTTTCCCTGATCATCCGGATTCCCTTGTTGACAACGAAGGAATTTTAGCAGTCTATTATACCAAGTGGGCGTACTTCAGAAATTTTCTAAACATCAAAAACACCCAATTGGATACCTGCTTAAGCAAGAGCGGGAATTTCAAGGAAAAATTAGACATGTTAAGGGCATCACTAGGACCGGAACTGCTTCCCAGTCATTTTACAAAAGAAAGTTTCAGTTTTACAAGAGCTTATTATAAGCCGGGATGGAAACATTTCTACCTTAAAGACTTTGGAGAAATATTTCCCAATGTTGAAAAGGCTGAATATATCGATGACACGGATGACAGTTATCAAATGATTGAGAGCATTTTGAACATGAGATACGTTGAATGGAAAAGTGAAATCAATGTATGCGGCACTTAATTATCAAAATAAATTATCAGATGAAAAATATAAACTTCCCAAGCATTGAAGAATTCACTTCCGCAATTGGCAAAGACTCAGAATCACCAGAGCTCAAAATGATTTTCTCAAAACTGGAGATTACTGAAAAAGATTTAAATCGGCTTACAGTCAAAGGATACCGAGTGTGGAGCAATGGCGAAGCAGGGTTACAATTAAATTTAGAAAACATTGATTTTATGAACAGACTTTCTCCTCCTCGTAATAAAGGGCCGTGGATACTGACGAACATAATCTTCTGGAATCATCTAATAAAAACAAAGAAAAAAGAGACAATGCTTTGCTACAAGGAACCTTTGCCCTATAGACTGGATTTCTTGATGAGCAGGGAAAAAGTAAGAGAGACACTCTCTGCCCCATTAGGGAATCCAAAGATCTTTGGGCTTTCAGATAACGTAGACCTATGGGTTTCCGAAACGTTCGAATTACGAGTAAATTACGCAGGAGAAAAAGGAATCCGCTGTATCAGTCTTGGAATAATCGTTGATCGTAGCGTCATGTAAATAGGTTTGTACCGCAGAAAGAACTAAAGCTAAGAACAGGGAATGATAGAGAAGCATGTAATGCAAAAACAGAAATTTCAGTAGAGTAATATGGAAAAAAAAGCACTAAAAAAAACCAGGAAAAAATGATAATATCTTTGGCAACTTCAGGAAGGAAAGCCTGGGAGTCTGGAGATATAAAAAAAGCGGAGAATGACTTTCTTCCCTCTTGGGATGCAATCCCCGAACCCAAAGCCGAATACGATTTATCACAGTCAGCCTCACATGGTATTACCATCTTCTACAGGTCAATTGGAAACACTGAAAAAGCAAAACAATGGCTCAACATAATGAGAAAAATATATGGACCAGGAGAAGCATCTGAAGAATATGTAAACTTTCTTGAGGGAACCATTTGCTACGACTTTGGAGAACTGGATGAAGCATTTCTTCTTTTCCACCCGCAGTATAAAAAATATGGCAATCGTGCTTTTGAAGGAGAAGACAAAAAGTATCTGGATTTCGTTAAAAACAAAATAAAAGACAAGTAAAATAAGGTTCTTAGTTAAATTAAACAACATACTTTTCTATGCTAAAAGATAGAAACCTACAAGCGATGAAGATTAACTCCCCTTTACTTTCAAAACTCAAACTAACTTTCCAAAAGCTAAAGAATATCAAGAAACTATAAGTAAGCAATTTTGAATCTCAACATTAAAACGACTCACATTATGAAGCACTTTAAATTTTTGACACAATACTACGGAGAAAAAAGTCTGAAAAAATTTCTGAATAAACTCAATATTTATAAAACTCCCAATCCACTCAGCAATGCTTGCGACGACACCTATCTTAAAAACAAAAAAGCCGGAATTGAATTAACCTTTTCTCATCCAGAATCAATTAAGGAAGGAAAACGGAAATACCCAGCCGGAGCCCTTGTATTATCTAACATACGATATTATGGAGCCAGAATTGGCAAATTCCATGTATATAAAGAAAAATTACCATACGGAATCAAATTCGAACAAATGAAATCTGACCTTTTCCCGTTACTTGGTGAACCAGAATGGAAAAACCCTGAAGAAAGCCGATTACGCTGGATTCTCAACAACCATACACTACACATCACGTTGAATAATGAAAATAGAGTCATCATTGTTTCAATGGGAATACCATTCAATCCATAACAGCAGAAGCTTTTCTTCTTTCTACCCACAGTATAAAAAATATGGCATTCGTGCATTTTAGGGAAAAGACAAATTAAATAAAGCTTCTTAGTTAAATTAAACAAGCTACTTTTCTACGCTAGAAAACAGCAGCCCCCCTAACAGAATCCCCACTTAGCCACTTGTTCTTCCAATTAGTCTGTAATTATTCGGAATACAGACAGCCTTTCTCTTTCCCTCCCTTATATTTAATGATAGATCTGGACCCTCATAACAGGAATTATTGATAAATAACTCCCCACAAATCACAATCAAAATACAAAGGATGGGAGACCCTGATTTTGCTTTATTTATAGAATGCAATGATGTGAGGCTACCGACCGAATTGAAATTCCTGAATCAAGTTTTATTAAAGTATAAAAAAATAATTTGATGAAATATTTTAATTTAATGAATAAAATAATGAACAAAAAAAACAAACCAGTACCTATTTCATTTGGGGATGGATGCGCAGTCAGTGATGACATTTTTTGCGTTACATCAGTTCCCGATAATCTTAATTATGAAATTGAGTTTACCCGGATATTCATCCTCAACCTTTCACCTAAAATAGAGTGGACACATCATGATATTCCCAACCGCACCATTATTTCAATAGTACTCAGGCCTAAATCAGATAGTCTTCCAAGAGCATGCTATGCATTAAGTGACTACGGACAACTGCAGATATTCAATTCTACAGAGATTATAGAAGAGGAAATCCCAGCAATGAGTTCAGAAACAAACAGAGATAATGGACTAACTTTCTCTGCGATAAGATATATAGGCCAAAAAGCATATGCTTGTGGTGCAATTGGTCGTATTTATCGGAGAGATGATAAAGGCTGGGTTCAAATCGCAGCAGCTATTGCTGATGAGGCCTCTCGGAATTTGGAATTACTCACAAATATGGAAGATGATATTAATAATATTGTTGAACTCACAGAAAAAGCAATGACCATTCCTAACTTTGAATACATTGCCGGCCTATCAGATAATGAAATCTATGCTTGCGGAAATAATGGAATAATTATCTATTGGAATGGCATATCATGGAATTATTTAAAAAGCTCAACTAAGGAGTATCTTCATTATATCCATTGCGTCTCTGCAGATCAGGTATATATATGCGGAGACAATGGAACATTGCTGTCAGGAAATGCAACAGATGGATTCTGCCAAATCAAACTTGACCGAAAAGATCTAAATTTTTGGGTAGTTCAAAATTTTAAGGGAATCATCTATGTTGGAACTACTTCTGGACTATTTCAATTAGAGGGGGTAAAATTGATACCTGTTAATTTTGGATTGAATAAAACTTTCACAAATATCACAATTCAAGCACTCGAAGCTACCGAATCTGTACTTTGGGCAGTCACCGATAAATTTTTGCTCAGACTTGAAAACAGTATATGGAAACAAATATTACATCCGGATAATGTATAGTCCTAAAATATTACAGTAAGTATTTATTCAAAATAAATGATCTTACATATCTTAATACAATTTCTCCTCAAGCATTACAGATACTTTAACCTTTGCTCTTTGCACTTATTTCCTTACATTAGCTATACAAAATATTATACATTATATATATGATAAATAAGATCAACATTAGAGTGTACGGCTGTGTGGTAAAAGATAAAAAAGTACTGACTTTATTTGAGGAATATGCCGGTGAACCTTTAATGAAATTTCCGGGAGGAGGTTTGGAGTATGGCGAAGGAGTCTTAGAGTGCCTGCACCGCGAATTTGATGAGGAGCTTAATGTGAAGGTAGATATTGCTGAACATCTTTATACTCAGGAAAACTTTCTGGTTTCCAGATTCAAAAAAAATGAGCAGCTTCTTACCCTATATTATATAGTAGATATTGTCAATGAAGAAGATTTCCTGATTCTGGATCCATGCATCGAAAAAACGGAATGGATTGAAATAGACAGACCGGATAATCCTTTTCCTCTTCCTGTGGATCAGATTGTATTTGATAAATTAAAAGAAAAATACCTGTAAGCATTCTTACAGGTATTCTTATATTATTTTTTCACTTTAAAATCGTTAGATCCCGGATAAGGCTGCAGATAGCCCGAATTCCAGTTGGACTGAAGCAATGATTCTACGAATTCATCACTTCTGTTATTGTGTGGATCATAGCGGTCTTTCAAATCAATATCCGCCATTTTACCTTTTACATTCCACCAGAAAGCGCTCCACCCACCTCTCAGTTCTTTAATGATTTCGTAAACGTTTTTACCGGTAGCCCTGTTCATCAGTTTTGCAAAAACCTGTCCTTCCGTTGTTGTAAGATCTCTCAGCTGTTTTTCATATTGATCAGCCAGCATATTCTGTCTTTCTCTTACGAACTTTCTTTTCGCTTTGCTGTCCATATCATTCATATCCTTTTGAATGTCTCTGTATTGCTGTAAAGCAGTTACAAATAACGGATATACTCTATATAGCTTTTTGTTGAGAAAGTAATAATAATTTTTATCCAGCTGATTATTAAATCTCGGTTTATTCACCAAAACCAATTCATCCAACACGACTACAGGCTCTCCGTTGATCTCATAGATCTTCACTTTCTGCAGTTCGTCGTAATAATATTTATTACCAAATTCATCTACTTTCAGGGATTCAGCGGGATATTGATTGAGGGGTTTTGCGACCACTCCATCTTTCTGACCAAAAACACTGACTCCAAAAAAGAAAATAAAAAGACAGATAATCTTACTAAAATTCATTATTTTTACACTTATAATAACAAAAATTAAACGCAAAAATCATTCCTTTTTATGAAATTTGAAAAGAAATCTTTGAAATTTTTAGAGAAATATCTAAATACGTCCTCTCCAACAGGTTATGAACATGAAGGGCAGAAGGTATGGATGGATTACATCGAACCTTATGTAGACAAAATTGAAGTAGACCATTATGGAACGTGTTATGGGATTATCAATCCTGAGGCTGAATTCAAAGTAGTCATTGAGGCCCATGCAGATGAAATTTCCTGGTATGTTAATTATATTACAGATGACGGATTAATCTATGTAATTAGAAACGGAGGTTCTGATCAGACGATTGCCCCTTCGAAAGTGGTACACATCCATGGGGAAAAAGGAATTATAAAAGGAGTTTTCGGATGGCCGGCTATCCATACCAGAGGTAACCAGAATGAACCGATTCCAAAAATTGAAAATATTTTTATCGACTGCGGGGCTACCTCTAAAAAAGAAGTGGAAGAATTGGGAATTTTTGTAGGATGTATGATCACCTACCCTGATGAGTTCTTTGAGATGAATGACAGATACTTTGTGTGCAGAGCTCTGGATAACAGAATCGGCGGATTTATGATTGCAGAAGTAGCAAGACTCTTAAAGGAAAATAAAAAATCCATTCCTTTCGGGCTTTATATTACCAATTCTGTACAGGAAGAGGTAGGTTTATACGGAGCAGATATGATTGCTGACACCATCAAACCCAATATCGCAATTGTAACTGATGTTACTCATGATACTACCACTCCGATGATTGAGAAGAAGAAAGAAGGTGATCAAAAATGTGGTGATGGTCCTGTGGTATTCTTTGCTCCAAGTGTTCATCATACGATCAGGGAATTGATCATTGATACCGCAAAGGCAAAAAAAATCCCATATCAGAGAGCTGCAGCTAGCAGAGCTACGGGAACAGACACTGATGCTTTCGCTCATTCTAACGGCGGGGTACCAAGTGCTTTAATTTCCTTACCTTTGCGTTATATGCATACCACAGTAGAAATGGTATCTAAAGAAGACGTAGGAAATGTCATCAAACTTATCTACGAAACTGTTCTGAAGATCAAGCCGGAAATGAAACTGAAGTATCATTAATAGAATCAAGATTCAAGACACAAGATTCAAGACCCCAAATAGGTATACAGATAAACTCTAAGTTTACAACTCATATCTTGGTTCCTGGCTCTTGCCTCTAAATATCTAATAAAAAGTAAAAATGAAAACGAAGCTTATTGCTCCATCCCTTTTATCGGCAGACTTTGGGAATCTGCAAAGAGATATTGAAATGCTGAACAGATCTCAGGCTGACTGGTTCCATATTGATGTAATGGACGGGAGATTTGTACCCAATATTTCATTTGGTTTTCCGGTAATGAAAACGGTACAGCAGCATGCCAAAAAATTCGTAGATGTTCACCTTATGATCGTGGAACCTGAAAAATATGTTGATGAATTCATCAATCATGGTGCAGATCTTGTGTCGGTACACTACGAGGCTTGTACACACCTTCACAGAACGATTCATCATATTCAGAGCAGAGGCGCTAAAGCAGGTGTAGTTCTTAACCCTTCTACTCCCGTTTTAATGCTTGAAGACATTATTGCAGATGTAGACCTTGTATTACTAATGAGTGTGAATCCAGGATTTGGGGGGCAGAAATTCATTGAAAATACGTACAAGAAAATTGCTGAAACGAAAGATTTGATTTTAAGCAACAATTCTACAGCTCTTATTCAGGTTGACGGAGGAGTTAATCTTGATAATGCTTCAAAATTATTTGAAGCCGGAGCTGATGTTTTAGTAGCGGGAAATGCTGTATTTTCTACAGAAAACCCGGAAAGAACGATTGAACTTTTGAAGATCTAAAAAAGATATTTATACAAAGAAGAAAGGCAGCCATTGGCTGCCTTTCTTCTTTGTGGAATTTAAGTCGTCCTGGTTATTATTTTTTTTCAACATTTAAAAAATGTTATTCTTTGTCTTGTTATAACCCAAAGGTCCGAATAAAACAGAACCTGCGCATCCGTAGAAATACTGAATTTGTTTTTAAGTATTTCCACTTATATGATTCTTCTTTTTTAAAATTCTCTATTCCAGATACAGGAACAGACCACCAGAATTATACTGATCACGGAAAAAGACGTTCTTATATTATTCAGGAAATTCCATCGGCTTTCAAAGTTGTCACGCATCTGTTTAATAGCCTCTGCCGTTGAAGTGGATATATCAAACTTATCCAAAGTATCATTCATCGGAACATTTCCGGCTACTGTAACTCCAAAGACGCCTATCAGATAAGCTAATGCCGCTATCAAAAGAAAGATAAAAACAGGCTGCTGGCCACGAAACAGAAAAACCGATATCGGAAGAAGAATGGCCGTTCCTATAAAACTCATAAAGAATACGGGATTTAAAATTTCACGATTTATACTTTGCATAGCCTTCAGATATTCAGCATCTGACAGCTTTCCAAGCCCCAGGACTACAGAGCAAGAATATGCATAAAAAAGCCCTCCTATTAAAGCAGTAAGGACAGCAGTAATGAGTAATACTAATGTTGTCATTTTCATATCATTTAATTTGTGGTGATCAGAGCGAAATTAATAAGGATTCCAATTTTTAATAATATTACTGGCAGTGCGTATCATTTCAGGATCCCAATTTTCAGTTTTGAAATAATGAAAAGACTCTTCTTTGATGATGCCAGATCCTTTACTGTCAAAAAGAAGCTTTGTAAGTCTGGTCTGTTCTTCATATAAAATCAAATCCTCTATTGGCTTTTCTGGAAATTCAACAGTTTTTTTCAACCAGTTATCTTTCTTACAGATCTGATGATCTGAAGCTTCAGTTATTTTTTCAACCTTCTTAAAATCATTAAAAAAGTCTTTCTTTTGACTGTCTGTTTTTATTGTACTCCCCAGCCTTTCTATGATTATATATTCCAAATCAGGACACTGAGCCAGTACAGAAGGCAGAATAGATACAATTTCTTCGGGAATAAGATCATCATGGGTATCTCTCCTGATCTGCTTTTTTCCATAGGCACTTTCCTGCCAGCTTCCCCCGGAAAGATGAATTTCCTTAACTTTATGCAAAGGGTACAAACTGATAATCTCCTGCATACCAACATCAAAATTACAAGCCTGACAATAGATATTATGAAGATCTAGAATAAGAAAACCATTTGTATCCTCTACAAGCTGATCCAGAAAAACTCCCTGTTCCTTCACATCATCTATGCAAAAGGAAAATGCCAGATTTTCTATGCCTACAGGGATATTAACGGTATCCTGAAGCCTGTAGAGTCTGTCTTTTCCAATCTGTAATGTTTTAGGGTGTAAGGATATGGGCAGAGGTACGCCCTGATGAAAATTTTCAGTATTCATAAAACCGAAATGTTCGGTGATATGATTATAATTTCTTTTATGAACTTCTTCTTTTAATTTTTTAAGCCAAATCTCCTGCCTTTCGGTCCATATGGCATCAAATAATGAGTAATAAACACCATGTCCGATCAGGCGGTTATTTTCTGAATAAAAATTCAGTAATTCATTCAGCCAGGCAGGCTCTTTTGCATCATAAAAAGTATCAAATGACCACTCCAGTACATCCACAGAACTGGACTCTAACAGTGGCAAAACAGCAGAAACAAAATCTGTTTCCGGCATCATTGATAATCCCAATAGTGGCTTTGTCATTTTTATCCCATTCCGCAGGCCGGACAGCCATGCCCGCGAAGAACAAGGGTATCTTTTTTTACAACCGTTTTAGGAATCCCCGGTTTTGGTTTCTCAGGAGTATCGGGACTGGTTGCTTTTTTTACTTTCTTTACAGGCTTTTTAGTCTTACCCGCAGGTTTTGTCGTCTGTGCAGACACTCCTGCTGCTAATAATCCAGCCATTAATATTGTTGGAATTTTCATAATTTCTTTTAGATAAATTTACAATAAGTGTTCCATTTATAATCATCCCCCTGCTTTTCTACTTTCTGCACTATCTTCTGAACAGTCTTTATGTTACAGTTTTCTCCATTTCTGAGATCGATGTATGTTCATATCGATAGCAGCAGAACCATTGGTAAACCCTTACATTAACGACAATCTGTCAGCGGACAACCTCGGAAATATCGCTTCTAATTTGACAGAGAACATTTAAAAAAATAGGCTCAGAATAAAGATACAACAAAAAAAGGAACGTTCTGTGATGAATTATCAGTAAATAAGAGCAAACTATTCTATACTCTAATATTCTTTATTTATATTTAATATTAAAATAAATATATACATGAAAAATGGTCTGATTAAAGCTGTTTTCCTTGGATTGATCGTATCAGCAAAAAGTATCGATGCGCAGGTTCAGTCAGTTGAAAACAGCAATAAAATGGAATGGTTCAAAAATGCCAAACTGGGAATTTTTATTCATTGGGGAATTTACTCCGTGAACGGAATCTCTGAATCCTGGTCATTCTTCAACAATTATATTAATCATGATAATTATATGAAACAGCTGAATGGTTTTTCAGCTTCAAAATATCAGCCTGAACAATGGGTAAACCTGATTAAAGAATCGGGGGCCAAATACGCAGTCATTACGACAAAACATCATGACGGTATTTCCCTTTGGAACTCTAAAGCAGAAAATGCGACTACTATTCCTCATAATTCTTTAGCAAAAAAAGATGTTTTAAGTCCTTTCATTTCTTCTCTTAAAAATTCAGGATTGAAGACGGGGCTTTACTTTTCACTTCCGGACTGGAGTCATCCTTATTACGACATCAACACGCGGACAAAAAAACGTTATGAAATAAAAAATGACCCAAAACGATGGCAGAATTTTATTCAATATTATCAAACTCAGCTTACAGAGCTTTCAACTCAATACAAGCCCGATCTGTTATGGTTTGACGGAGATTGGGAACATACTTCTGAAGAATGGGAATCTTCCCAGACCCTGAATCTTCTTAAAAAATACAATTCCAATATTATTATCAATTCCAGGCTCAATAATCATGGAGACTATGATACTCCTGAACAGGGTATTCCGGTTACTGCTCCTCTGCATCCGTACTGGGAGCTTTGCTATACCATGAATGACTCCTGGGGATATCAACCTTACGACACTCATTACAAAACGCCTAATATGATCATCCGCACACTGGCAGATGTCATCAGTATGGGAGGCAATCTTCTTCTTGATATCGGGCCAAAATCTGATGGAACCTTACCTGAAAAACAGGTCGAAATATTAAAAAACCTAGGCAGATGGACTTCTAAGAACAAAAAAGCGGTCTATGAAACAGACCACGGAATTCCGTTTGAAAATTATAAAGGAAAATCAGGTTTATCAGCCTCAAAAAAATCGCTGTTCCTTTATCTGGAAGAAGTTAAAAGTTTTACAAAGATCTATGGATTGGCAACGAAACCCAGCTCAGCAAGTATCATTGGAGATGATCAGGCTGTAATTGACATGGATTATAATCATGAAAAAACGCTGACGCTGAACTTCTCAAAAGTTAAGTTTGACAAAGATGTCACTGTTGTAGAATTGGTTTTTGATATTCCATCCATTTTCCTCACAGATTTTAAAAATGAAGCAATACCACTCCATCAGCTTCTGGAAAATAAAAACACTAAATTGGCTGTATATGATTTAATCAATAGCTTTCAGAATACAGATAATCTTCTTAGTTTTTCCGGACTTACCAGTGGCGGCCTTGATATAAAGATTAAGAAAACAGCTAAAACCAATCCTGAAATAATAAACTGGATCAGTAAAAATGCGGAGGCTATTTTTGAAACGGAAAAAGGGTTACCTGGAGGTCATTATTCAGGAATGAGTGCTCTTTCAAAAGATAAACAGACGCTCTATCTTTTCGTTGAAGGAATTCCTTCTGGGCCCATTGCTGTAAAAGGAATAAAAAACGAAATTTCAAGAATTAGAATTGTAGGTGAAGGAACATTACTGTCTCACGATATCTACAATAAACTTTACTGGAGTGACAGGCCTGGTATTATTTATATTGATATTCCGAAAGAAAAGATTGATAAAAATATGACTGTGATTGCCGTCTTGCTAAATAAACCTCTTGAACTTTACAGAGAAAAGGTAGGCGCTATTGAAAACAATCTTTAGAAATGGCTCTGGCGCTGAGATTTGATATAAAAAACAAAATCCGGAGAAAAATGATTCTCCGGATTTTTATTTTGTAAGATGATCTGCTTAGAAAATCTCTCTTCCTGAAAAATGGAACTGAGCTTCGATCAATGCATTCTCGTCAGAATCTGAACCGTGAACTGCATTTTCCCCGATGCTTCTTGCAAACATTTTTCTGATTGTACCTTCTGCTGCATCAGCAGGGTTCGTAGAACCAATTAATGTTCTGAAGTCCTCCACTGCATTATCTTTTTCAAGAACAGCAGCAACGATAGGACCAGAGCTCATAAATTCTACTAATTCACCATAAAATGGTCTTTCAGCGTGTACTTCATAGAATTTTTTTGCATCAGCAACTGTAAGCTGAGTTAATTTTAAAGCTTTGATTTTAAAACCTCCTTCAGCAATCTTACCCAATATTGCACCGATATGTCCGTCAGCAACTGCATCAGGCTTAATCATAGTGAATGTAATGTTAGACATAAATGTATATTTTTTTAATGGCGCAAAATTACAAAAAATATCTTTGATTTTTATTTTAATTTTTTTTAACACAAAAATAACTTTTATTAAGAAATCATGTACTAAAGTTTGGCACAGTAATTGTTTATTTTATTTCGATTCTCATGTTTAATTTGAGTTTTCATGGTTATTAGTTTTTACCCAGCTTCGGCTGGGTTTTTTATTGGCAAAAAACACACCACTTCTTTAATGATATTACAGCCTGAAAAACCATATAGAATCATATCTTCATGACATTGCTTCAATAGTAGTCAATGACATAAACAACTTTTTTATTGTCTTTACAAATTCAGAAATTATAGGATAGAATAAAATCAAAAAAAGTAGAGTTAATATCAAAAAAACTCTTCCGAAAAAGTGGACTTATTCCAAAAGCTAAAAAAAATTAATGGAAAAAGTAAAAAAAAATCATTTTTTATTTCAAACCGGTGTTTAACCATATTTATAAGCATGACCTTTTTTAACCGCAAACGGCAAATTTTTCAAAAAATAAAAAAAAGGCTAATTTAAATCTCTTTTTGAGTCTGACAGAAATGACATAAAGTCACAAATAACAGCATTATGTGCCATCATTTCATTTTATGTGACATACAGCTAACTGACAGGTTGATCTATGCCAATCTGTTACAACTCCTATTTATGAGATATTCTGATTATTTCTGAGAAGCTTCTTCTGCTTCGTCCATTAGCTTAATGTAAGTGGCATATCGGGAATGCTGAATTTCTTCAGTTTCAAGTGCATCAATAACCGCGCACTTTGGCTCGTTCACGTGGAGGCAATTGTGAAATTTGCATTCTTCCCTTTTTTTGAAAATTTCAGGGAAATAATGCTGAACTTCTTCTTTCTGAATATCGATCATCGCAAATTCACGAACACCAGGAGTATCAATAACATTTCCTCCAAAATGCCAGAAATGCATCTGAGCAAATGTTGTTGTATGTTTTCCTTTTAGGTGAGTATCGGAAATCTCCGAAGTTTTCAGGTTTAATCCTGGTTGCAATGCATTTACTAATGTTGATTTTCCACAGCCTGAATGGCCGAAGAATACGGAAGTTTTATCTTTAAGAAGCTCCTGAAGCTGATCAAGGTTCAATTGAGAATACGAAGAAATTTCCAGTGTATTGTACCCTATTTCCTGATAAATAAATTCCACATCTTTTACGATTTCAATTTCTTCTTCATGAAGAACGTCGATTTTATTAAAGAGAATCAGCGGTTTTATGTTATAAGCCTCACAGCAGGCAAGAAATCTATCCAGAAATCCCAGAGAGGTTTCAGGGTGTTTCAGTGTAAAAATAAAACAGGCCAAATCAATATTGGAAGCAATAATATGAGCCTCTTTTGAAAGGTTTACAGATTTTCTGATCAGATAATTATGCCGTGGTTCTATTTTAGTAATCCATGCAATATCATCCTGTTCCAGTTGAAACTCAACAAAATCTCCTACAGCAAGCGGATTGGTAAGCCTAGTTTTAATTAATTTAAATTTCCCCCTGATTCTGGCTTCGAAAATTCTGTTTGTATCCAATTCCAAAACCTGATACCAACTTCCTGTAGATTTAATGATTTTTCCTTTCATAGATAATACTAGATGCAAATATAAGAAATTAGGGCTTAGGGTTTAGAAAATAGGGTAAAACAAATATTTTAATTCTCCCCTAGATCCTGATACCCTAAGCCCTGATATTATTTTTAAGCACTTAATCAATAGAACAGGAGCAAATTCTCTTATCCTATATCATAATTCTTATGCCTATTTCTTGTCGATCATAATATTATTCTGAACTTCAATAGACTCTTCGTGAATCGCTTTGAAAACTTTTTCAATAAACTCATGAGACATTCCTGTTTCTTTAGCTTTTTGATTTGCGTATTCTGTAATTACTTTCCAACGTTCCGGCTGGAAGATCGCAATATCATTTTCCTTTTTAAGTTTTCCGATTTTTTCAGAAATCTTCATTCTCTGAGAAAGAAGTTCAATCAATTGGAAGTCAAGATCAGAAATCAATGTTCTGTGCCTTCCCATTTCACCTTCAAAACCTGCAAGATCAGTACTTCTTACTTTCAGATTACTGATAAGCTCTGCCAATACTTCAGGAGTAATCTGCTGAGAAGCATCACTCCATGCTTCGTCAGGATTGCAGTGTGTCTCGATAATTGCCCCCTGGTACCCTACGTTAAGAGCTTCCTGGGTAATGTCTGCCAATCCTGTCCTATTTCCACAAATGTGAGATGGATCTATCAGCATTGGAATATTAGGGAACTGGCTTTTGAAATCAAGAGCAATCTGCCAGTTAGGATTGTTTCTGTATTTTGTTTTTTGGTAAGTAGAAAATCCTCTGTGGATAACTCCCAAGTTTTTAATATCCTGTCCTAAAAGTCTTTCCAGAGCTCCAATCCACAATGCAAGGTCCGGATTTACAGGGTTTTTAATGAATACCGGCTTATCTGTTCCTCTTAAAGCCATTGCGATTTCCTGTACTGTAAAAGGGTTTACTGTAGAACGTGCTCCTATCCAAAGAACATCTACATCCGCCTCTAAAGCAGCAAATACATGGTGAGCATTAGCAACTTCGGTAGCGGTTTTAAATCCGTATTCTTCTTTTACTTTTTTTAGCCAGTTCAGACCAATTACACCAACTCCCTCGAAACCATTAGGTTTAGTACGAGGCTTCCAGATTCCTGCACGAAAAACGGATACCTGAGCATTGGATTCTTTAATCCTTCTAGCTGTTTCAAGCATCTGAGCTTCACTTTCTGCACTACATGGTCCTGCGATCATTAGAGGTTGTGTAAGCTCATTGATCCACTCGTTTTTTAAATCTTTTAAATTCATATTCTAAATTTTATTGTTTTTTTATATTTTTTTGAAGTTCACAGCAATAGCCCTTTGATTATAAAATTTACTTTATAATTCTTTTCAAAAAATGCCGTTCAAAATTGTTTAAAGGAATCAGGAAAATAAAAGGGCTCTACTTCTCCTGTATTTTTTGGAAAGAAATTTAATTAGCAATACCAATAAAATCGGTAATACGTTCTAAAATTTCTATAATAAGAAGCAGAAAAGCTAAAATAACCGCTAAAAAAATTAGCGGGTGCAAAAAAAGACTGGTATGTATGTACTAATTTTTCCATTTTTCTCTGGAAATGTCTTTGTTTTAGCGTTTCTAGTTACAATTTGTTTTTGTCAAAAACTTATTTTGAACAAAAATCTTTGACAAATATATAAAAATTATGTCAAATCAAACTTCATTAAATCATCAAGATCTTTTAAAAGTGGATTTTTTTCGATGAATTTCTCGAATATTTTTCTTTTGGTGACTACCTCAATCTTCAGATTTTCAACGTCTCTCACGTATTCTACCTCAATAATATGGTTGTGAACTTTTTTTCTGAAATGATTAAAAAATTCTCCACTTATTTTATCAAATTCCACTTTGGCAGAATCAGATGGGAATAAAACTTTGATTTTATTCTCTTCAGCTTTTACCAGTTTGAAGGTTTTTACTGCATTAAAGACAAAGTTATTTTTTATCTGCAGCTGTTTAAGCATTATTTTCCACTCCATCTGCAGGTCTGTATCTGTAAAATGATGTGCAGAAAGGTTTTCAGTTTTTACAGTAGTATCTTCTACGGTCTTTACTTTTTCTTCTTTGTTTATAAAAGAATTGATACTGAAGCCAGAAGAAATTCCAGGTCTGGATAGTGGTTTTGTTGTTTTCGTAATAACAGCTTCATCAAGAGTTTCAGATGGCAGGGGTTGTTCTGCCTTCATTTCTTTTTTCTCCGGAGCTTTTTCAAGAATTTTGACTTCCTGCTTCTCACTGAGAAACGGAGCCAGTATCAGGAATTTTTTTTTTTAGTGACGTCTGAGTTGGCAGTCAGCGAAGCCAATTGCATTAATGCAATTTCAACTGTAAGTCTGGGATTTTTGGAGTTCTTATAATTGATATCCGCATGATTGCAAATTTCTATACCGTCTATCAGTTGCTGAGGGTTCCATTTCTGTCCCTGTTCTATAAATTTGGATTTTGTCTTCTCTCCTACTTCAATAAGATCCATAGTGGAAGTATTCTGTGCCATCATCAGGTCTCTGAAATGATTGCCTAGTCCTGCAATGAAAATATGAGGATCAAAACCTTGTTTTACAATACCATTAAAAGCGGAAAGAACTTCAGGAATCTTATTTTCCTTGGCAAGATCTACAATATTCAGATATTGGTCATAATCCAGGATGTTTAGAACCTCTGCAGCTTTCGCCAGGGTGATATTTTTTTGAGAAAATGTAGAGAGCCTGTCAAAAATGGACAGTGCATCTCTAAGTGCTCCATCAGCCTTCTGGGCAATCAGATACAAAGCATCATCTTCGTACTGAATATTTTCTTTTTGGGCAATCGTTCTTAAGTGTTCCTGGATGCCTTCAATCGTAATTCTCTTGAAGTCATAGATCTGGCAGCGGGATAAAATGGTTGGAATAATTTTATGCTTTTCGGTGGTTGCCAAAATGAAAATAGCATGAGCAGGCGGTTCCTCAAGAGTCTTAAGGAAAGCGTTGAAGGCAGCAGAAGATAACATATGCACCTCATCGATGATATATACTTTATACTGACCTACCTGTGGTGCAAAACGTACCTGATCTATCAGTTCCCTGATATCATCTACCGAGTTATTGGATGCAGCATCCAGCTCATAGATATTGTACGCAAAACCGTCTTCTGAAACAGAACCGTCTTTTTCATTGATCTTTCTTGCCAGAATTCTGGCACAAGTAGTCTTACCTACTCCACGCGGACCACAAAAAAGCAACGCCTGAGCCAGTTGGTTTTCTTCAATTGCATGTTCTAAAGTATCCGTAATATGGGACTGTCCTACCACCGTATTGAACTCCTGGGGACGATATTTTCTTGCAGATACTATAAAATTTTCCATTGGTCAAAAATAAGAAATATAGTTTTAATTTGAAAATTAAAAGGTTTCCAATTTTAAACAAAAATAAATTTTTGCTTAAAATTGGAATGTTTTAATCCACCTTACTTCTGATAAGCAAAATCTATTATTTCTACAATAGCTTTCTCTATTTCCGATCTACCTTCTTCGTTTTTCATATCAAGTCCGCAGAAAGTACTTCCGTTCGCAGCGGTATGAATATTCAGATAGTAAGCTCCTGAAATAAGCAAAGCCATGATGGCCCTGAATCTTTTGGCTTTGTCTTCTCCAAAATAAGGGTCTGTAATATTTTTAAACATTACATCTCCCATTTCTTCGCGCTCATCCGCCAATTTTCTGAGGATAGGTTTGTGTTCTGAAAGCTCCCAAAGAATAATCTTCTGAAGTTCTTTATTCTTTTTCAAGCTTTCAAATTGATTAATTAAAGCAATTTTAGACAGTTCTTTCCCTCCATCCGAAAGATCGATTTCTCCATTACTGCCTGCAAGATTATTACTCCAGTAATCCTGAGATTTGATATACTCATCAATCAACTTATCTGTACTTCCGAAGTACTCGTAGATTAACTTTTTATCAAAACCAGCTACTGCTGCAATTTTGCTTACTTTTAGGCCAGAGTAACCCTTTACTCTTAAAATTTTACCAACTGCGGCCAACAGTTTCTGTTTGGTCTTCTCCTTATCTCTGATAGGACCCTGTACAACTTTCCTAGGCATGGTTGTTATTAAATTTTTTTGCAATATGCAATTTATTATTGATATCTTCAAATGCATTTAGCGTTTTATCCAAATGTTTTCTCTCATGAGTGGCCATTACCGCCATTCTGATTCTTGCATCTTTCCTCGCTACTGCAGGATATAATATCGGGTTGGTATAGACTCCGTGTTGTATAAGAAGCTTTCCAACATCACCGGTCACATTAGGATCCCCTATTTTTACCGGAACGATGGCGGAACACGTATTTCCTGTATCCAATCCTATATCATTTAATCCTTTTTTAAAGTAATTTATATTTTCCCAAAGTTTCAGACGCCACATCGGCTCTTCATCTATTAGTTCTATAGCTTTTATAATTCCCATTGTAGATGGCGGTGCTGTAGCAGAAAATATCTGCTGGCGCGACTGGAACCTTATAAAAGCCGCCATTTTTTTATCACAGATTACATATCCTCCAATATTACCAAAAGTTTTACTGAATGTACCTGTAATAAAATCTACTTTATCTATCAGTCCTGCTTCTTCAAGCGCCCCTCTTCCCGTCTCTCCCAAAATTCCCACTCCATGAGCATCATCTACCATTAAATAAGCATTATATTTTTTCACCAGGTTGTAAATCTCTTTCAGAGGTGAAACATCACCATCCTGTGAATAAATACCGTCAATAATAACCAATTTTGTACGGAACTTATCTTCTGAGGTCTTCAAAATGTGTTCCAAAGCATCCAGATTATTATGAGGAAATGTTTTTGAATTCGTAAATACACATCCTTCATGTACGCTGGCATGCACAGCCATATCTATAATAGCAATATCTTCTTTTTGCATAAGAATCTGAAGGGTTGCACTATTTGCGGTATAACCGGTAGTAAATATTACAGCTTCTTCCTGCTTCTTTCCAAAGAAAGATGAAATCTTTTTTTCAAGGTCATCATGAAAAACAAAATGGCCCCCGATCAATGGTGAAGCACCTGCTCCGGTTCCGTATTTCTGAATTCCATCAATGGCAGCCTGTTTCACTTTTGGATGCTGGGTAAAGCCCAGATAATCATTAGAAACAAAACTTACATAATCATTCTGTGTATTCTCTATATCTACATTCATTACAGAACTACATCCTGAGTTATTCTTCAGTCTGTAGTTCATATGACCATTGGATTTCATATAATCCAAAAAGTCATAAAAAATATCAGCTCTTTTAACTATATCAAAGTCTGGGATATTCTCGAAATCCCTAAATGTTGCTGTTGTGAAATTGATGCTCATCCTTAATCTTGTTTGTTGTGGTTTGAAGACGCAAATATATGGTTATTTAAAGGCCCTTAGCTCCAGTAAAAGATTAAATATTATTAATGGCACAATATTTTTTATCTTAATCTCTGGAAACCAAACTTCTTCGTATATCTATAAATTGAAAGAAATTAGTTTTACTGAATTATTTAGTTTTTTTCTTATCTAAATGTAATGAAAAAAAACAAATAATAAAAGAATATAAATAAATAATATATAAAAACTTGTTTATTTATCACAACAATCTCATTTATAAAACGTTATTTTTTATTATTTTCTCACAATCGTACAATAGAAAATATTAAAGGTTGGCACTCTCTTCTATTCTACCTCTTCAAAATGAAAAAATGCGGCTTTCTGCTTTATAATAAAGTTTGAGATAATTCTAATTTAAAGATGCTGTTTATATTTTAGTTGAAATTCTAAATTCTCCGGGAGTAATCCCCGTCATTTTTTTAAAGAATTTTGAAAAATTGGAAGGGTCATACGTGAAAATACGGGCAATTTCTGCTACCGACAGATCTGAAGCAGTAAGCATCTTCTTTGCCTCCTTAATAATGTTCTCATCATAAAAATGACAAGGATGCTGCCCTGTTTCTTTTTTTATGGTATCCGTAAGATGTTTATGAGAGACAGCCAGCTCTCCTGCAATTTCATTTACCTCCATGAACTCTGCCACAGTTCCGGAGATAACATCCTGAATGTGCTGATTCAGAAACGTAAAATATTGATGGGTAATTTCTTTGCCTCTTTTCATTTGTATTTTTCTTATGAAATAAATTTAATCACTAGGAATAAAAAAAATAGGGTGAACTTTTCGGGTATTCAATATCTTGTTTGGTAAAAGCTTTTGAAAACCTTCCAACGTTTGTTTAGCAAAGGTATGTGATCGTTTTAAGAATAAAGCATAAATGCCAACCTGTGATTGAGTTCTGTAGGAGATATGATGGATATAATAGGATCGGCTGTGTTTTTATCAGGTCCGGTTAAAAGTCTTATACAAATGTATCCTGCTGACCTGATCATCTTTAAAATCTAAAGATAAGATTGTATTTCTTCCCAACCAGGTTCTGCTTAACTCGTAGGTCCAGGTTTCATCTGTAAAGAAATTAAAACCATCACCCAATTCTTTTTTAACCTCTTGACGGGTCTTCCCCATCAGATGAGTAAAATCTTCTTCTTTCATAATCCTGTGTATGCTTTTATCCAACAAAATTGAGGCCACAGTATTGAATGTCAATTTCTACCTATACACCAAGGACAGGATAGGCACAACTGATGGAGAGATAAATTCTATACCGACAGAGAATCTGTTATTTGAACTTATGTATGTTGAGATTAAGGAAATGATCTCACCATGGAAGAACAAAAAAGCAAAAGATCTCGTGAGGAGCTCCTTTGCCGTTGAAGGGAAAATCGTTTATGTTCTTAGAATCATTATTTTTTAAAATAAGCTTCTTATTTGTACGTGTGAAACGTTTTGCAAAAGTATAAATACTAATTGGCCCTGTCAAAGGCTTTCTGTAGAAGTAACACCTCGTGTTTATCGAACTTTTACTACAAAAATGAGATCAGTAAATATCCTGCACTTTAAAAGTATCTTGTGACAACTTATAGAATTTGTTCTTTTTATAAATAAAAAAACTATAAATCAGAAAATTATAGAATGTATTTCTCCTGATGGTTATTGAAAAGTAGTCAATTAAATTTCCAATAAAATATCACCATATGTTGAAATAATGATATCTGCAAAATATTATTATCGTGTTCATTATCAGTGGTTATATAAAAAACTCATGCTAAAACACTTTAGGATGTATCAATTTATGTATATAATTTCACTATTTTTACGCAATCAAACAATCTAAAAACACAAAAGACCAGAAAACTTAATGACAAAAATTTATTTTCAATCGTTCCTACCTATTAAAAAGACTTTGACTTGTACACAAACTATTATTAACCGTTTTTTGCACTAATGCAGAAAGCATAGATCAGTTTTGCACATATGAGAGTTTGGGCATTGTTTTTTGCTTGCTTATATTTAAACATTTATGGACAACGCCATACTTCGACATGGTATAATATAGACAATGGACTTCCGCAAAGCAGCGCTAAGGCCATTGTTAAAGACCTATATGGATTTATCTGGATTTCTACCGAAAACGGACTTGTAAGATATGATGGCAGCTCCTTCATTACTTTCAACAATTTTAAAATAAATAACCTCCATTTTGGAGAATTCATTGGTGATCCGCTTCTTGATAATATAGCTGTACTCAATAGTTTTCAGGAAAATAAAATCGTCATTAAAAACAGGTTTCCCACATTAGCCAAACTTTCCGACAGCGATAAAACAATTCTTTTAAAAGGCAATAACCCTATATACAGAGTATCCAACAATGGTATATCATCTAATTTCTATAATGATATTCAATATTTTATACAGCTTAAGAATTCGGCCTATTATTTTACGGAAAGAGATGCCGTCATTTATAAAAATGAAAAAGGAAGTGACATCAAAATAAAACTGCCATTTTCCAACAAAAACCTGAGCAGCACTTTTGTTTGCAATGAAACTCTTTTTGTCAATGACCCGAAATCCAGAAAAACGTACTCTATATATAAAGGGAAATTTTCTGTTTCAGCAAAACACAGTCTCTTTAATGATCCTGACAGCAGAATCTATTGGCAGCAGATTACCAATCAGACTTTTATTATCAATCACAATAATATTTATATTGCAGAATACAAAGGAGGTGCGCTTACATTGAAACTTCTTGTAAAGTATGACGAAATAGGAAGGCATTCTTATTACTCCATGTTTTATGATAAAGATTTTGACAAACTTTATCTGGGTACTCTTAATAACGGGCTTAATATTCTCAGTCTTTCGAATTTCTATGTAGCTAAAAAGGAGGCCGACTTTGCGAACAATATTTACTTTGCCTCTCTCCCATTCAGTAAAAGTACAATTATTACTGAGGACGGAACAGAATTTGGAAAAAATGGTATTGTGCATCAATATCCGTTCGGAAGCAGTGATAATTATCTGATGATGTATGACAGTTCCGGAAATATTCTGATCCAGAAAAGAAAAGGCGTTTTTCGGTTTTATAAAGATTCAGGGTACAGGAAAAAAGATTCTTCTGTGATGAAAAAAGGATTCGAGATCTTTATGAAAAGTGGAAATATGTATGCTTCTTCATTTTCAGATCTTTCTAACTACCGGCTGCAGATTTCAAGAAAAGATGTAGCCGCGCAGCCTGATTTTACTTATCATTTTAAAAATTTTATCAACACTTTTTTTCAATACAGTGAAAATGAAGTACTGGCAGCCAGTAGTGACGGCCTTTATTCTATAGTTTTGGGAACTGATATCATTACTCCTGTCCAGAGAAATATTGAGGTCAAAAGTATCATCAGAACTAAAGATAATCAGGTCTGGGTTATGACCAGCAAAAACGGTTTTTATCTTTTTAAAAACCATAAACTGATCAAAATACCAAATGACAGGAATAATTCTCTGCAATCTGCGCATTATATCCTTGAAGACCAAAAGGGTTATTATTGGATATCTTCCAACAACGGATTATTTAAAGTTCCAAAAAAACAGTTATTAAAATATGCTGTAGACAAAAAAACGCCCGTATACTACTATCGTTTTACCAAAAAGGATGGCTTTCTGACTAATGAGTTTAATGGCAGTTCAGAACCTAATGCTTATGCTTTGGAAAATGGAGAATTTGTATTTCCTTCTATGGACGGCTTTGTATTTTTCAATCCTGACAGCATCAAAACTTATTATCCTGAAAAGAAAAATCTATACCTGGAACGGATAAAGATCGGGAATGCCGAAACTCAGCATTTTTATGGTTCCATTGATTTAAAGAACAATTATAAAACTGCTGATGTATTTATTGATATTCCTTATTTTTCTAATCTGGAAAATCTCTACCTGGAAGCTAAAATATCGGGACAGGAAAATTCGGAATGGGAGCAGGTCAGTACAGGAAGAGAACTGAAATATACGATCAGTAATCTGAGCCCGGGAAATTATAGTCTGAGGGTGAGAATGCTTGTATCTCCGGATGGGGCGTACGAAGAAAAGACAGTCCGTTTCAGCATTGAGCCTCTTTTTTATCAGACCTTATTGTTCAGGGTATCTGCCACAGTGATTATTTTGGTAATTATTATGATCATCGTTCAGCTGACGACCAATTTCTTAAGAATCAAAAATAAAGCGCTGAAACAGCTTGTACACAATAAAAACTCAGAACTTAAGGAAACATCGCTCACTCTTGAAGTGGTAAAAAGCGAATTACAAAAAGAAACTGAATACCAGAAGAAGCTTGTAGAAACTATCAGTCATGATATTACAACACCCATAAGATTTATAGCAATGCTTTCTCAGAAGCTTTATGCATCGGATGATGTTGAACTTCAGAAGAAGTATTTTGACAGTATTTACAAGTCCTCTGAGCAGCTTTATCAATTTACACTGAACTTAAAGGAATATACTGAACTTTATAAAGCGGAAAATATTTTTGAGGAAAAGGAATATCCTATCAACAGGATTCTGGAAATCAAGAGGAAATTATTCTTCGAAATCGCAAAGGAAAAAAACACCGTTATTATCAATACAACGGGAGCGACAGTTTATTCCAAAGTGAATGAAAGTATTCTGACGGCTATTATTCATAACATCCTGGATAATGCGGTAAAAAATACACTTGAAGGAGAAATCATCCTGAATATCAAAGAAAATAACCAACACTCCATAATAATCATCACTGATACGGGATCAGGAATGTCTGCAGATCAGATCATCAATTATGTGAACCTGTTCAACAATCCTAAACTGGAAACCCCAAGTTTCAAAGGAAAAGGACTGGGTCTGCATATGGTCATCCATCTTGTCAAAAAAATAAAGGCCGGAATTCATTTCAGGCAAAATGATCCTAAAGGCACGATTGTGGAGATAATACTCAATAAAAACTAATTTATATATGAATGACAGAATCTTAATCGCTGATGATCATTATGTAGTAAGAGCGGGAACTGCTCTGGTACTGGAATCTGCCTATCCAGGTCTGAAAATAGACTTTGCAGAAAACTATGAGCAGGTAAAAAAAATGCTGGGAATACAATATTACAATCTTCTTATTCTGGATATTGATATGCCCGGAACTCAATATAAAAAAATGATTTCTGAGCTTAAAGATATTCAGGATACCATAAAGATTCTTGTATTTTCCGGCTATGATAAAGATGTTGCTATACAATACATCAGAGAAGGAGCTGAAGGCTACCTGAATAAACAAAGCAGCGAAGAGGAAATTAAAAATGCGGTGAAAACAGTAATTGAGAAAGGCTATTTTTATCCAACCGAACTCATCGGACTTATTATTCAGAATAAAAGGGACAATCCGGCAGAAAAGCTATCTTCCAGGGAGTATGAGATTTTTAAACTTCTGGCGGATGGCAACGGAAATCTCGAAATTGCCAATAAACTCAATATCCAGATGTCTACTGTGAGTACTTATAAAAAGAGAATTTTTCAGAAGCTTGATGTAGGGAATATCGCGGAGCTCATTAAAGTATACGAGATGATGCATTAGTAAGCCCTTTATATTTTCGCCGATTCATTCTTTTATTAAAATCAGGGCCGGATTTAAACAGTCATCCGGCCCTGGGAAAAAGTCAACCCTATTATTTATCATGATAACAGATCTATTAATCTGTTTTACCAATAAACATCATTGAAATAATGATTTTTAAATTCGAAAAATAATCTGGAACTTTGTATGATTAAATTTTCTGTGAAATCAGTGCATTTTAACTGCAAAAAAACATGAATTTATCTGAAAAAGCTGATCAGGGAAGCCAACGTTTCCGATATATAAAACTTTGTATTTTCTTTTCCGGGCTCTCCGTATTTGCACAACTTTATCTTTTTCAGCCGATGCTGCCCATGGCTGCGGAACATTTTAATGTATCTGTAGGTGATACTTCATTGCTTGTATCATCATCTACCATTGGAATGGCATTGGGATTATTGTTTTTTGCTTTTAAAGCTGACAGTTATTCAAGAAAGAAACTGATGGTATTTTCTTTGGTTTCATCTGCTCTGCTTACGATTATTTCAACCTGGATTCCCAGTCTGAGCATTCTGATTGCAATCGGTGTACTGAAAGGTTTTGTTGTATCGGGAGTATCAGCCGTTGCCCTCGCCTATCTTACGGAAGAAGTAAGTTCCTTAGCTGTACCGATGGCTATCAGCATGTATCTCAGCGGCAATACAATTGGCGGAATGAGCGGGAGAATACTGGCAACTCTTATTGCGGGAGAGCTGGGATGGCGAAATGCTGTTCTGATCATTGGAATTGAAAGTTTAATTCTGGGTGTTGTATTCTGGAAACTTTTTCCTGAATCAAGATTCTTCAATCCACAGAAAACAGACTATCATTTAAAGGTTAAGCAAATGAAGTTTTTCCTGACGAATCCATATATGCTTCGTTTATATTTCATTGCAGCTCTGCTTATGGGAACCTTTGTGAGTGTATATAATTACCTTACTTTCAGACTTGAGGCTAAACCATTTTCTCTAAGCCACTTTATCATTGCTTTTATATTTTTAATGTATATTTTCGGGGTATTCGGGACTATGATTGTGGGGAAGCTTTCCAAAAGGTTCCGGATGAATGATATTTTAAAAGGTTCTATTCTTTTTATGCTGGCGGGAGCTTTATTACTCTTATCAGAAAATATTTATCTCCTTATTTTTGGACTTGGCCTTTTTACTCTTTCATTTTTTTCAGCACATACTATGGCCAGCCAGATGACAGCACTTTATGCTAAACGCGGAAAATCCTCTGCAACTTCTATTTACTGGCTGTTTTATTATTTTGGTTCAAGTATTCTGGGAAGTGGTACCGGATATCTTCTTCATGCCTACTCATGGAATATATTTATCGCTATTCTTACAGTGGCTGTCATCATTGCGCTTTTCCTTGCAACGGCTAATACGTCTAAAGAAGGAAAAAGAATCCAATAATTATATTTTTTTAAGTAAAAATTAACAATAAGCTTATATTTTAACACATTATTAATTAATTATACTGAAAATTTAACTTAAGCTTCATCAAACCTGGGAGCAATATTTAGATGCCGGGCATAGTATTTGCTAACTTTATAGAATCACATCATCTCTAAAAATCAAAATATTATGAACGTAGCGGATCTTAAAATCAAAAACTTAGTCGAGTACAAAAATCAGATTTATACGATCACTGAAATTTTTCAGAGTATCAAGCAGGCATATTTTGTTAAAATTGAAAATGATATTGAAAGTATCTCGGTCCCGGCAGATTCTATTAAGCCTATCAAAATAACCGAGGAATGGCTTGAAAAATTCGGTTTTTCAAGAACATACACCTCAGATCAGAGAATCCGGTATGAAAGACCGGAAGCATTTATAAAATACGATATTGACCTAAGCTCCAGAAAGATCCTTGAAGGGCTGAAAATATATGGTAATGCTATACGATGCAAATATATTCATGAGTTTCAGAATATTTTTTCCTGTTTATTCGGAAAAGAGCCAGCCTTGCATTTTGGCTATCTGAAAACAGAATCCTAGTTAAATAATTCTTATTGCGAGAAACCACAGTTTACTAAAATAGACTGTGGTTTTTTGTAATAGAAAAGCAGATCACAGCCCTATTATCGGTTTATAATAATGAAATATCAATTGTTTTTACCAAGAATTCTGACAATATAAATGTAAGGAAGGGAGTATCTGATCTTTTTATGAAGCAGGGATGCTGGCAGAATTTCCCTTTCAGTTTATCATAGAATACTGCTTAGGCTTCATTCCGGTATGTTCCAGAAATATTTTTGAAAAATGGCTCAGATTGGTGAATCCCAGCTTATAGCCAACTTCAGAGACCGTATATTTTTTTTCACGCAACATAAAAGCGGCTTCTTTCATTCTAAACTCCTGATAATAACTGAAAATACTGTTTCCAAAAACCTGTTTGAATAACCGTTTCAGCTTGGTAGGACTCATGCCTGCCCGTGATGAAAGTTCGTTGATAACCGGCGGAATTTCCAAACGTTCAAGAATCTCTTTTTTGACTTTATAAATGGTTTGTATGTCGTGGGAATTCAAATCATAAAGACGTTTTTCATCTCTTTTTTCAAGTTCCATAAGCAATCTGCAAATTAATTCTTCGGCTTTTACCCTTAAGAAAAAAAGTGTAAAAGTTTCATTGGACTGCCCGGAAACAATCTCATCTACAACCCATTGCAAAGAAGGACAGATCATCTGTTCAAAGAGCAAAGGCTGAGAATTCTGCAAAAGACTCTGTAAAACCGGCGACTGTTCTGATAAAGTAAAGAGCCCACTCAGGTAAGCTGCATCTATTTCGATATTAATGGTAGCGGTATTGCTATGAATTGAAATCACCTCATCGGTATTGATACGGCTTGTACCTATTAAAACGGAGGGTACATCTGATGGATGCAATCCTTTCCCTGATGCTTCAATTCCGGGAAATACATTCTGAAATTTAAAAAATATCATTTTCTTTGCCCCATTAATATCTTTGTTTTCAATAGGAATATCTTTTTTAAGTTCATAATTACTGATCAGCATCCGGATATGTTCATTAAAAATAAATCCGGTACAATATCCGCTTCCAAACTGAGGCGGAATTTCCAGCTTTCTGTCTATTAATTCTGTTCCTAATAAATCAGCGAGCTTTTTCAGAACATCCGGAACTGTGCGATCATTATTTTCCATAAAAGTCTTTTACAGCTATTTTGAGGTCTAATATAGTTATTTTATTCTTAAAACATTGCTCAATTTTGTACTACACTATAACAATATAAACGATGTTATTAAAAGATAAAAAGGTAGCCATTATCGGAGCAGGTCCGGTTGGTCTCACAATGGCAAGATTACTTCAACAGCAAAACGCTGATGTTACCGTCTATGAAAGAGATAAAGATCCCTACGCCAGAATTTTCGGCGGGACACTCGATCTGCACAAGGACTCGGGCCAGAGAGCCATGAAAAAAGCAGGATTGCTGGACGATTATTACAAATTGGCAATACCAATGGGTATAAGTATTACTGATGAAAATCTTCATGTACTGTTTACAAAAAATATCACCCCTGAAAATCAATTTGACAATCCTGAAATCAACAGGAACAATTTAAGAACAATGTTGCTGAACAGTCTGGCAGACAATACTGTTATCTGGGACAGAAGGTGTACTGATCTTGAAATCCGGAACGGAAAATGGATACTGCTTTTTGAAAACGGAACACAGTCTGAGGCTGATCTCATTATAGCTGCCAATGGCGGAATGTCCGGAATAAGAAAATTTGTTACGGATACATCAGTTGAAGATACCGGAACCCTTATTGTTCAGGGTGATATTCCTGATCCTCAAAAAGATTGCAAAGAATTTTATCAGTTATGTAATGGTAAAAGATTGATGGCGGCTTATCAAGGTAATCTAATTGTAATTAATCCCAATAACAATGGGGCATTGAGCTATGGCGTGATTTTTAAAAATCCTTATGATAAGGAATTTCAATCAAAAGATTCAGACACTGTCCGTAAACTGCTTGTAGAAAGGTTTTCTCCCTGGGATTATCGTTATAAAGATTTATTTCAGTCAACTTCAACTTTCTGGAGTTTTCCAACAAGAAAATTACCTTTGAACACTGCCTGGAAAAATAACCGCCCCTTACCTATTACCCTGATAGGAGATGCCGCCCACCTTATGCCTCCTTTTGCCGGCCAGGGTGTCAATACAGGATTAATGGATGCATTGATATTATCCAACAACCTTACCAGCGGAGATTATAATTCTTTACAAGAAGCCATTGAAGATTATGAACAGCAAATGTTTATCTATGCTGCAGAAGCACAGCTTTCATCATCCAGAAACGAAATGGAAATGCGCGATCCTGATTTTTCCTTCCGGCAGTTGATTCAATAACCGGTTATTGTAAAAATAGGGTCTGAACAGATGACGGATACCGTGTTTACATTAGTTTTATTCCTATCTTTACTTGTATACAACAATTTATGACGAAGGAAGTAATTGTGTATCAGATTGATTCATTTACGAAAGAAAAATTTAAAGGAAATCCTGCAGGTGTAGTATTAAATGCTGAAAATCTTACAGCTGAAGAAATGCAGTTAATCGCCAGGGAACTGAATAATTCAGAAACAGCATTCGTGTTCAGACCAGCCTCTGAAAATAACGATTTTGATTACCATGTGCGCTATTTTACTCCAACAACAGAAGTTCCGGTCTGTGGGCATGCTACTATTGGAGCGCTTTATGCAAAAGCCATTGAGGATCGACTGGAATCCTGTACCATTAAAATCAATACTCAGGTTGGAGTTTTACCTGTCTGTATCGAAAGAACAACAGATGATTATCAAATTACAATGACCCAGGGAGGGTTTCATCTAAGTCCGGCTTTTGATACCGCAACCATCCGGAAAATTGCTAAGGCTCTGGGATTAAAAATGGAAGATCTTGATGAAAAATGCCCTCTACAAATTGCCTCTACAGGTCATTCAAAAGTAATGATCGGGATTAAAAACAGAAATACATTAAATAGTCTTAAACCTGATTTTACAGCTTTGATACAACTAAGCAAAATAATAAACTGTAATGGCTATTTTGTATTTACTTTTGATTCTGACGATCAGAATATCCTTACTTATGGAAGAATGTTTGCTCCCGCAATCGGTATTTCGGAAGATCCTGTGACGGGTAATGCCAATGGACCGCTGGGTGGATATCTCATTCAAAACAAAATTATAGAAATTACTGACGGAACTTTTGAGTTTAAAGGAAGACAGGGAGAAACCATCAACCGAATCGGCGAAATAAAGGTAGAGGTCACTGTCACTGACAGCATACCCGAAACGATTAAAATTACCGGAAATGCAGTAAGTGTATTCCGCACAGTGATGCAGATTTAGTAGTATCAATCAATGATATGCTGTGCCACTTTTTGAGATACATCCAGCTTTTTTCCGCCCATCTCATGAATGGTTTCATCAATCATCACACTCATACTGTTCAATGCCAGATCATTGGCCTCTGTACCGAATGGCTCTTCAATTTCATCAGCAATGGCTTCAAATGCCACAAATGTATAGGCTACAAACACAACAATAAGTGGAGTAAACCATCCAAGAGAGTCTACGAGTCCGAAAGGTAGAAGAAAGCAGTATATGTATACCGTACGGTGCAACAATACCCTGTAGCTATACGGAATAGGAGTAGAAACAATTCTTTCACACCCTCCTACAATATCAGAAAGTTTATCAAAGTTTTCATCGAAACGTGACTGCTGAATAGAGTCTATACTCTCCTCTTCTTTTGCTTTCTGTACCCATTCTGCCAGTAAACGCATAATAACGGCTGGTTTATATTTAGATTGTACAACTATTTCCAGCTGGTCATTAGAAAGTCTGTGTTTTAAATCTTCATAGGCATCTGTTCCTCTCAGCTGATGTTTCAAAGCAAAGATAAAAGCTCCCAGTAAGTTGATGAAATCAGGTACAGAAAGACTTGTTTCTTTATTATTTTTCAGGGTCAAAGCCTGACGGGTTAATGACCGTGCCGTATTCAATAAGGCTCCCCATAATTTTCGTCCTTCCCAGAACCTGTCATAGCTTGCATTATTTCTGAATCCTAAAAATAAAGCAAGTACAAAACCAAACAAAGTTAGCGGAGCCGGATTAAGGGGTATCTTAAAAGAGAAAATAATACCACGCAGATAGACTATACCCAGTGATAAAATAAAGAGTAAAAAAAGCCTTGGCAGCAATGCCGGCAATACAGAACCATGCCACACAAAAAGCATTTTGAACCAATGTTCCTTCTTCCTTATAATCATACTATTTTTTTGTTAAGTATCAATCTGAAAATTATTTTTTGAACTGCCCTATTATCAACAATTCCGACTGCGAAAAGCTGCTTTTAAAAACAGTGTTGTTTCATCATACAATATTAATAATAATTATGCTCTTTGAATGCCTTCTCGTTAAAGCATTTCATTTACTTTTTTACAGACTTCGGGATCATGCTTTTTTCATTAGATTTTAAAGAGCTAATCATCAAAAAAACATTTATTTCTTTCATTATTAACCGCTGGAAAATAAGTAGCCTCAGCATCATAAAATTTTTTCAAAATTCTATTTCTTATGATAGGATGCAAGAGTCCCCAAGATTCCTGACCCCACAAATTAACTCTGTTACAATAATACTCATTTTTTGGCTTGCTTAATAAGTAAAAATCTAAATACAGAAATCATGATTTGTGAAAAAAATGTAATAAATTGTTTATTGTAAAAATAAAGTAATGTCATAATTTTATTCTTCATTACATTAATTATTAGAAAAGTTAGAAATGCCAACAAACGAAACACAAAAAAACATGAATTCTCAAAATGTCACGGATTATCCTAACAACAATACCTATTTTCTGGTGTGGAATTTTAAGCAGGATGCCGATCCTTCTAAAATTAAATCCGTATTTCAGAGAATGTGTGCTCTGATCATTAATCTGAACAACTCGGCCCTGGACCGTTTTCCGGATGCCAAAGCAAGTTGTGTAATGGGAATTGGTTATGAAGCGTGGATGGAGCTGGGACTTTCTACCCCATTGCCAAAGGAGTTTAAAAAGTTTGAAGAAATAAAAGGCAGCAAGCATACAGCAGTAAGCACCCGCGGAGATCTCCATTTCCATATTCGTGCGGATGAGAAAAGCTTTGCTTATGATATGGCTTCTACCATTTCCGATTTTATGCGAGAAATTGCGGACTGTGTGACAGAGGTTCAGGGATTCCGCTACTGGGACAGCCGGTCTATTTTAGGTTTTGTGGACGGAACTGAAAATCCGCATGGAAAAGACCGTGATTACTTTGCCGTTATCGGAGATTCGGATCCTCAATACAAAGGGGGAAGTTATCTTTTTGTGCAAAAGTATATCCATAATATGAATGCGTGGAAGTCGCTTTCTGTGGAGGATCAGGAAAAGGTAATCGGAAGATCAAAGGAACAGGATATTGAGATGGATGATGATGTAAAACCCAAAAACTCTCATATCGCACTGGCCAATGTAGGAGATGATTTTAAAGTGGTAAGAGACAATATGCCGTTCGGAAATGTTTCCACCAATGAAATGGGAACCTATTTTATCTGCTATGCGAGTACTTTCAGTACAGTGGAAAAAATGCTGACGAATATGTTTATTGGTGACCCACCGGGAAACTACGACAGGATTCTGGATTTCAGTACTGCAAAGACGGGGACTTTGTTTTTTGTTCCTTCAGCAGATATGCTGGATGAGTTTTCTTCATAGTCCGAACATGAAAATTTTTTAGGAGATAAGCATTGTTTCTATTTTTACCTTGTTATGATAGAAGCAGGAAAATCTATATAAAACAACCTTAGTTTTTATTATAATAATTAAAAAATTGTCTTATACATTAGACAAAAATATAATAACCCTGATGAATATTAAAAAACTGCTGCAGTTCCTACTGCTGACGGCATTCTTATCTTTTGGAAATTTAAGTTTTGCCCAGAATCTTTATCAAAAATATTTCTTTGAATTCTGGTCAGATATTAACGAAAATTACGCTTACCTTGATCAGCAGCAGATTGACTGAAAAAGGTAAAGGATATATAATATGCTTCAAATCCCCTTGCAGGATACCTGGCTGCTAAATCCAGTATTTTGAAATAACAGGGTCATCCCTTTTATGCCCATAATAATACATACTACGAATCATACAAACGATTTTACAAGCGCTATGAACACTGATTCCTGTTTCACTAATTATCCCTTCAGCCAACTCTTTTCGTTCGCAGAGCTTTAAAGCTTTTTTTCTATGATATCCTTTAAAATACGATGATCCAGGCTCAGATCCGCGAACATACGCTTAAGACGAGCATTTTCTTCTTGTAAAGCTTTAAGCTCCTTAAGATGCTGTGCATCCATTCCTCCATACTTCCGTTTCCACTGGTAGAAAGTAGGTGCGAAAATACCATGTTCACGACAAATATCTTTTGTCGATTTCCCAGATTCATATTCTTTCAGAAAATTGATAATCTGATGTTCTGAAAATTTGCTCTTTTTCATATGGTTTAACAAACTAAATTTAATAATTTTAATTTGTTTGAAAAACAGGGAAGTTTACCAAAACGGGAAGTCTTCACCAGCACAAACGGTAACGCTCCTCAAACTAAAAGAAATTGTAAATAATGGCTATAAAAATTCTTAAGATTATCGCAATAGTTACCTTTTTGTTCACACAAGGTATAGGTCAACATGACACACTAAATATAGGAATTATACTTATGTCATTATATCAATTTATCTCTGATATTTTAAATCCCGAATATGGTATTTTATGGGAAGGATTGGGTATGGTATTTCTTATAGGATCTTTTATAGTATTTTTATCATGTAAGGGATATAAAGAAAGATATCTTTTAATATTTTGTTTTATAAGTTTATTTATCGCATTAATTCTTATAACTGGAGTTTATGATTCAAATAATTATAAAAGGATAAATAATTGGTTTATTTATCCTTCACTATTATTTATTGTTAGCTCAATACTGTCAATAGTATTAGTTTTTAGAAATAAGATTGAATAATATTATAAAAATATATTTTTTGAAATAAATAAAACACCTTAATTGGTGCTTTTTTACATAAACACAGCGTATATCAAGATTAATAATTCTCTTGGAAATAATCAGCTTATTGCTGAGTTTGACAAAGTACTTGATGTTTTTTTCAGCTACAAAAACCTGATCATTGACCTTACTGAAACACCCGGCGGCGGAAATTCAACAGTGGCTAGAGCTATTATGGGAAGATTTACAGATCAACAGCATCCTTATCAAACCCATGAATTTAATGAAAAGAAATATGAGACTTTAAGGCACTGGACCGAGTATGTAAGTCCACGAAAGGAAATTTATAAGGGAAATGTCTATATTCTTGTTGGCCGCTGGACAGGAAGTATGGGAGAAGGAATTGCAATCGGCTTTGACGGTATGAAAAAAGCCCGGATTATCGGCACCCGGATGGCTGGGCTTCTGGGAGCAATTTCCAATTTTCAGATGGCAGAGACTAAAATCGGTTTTCAGTTTCCCACTGAAAGATTATATCATATTGACGGTACTCCATGGGAATCCTTCACCCCAGGAATATTGACACAGAATATGGAGGAAACGTTTCAGAGAGCCAGAGAAATAAAATAACAGCTGAAAACATTTAACTTTCTCGCTCCTTCAATTAATATATAAAGAATGAGAGCCTTGCGCCCATGCGGTTATCCAACAAAGAACACCACAAGTTATTTGATCGCAAAGGCACAAAAATACATTTTGTTTCCATCATCATTTTTTGTAGCTTAGATTTGAACTTCAAAGGATTTTTCATTGCTTCAGACCAATAATTTTAAAATCATAAAATATGTGGTGGATATACGCAATTCTTTCAGCATTTTTTGCTTCACTTACGGCTATTTTTGCCAAGATCGGAATTACGGGAGTTAATTCAAATCTGGCCACGGCAATCAGAAGTGTTATTATATTACTGGTAGCCTGGGGAATTGTTTTCGCAAGAAGTGAATATAGAGGAATTCCTGCTCTTTCAAAACATAATCTTATGTATATTGTCATTTCGGGAATAACAACAGGGCTTTCCTGGATCTTCTATTTTAAAGCCCTTCAGGTAGGTAAAGTTACACAGGTTGCACCTGTAGATAAGCTGAGTATTGCTTTAACCATCGTTTTATCTGTTGTTTTTCTGGGTGAATCTCTGAGTTTAAAAACGGCAATAGGGGCCTTACTGATTATTATCGGAACTGTGGTATTGATTTTTGAATAGTAAAAATTCTGGTTCAGGTTACACAGTATCAATCCAATTGTACTGATCTACTTCAGCATCAATTCCGAATGATTTTCTCAATCGCTTTTTCTGGTCTGAATGGTACGTACAGAAAGATGATTGTATTCTGCAATATCATCATTCATTGCTGCCTTTTTAAAATACATATTAACTGTTCAAGATGTATTCCTTTCAAAGGAAGGTTTTTAAAATAACAGATCGTGCTATGAATATCATAACACGATCTGAGCAAGAATCTAATTATCTAAGGTTTTTTAAAGTGCATATTCTACTGAAGCTTCTTTAGCTGCGGCCACCATTGCTATTAAGGCTTTTTCTGTTTCTTCCCAGTGTCTAGTTTTCAATCCGCAGTCCGGATTTACCCAAAGCTGATTGGCAGGAATTACATTCTGAGCTTTTCTCAGGAGTTCAATCATTTCTTCTTTGGAAGGAATTCTTGGTGAATGGATATCATAAACTCCGGGTCCAATTTCGTTTGGATACTTAAAGTCTGCAAAAGCATTTAAAAGCTCCATCTGAGAACGGGAACATTCTATGGTAATCACATCAGCATCCATATCTGCAATATTTTCAATAATATCATTGAACTCAGAATAGCACATATGGGTATGAATCTGGGTAGCATCTTCTACTCCACTTGCCGAAATTCTGAAGGCTTCTACCGCCCATTTAAGATAATTTCGCCAATCTGTTTTCCTTAAAGGAAGCCCTTCCCGGATTGCAGGTTCATCAATCTGAATAATTCTTATTCCTGCTCTTTCAAGATCCACTACTTCATCACGGATCGCCAGAGCAATCTGTTTGCAAGTCTCAGAGCGAGGCTGATCATCACGTACAAAAGACCATTGCAGAATCGTAACCGGACCTGTCAACATTCCTTTTACCCATTTCTCAGTCTGCGACTGTGCATACTGAGACCAATATACAGTCATCGGATCTGGTCTTGAAACGTCACCAAAGATCACTGGCGGTTTTACACAACGGCTTCCGTAGCTCTGTACCCAGCCGTTTTTAGTGAATGTAAATCCTTCAAGCTGTTCTCCAAAATATTCCACCATATCGTTTCGCTCAAATTCTCCATGTACCAGTACATCTATTCCTATTTCTTCCTGCCAGCGGATGGTTCTTTGGGTTTCTTCTTTCAGTAAAGTATCATATTGTTCAGCTGTAAGTTCTCCTTTTTTAAATTTAGCTCTCCAGCTTCTTACTTCTGTGGTCTGGGGAAATGAGCCGATGGTTGTTGTCGGAAATAAAGGAAGCTGTAATGCCTTCTGCTGTTTTTCTTTACGGATTTTGAATATATTTTTTCTTTGAGCATCTTCTTCAGTCACCGCATTAGTTCTCTGTTTCACCTCATTATTATGAATAAGAGAAGATGTTTTTCTGTTTTCAATGGCTTTTTTGTTTTCTTCAAACTCAGCAAGGATATTTTCATTTTCTGTTCCGGATGCAATTTCCTTCAGACTTACTACTTCTTTCACCTTTTGTTTTGAAAAAGCCAGCCAGTTTTTAATTTCGGGATTAAGATTCGTTTCAAAATCCAAGTCACATGGTGAATGAAGTAATGAGCATGATGGTGCTATAAAAACTCTTTCGGAACCAAGCTTTTCAACAGCTTTCCTGATGAAAGACAACGATTTTTCATAGTCATTTTTCCAGATATTTCTTCCGTCAACAAGTCCTAATGACAGGCTTAAACTTTCCGGAATTACGTTGAGAATATCTTCCAGCTGCTCAGGATTTCTTACAAGATCTGTGTGTAATACATTTACAGGAAGTGAGACGGCAAGAGACAAATTATTCTTCAATCCTTCGAAATAAGTAGCCACAATAAATTTCAGTTTCGGGAAACGTTTTCTTATTTCAGAATAAATATATTGATAGGTTTCTTTTGCCTTATCCGTTAAGTCCAAAGCCAGAAAAGGTTCATCAAACTGAATCCATTCAGCACCCTGCTCCTGAAGTTTGGTTAAAATCTCTGTATAAACCGAAAGTAGATTTCCTGCCAGATCCAGCTTATCAAATCCTTCTTCTTTTTCTTTTCCTAAAAGAAGGTAAGAAACAAGTCCTATAATGACTGGCTTTGCACTTATTCCTGCCTGCTTTGCTCCTGCAAATTCATTGAAAATCTTATCTGAGCTCAGCTTAAACTGCTGGTTTTTGTAAAATTCAGGTACGATATAATGATAATTGGTATCAAACCATTTGGTCATCTCCATCGCGGTGATATCCAATCCGTCTTTCTGATATCCTCTTGCCATTGCAAAGTAAAGGTCCAGTTCAGAATTGTTTTTTTTAAGCACCACTTCATGATAACGTCTCGGAATTGCCCCTACAACAAGGCTCATATCCAATACCTGATCATAGTATGAAAAATCATTACAAGGAATTAAATCTATTCCTGCGTCTTTCTGGATATTCCAGTTTTGGGTACAGATATTCCTTCCTGTAGTAAGAAGTTCTTCTAAAAGGATCTTACCTGACCAATATTGCTCGCAGGCTTTTTTGAGTTCTCTTTTACCACCAATACGCGGGTAGCCCAGAATGTGTGTTTGCATTTTTTAAACTTTTTAATTAGACTTAATGTAAAGCTCTCTGAAATGCTTCGCAACACTTTAACGGATAAATAAGATTTTGGAAAACAATGACATACAGAATAACACACCTCCTCTTTCATAAGAAAATGCATAGTCCGATATATCATCTGTATGACCCAAAAGCTTCAGACCGCGAAAGCATTGTCAATTCAGTAAAGGCAGGTCTCCTGACTTGTAACAGTTTCCGTCATCCTTCCCGCTTTTGGCAGTGGATATGCAAGGACAGAAACTTTTGATATGTTACTTACAGTTGCGCGACAGCTCGTGATTTCCACACGATTCCCTATTAATCTACCTTAAGTAAAACCTTTCCTGTTTGATGAAGTATCTATAAAGAACTGATTTTTACCAGTAACAACCGTCACCAGTAAAGTTTTTAATTTTGTGTAAAATTAGCAATACAGAATAAAACAACAATAAACAATGAATAATTAAGCAAATTAAACTTTTAAAACAATTTATAAAAGCATAAAATTCCTTATCTTTAACTGTTTTTATAATTTAAAAGAATAATATTCTGTGGAAGAACTTGATGATAAAGATGTACAGTTACTCAGACTGCTTCAAAAAAACGCAAAACTGACAGTTAAAGAACTGGCCAAAGAAGTTAACCTGTCTACTTCTCCTGTTTTTGAAAGAGTAAAAAGGCTCGAACAGGAAGGATATGTTAAAAGATATGCCGCAGTTCTGGATGCTGAAAAGCTCAATCGGGGGTTTACAGTTTTTTGCCAGATCAAATTAAAAATCCATGACAGGTCTGTGGGTTATGATTTTGTAAAAGAAATTCTGGAGATTGAGGAAGTGGCTGAATGCTACAACATTTCCGGAGACTTTGATTTCCTGCTGAAAGTTCAGGTCCGTGATATGAAACATTACCAGGATTTTGTATTTAATAAACTGGGATCTGTAGATTCCATTGGAAGTACCCACAGCACTTTTGTAATGGCTGAAGTTAAGAACAACCATGGAATAACGATTTAATTGAAAATTTTAAGAATGGAGAATTAAAAATTAATCATGACATCAATTTTACACCTTTTACTTGCTTGAGGGTACAATTTTTCACTTTTTATTTTCAATTCTCAACTCTTAATTTTTTCATTTTTAACTCACTATGTCTAGTTTCCTTTAAACTCCGGGCTGCGCTTCTCTATGAACGCTCCGATACCTTCGTTGTGATCTTCTGTAGTGAATAATTCTCCAAATAAGGCGGCTTCCTGTTGTAATCCATCTTTGATATGCAGTTCAAAACCTGTATTTAAAGACTGTTTTGCTTTGGCTACAGCCACCGGACCTCTGGAAGCAATTGTTTCTGCAAGTTTCTGAGCTTCATTCAAAAGGTCTTCCGGAGCAAAAACATGATTCACAAATCCAAATTCTTTACAGGTGTCTGCAGAATAAAATTCTCCGGAGAAAACCATTTCTCTAGCCTTATATAATCCGATGGCCCTGGGTAAGCGCTGGGTTCCGCCAAAGCATGGCAATAATCCTAGAGTTACTTCAGGCAGTCCGAATTTAGCTTTTCCGCTGGCCAGAATAATGTCACAGGACAATGCTAATTCACATCCTCCTCCTAATGCAAATCCATTTACAGCAGCAATTACTGCAAATGGCAAGGTTTCAACAGCATTAAAAGCATTCTGAGCAGCTATTGAGAAATCTTCAGCTTCTTTTGGGCTCATTCCCTGCATTGCTTTGATATCCGCTCCTGCCACAAATGCTTTGTCACCTGATCCGGTAATGATCAGCGCCCGTATATTTTTATCTGTTTTTATTTCATCGGCAAATGATTTCAATTCTTTTAAAACGTTTTCATTCAAGGCATTTAATGCCTGTGGTCTGTTAATGGTCAAAGTCCCGATATGACCGTCCTGCTGGTATAATAATGTTTCGAAATTCACTTTTTTAATTTTTTAATTGATCTTTGAGCAGTTGAAAATTGAAAGTTATAAAGAAGTCGAGATGACATTCCATTTTTAATTTTTAATTTTCAATTCTCAACTATTAAAGCTCTGCGTTCAGAAACTGAATAATACTGGAAAAATCTGTTTTTCCTTTTCCGGCTTCGCTCCACATTCTGTATAAATTCAGGGCTGTATTGCCGAGAGGTGTTGATGTTTTTGATTCTAATCCTGCTTCAGCAGCCAATCCAAGGTCTTTTGCCATAAGGTCTACCGCAAAGCCTCCGGAATAATTTCTGGAAGCAGGTGCATTTTCCATTACTCCCGGATAAGGATTATACACCTCTAAAGACCAGTTTTTCCCTGAACTTTTTTGCATAATTTCACTTAATATCTGAGGATTAAGACCATGTCTCACTCCGAGATTAATCGCCTCGGATGTACCAATCATATGAATCGCCAGCAGCATATTATTACAGATCTTCGCAACCTGTCCAGCCCCGGATTCCCCGGCATGGAATATGTTCTGTCCCATACATTTAAGTATTGGCCTTGCTTTTTCATAATCCTCCTGTTTACCTCCTACGATAAAGGTTAACGTACCTGCCTGAGCTCCGGCTGTTCCACCTGAAACGGGAGCATCAATCATTCTACAGCCTTTTGAAACGGCAAGTTCTGCCACAGAACGGGCAGTTACCGCATCAATGGTACTACTGTCAATCAGTAATGTATTAGGTTTCAGATTATTTATAAATTCTTCAGAATACAATTCTGCAACGTGCTTTCCGGAAGGCAGCATAGATATCACCACATCTGCTTCTCCGCCAGCGGCCAAAGCAGATCCAGCAATTTTTCCTCCAGCTGCCTGCAGGGTTTCTAATGCCGTTTCCGAAAGATCAAAACCAATAACGTTATGACCGTTTTTCATCAGGTTTACCGCCATCGGCCCACCCATGTTTCCTAATCCTATGAATGCTATATTTGACATTTTTTAATTAAAAATTGAGAGTTAAAAATTGAAAATCACTAATTTATAATCACTAATTGAATATTTTAAATGATTACCACATTATAAAGAATGAAATACACTTTTTTAATTATTTAGAAAATTCTATGTAAATTGAGTTAATGAAAGAAAATGTCGTTTAAAAAAATCTTATGTCTTTGGTTTGCAAATTATCAAAGTATATCAACATTTGTCTTCTGAAAAAAGAGAGTTTGTTTTATCTAAACAACTTCTGCGTTCAGGGACTGCTGTTGGTGCTTTGATACGTGAAGCAGAACACGCACAGAGTACCAGAGATTTTCTCCATAAAATGAGTATTTCCCTCAAAGAAGCTAATGAAACTCTATATTGGATACAATTATTAAAAGACAGCAGTATCATTGACATTTCTATTTATAATTCTGTATTTCCACAAGCTGAAGAAATGGTTAAACTTCTTGTATCTATTGTAAAAACGACTAAAATTAAATTGAAAATGTAAAAAATTGAAATTGAGAATTAATTAGAAAAAATTATTTATTTTCAAACATTCATTTCCTGTTCCCAACTACCAATTTTTAATTTTCCATTATTAATTTTTCATTCTCAATTTTCAATTTTCAACTCATAAAAATACGAGTCTATCCATTCTTCAGTGATTTCGTCCAGTGTTGCCGGGTGCCATTTCGGAGACCTATCTTTATCTACTAATAAAGCTCTTACGCCTTCTGCAAAATCCGGGTGTATGCAGCATTGGCATGAAAGATTCAGTTCAGACTGGAAAACTTCTTCCAGACTTAACGTTTTACCTTCTTTCAGCTGCCTGAAAATAATATGAGCAGAGCTTGGAGATCCGGCTTCGAAACTTTCCAGACCATTATTGATCCAGTCGTCTTTATCTTCTTGATTAATTATTATTTCCCTGAATTCTTCCAAAGATTTCAAGCCTTCGAATTGCTGAATAAACGACTGATGTGCTGACGCCTGTGATTCAGGAATGATGATATCTTTTGAAATATTTTCCAGAATATCAGAAACTGTTTTATGATAAGATCCATTCCATTCTGTCTGTAGAAGATCTTTTAGAATTGTTTCTTTTGAAGAAGATTCTATATAGTAATCTGCTAATCCTAAGAATTTGCAGTCGGCACCATCCAGCCTTGCCCCTGTCAACCCAAGATAGAATCCATAGGCGGAAGGCATTTTATTCAAAAACCAGGTTCCGCCTACGTCAGGATATAACCCGATTGTAATTTCCGGCATGGCCAGTTTACTTCTTTCAGTCACAATCCTGTGTGATGCTCCGACCATTAAACCAATTCCCCCACCCATTACAATTCCGTGTCCCCAAACGATGACAGGTTTCGGATAGGTATGAACAGAATAATCCAACTTATATTCTTTTGAGAAAAAATCGAAACAATCCTGAGGAACTTCAGTATCATCAATAGAACGCTGTACAATAATGGCATCATACAGCTTTCTGACATCTCCTCCCGCACAGAATGCCTTTTCACCTGCACCCTGAAGGAATATACAATTCACCTCATCAGATATTTTCCAATCATCCAAAACAACTTTCAGTTCTTCTATCATTTCTAATGACAGCGAATTGAGCGTTTTCTCAGAATTAAGGGTGATGATTCCGACTTTATTTTTTATTTCTGTTACTATTAAACCCATTTTTTAAGTTGATTTTTTTAATTGAAAACTGAGAATGAATATCTGAAGGAGTAATATTTCTGATGAATTATAAAACCATTATCAATTTTTAATTCCCTATTATTAATTTTCCTCATTTTTCAATTCATTAATTATCTTATCTGCAAAGTAGCTCCTTCTTCAAGAATTTTTCTTGAGATGACCAGTTTCATAATTTCATTGGTTCCTTCTACAACCTGATGTACTCTGGCATCACGCATTAATCTTTCTACCGGAAAATCCTGTGTACATCCATAGCCTCCTAAGATCTGAAGGGCTTCATTACAAATATTAAAACTCATATCAGTAGCCAGCCTTTTGGCCATTGCACAATAGGTTGTAGCATTAACGTCTTTGGAATCAAGCTTAAATGCTGCCAGTTGTACCATTTGGCGGGCTGCAACCAGTTCTGTGGCCATATCCGCAATTTTAAACTGAAGCGACTGAAACTGAGCCAAAGACTTCCCGAATTGCTGCCTTTCATGCATATAACGCTGAGCCTGATTAACAGCGCCCTGAGCTGCACCTACAGAGCAGGTTCCTATATTGATACGGCCTCCGTCCAACCCTTTCAGTGCAATTTTAAATCCTTCGCCTAATTTACCTAAAAGATATTTTTCGTCTACCTCAACATCGTCTAAAAATACAAAACGAGTTGGCTGAGTATTCCAACCCAGTTTTTTTTCTTTTTCTCCAAAGCTGATTCCTTTAGTATCAGAAGGTACAGCAAAAGCACTGATTCCTTTCGTGCCTGATGCACCTGTACGGGCCATCACAATAAGTATATCGCTTTCTCCGGCTCCAGAAATAAACGCTTTGGTTCCGTTAATAACGTATTGACTTCCGTTTTTTACGGCTGTAGTTTTCAGTCCTGCCGCATCTGAGCCTGAGCCCGGTTCGGTAAGGCAGTAAGAACCCAATAGTTTACCTGATGCCAGATCCGGACACAATTCTTTGCGAATCTCTTCATTCCCAAATTCATCCACCATCCATGAAACCATATTATGTATGGTAATATAGGCTGTGGTTGAAGGACAGGCAGCAGCCAATTCTTCAAATATAATGGCAGCATCCAATCGTGATAGTCCCAATCCTCCGGCTTCCTCACTTGTATAAACTCCGCAGAATCCCAGCTCTCCTGCTTTAGCGATAGCTTCTCTGGGAAATTTCTTTTGGGCATCCCACTCAGAGGCATAGGGAAACAGCTCTTTTTCAGCAAATTTTCTAGCTGCATCCTGGAATGCCAGTTGGTCTTGACTTAGGTTAAACTCCATTTCCTTTAATTAAAAATTGTTTTAATTGAGAATTGAAAATTATTGGCAGAGAATGAAAATCATTTTCAATTCTCAACTTTCAATTTTTCACTATTTAAGATTTATTGTCATATTCACATGACCTCCCGGTACGTCTTCTTCAAACCAGCGGGCAGTAATAGTCTTGGTTTCAGTATAGAAACGAACGCCCTGTTTCCCGTAGGAATGTAAGTCGCCGAAGAATGATTTCCTCCATCCTGTGAAAGAAAAAAACGGCAATGGTACAGGAATAGAAAGATTCACTCCAATCTGTCCTACCTCAATCTCGTGCTGGAATTTTCTGGCAGCGGCTCCGGAGTTGGTAAAGATCGAAGTTCCGTTTCCGTAAGGATTTTCATTAATGATCCTGATTGCTTCATCTAAAGTTTCCGCCTTTAGCAATAATAATGCAGGTCCGAAAATTTCTTCTTTGTAGATATCCATATCAACGGATACATTATTAAATAAGGTTGGTCCTACAAAATAGCCTTTCTCATACCCTTCTACTTTACAGTTGCTTCCGTCTAATAATACTTCAGCTCCCTGATCGTATGCACTTTTAATTAATCTCAGAACTTTTTCTTTAGATTGCTGATTAATCAATGGGCCGAAAGCTGCAGATTCATCAGACCATACTCCAGGTTTGATGGTTCCTAAAGCCGTTTTAATATCTTCTACCCAATTCTGAGCCTCACCTACCAATACAGCAACACTGATTGCCATACAACGCTGACCAGCTGCACCACAGGAAGCTCCTACAAGGTTATTGATCACCTGCCCTTTATTGGCATCGGGCATTACCACCATATGATTTTTTGCTCCTCCAAAAGCCTGAACTCTTTTCAGATTGTCTGTTCCTGTACGGTAAACATGTTCAGCAACCGGAACAGAACCCACAAACGAAATAGCCCTGATGTCAGGATGGTTTAAGATATGGTTAACCTGATCTTTTGAACCGTGAACAATATTCAGGACTCCTTTGGGGAATCCTGCCTCTAAAAACAGCTCTGCCATTTTCATGGAGGTCATAGGAGTCTGCTCTGAAGGCTTTAAGATAAATGCATTACCACAGGCAATGGCCATAGGAAACATCCACAAAGGAATCATTGCAGGAAAGTTGAAAGGTGTAATTCCCGCACAAACTCCAAGAGGCTGTATATAACTGTATGTATCAACTCCTCGTGCTACATTTTCTACGGTCTCCCCCATCATCAGAGTTGGAATATTACAGGCATGTTCCACCACTTCTATTCCGCGCCATACGTCTCCCATAGCATCAGCAAAGGTTTTTCCGTTTTCTCTGGACAGAATTTCGGCAATTTCTTTTTGGTTTTCCTTTAGGAGCTGCTGGTACTTCAGAAACAGCCTTGCTCTTTCGGGAGTGGCTACTTCTTTCCATGTTTTGAAAGCTTCTTTTGCCGCTTCAATAGCTTCATCTATTTCGGATAGTTCTGTAAGAGGAACTTCCGCCAGAATTTCCTGTGAAGCAGGATTTTCTACAGGAAGATAGTTTTTAGTTGTACTTTCTGTAAAATTTCCATTAACTAATATTTTTATTTTTTGTGACATAGATTTTTTTTAGTGGAGAATAGAGAGTTGAAAATGGAAATTGAAAAATGGAGAATGGGAAATGCAATAACACCTCAACCTCTATATGTTTAATAACTTTTCATTTTCAATTTTCAACTCTTATCCTTTCATTTTTAAATTACTAAAAGATCAACAAATTCATTGACATCAAGGTTGATCAGTACATCATATTCCAAGGAATTTTCAAGAATTGTTCTCTGTTGTTTTTCAGGGAAGATACGGGCGAGATTGACTTTATATTTTTTGATCAGCTCAGGAATACCTTCTTCTCTTCTACGCTTGTGGCCAATAGGATATTCTACTACAATTTCATCCAGGATAGTCCCATCGTTCAATTCTATAGTCATCGCATTGGCAATGGAGCGTTTTTCCGGATCATGGTAATCTGTTGTAAACTGAACATCTTCTACGCATTCAATTTTATCACGAAGAATATCAATTCCGGGATCTGAAGCAATATTATCTTCATAGTCTGCCGCAGTGAGTCTGCCGTAAATCAATGGAACGGCAACCATGTATTGGATACAGTGGTCACGGTCTGCAGGATTGTTTAATGGTCCTTTTTTATCAATAATTCTTATAGCAGCTTCGTGAGTACGTATTGTAAGTTTTTTAATATCATCTGTTGTTTTTCCAAGGTCTTTTAATTTTTTGTGTAATGTCATTGCTGCTTCTACTGCTGTCTGTGAATGAAATTCTGCAGGGAAAGAAATTTTGAAGAGTACATTTTCCATCACATAAGAACTGTAGTCTCTCTGAAATTTAAACTCATTTCCTTTGAAAGAAACATCATAGAATCCCCATGTTTTTGCTGTTAAAACAGATGGATATCCCATTTCACCTGTTTTAGCGATCAAGGCAAGACGTACTGCTCTTGAGGTGGCATCTCCTGCAGCCCATGACTTACGCGAACCTGTATTCGGAGCATGTCGGTAAGTTCTCAAAGACTGCCCGTCAACAAATGCTAATGATACGGCATTGATTATTTCATCACGGTTCAGGCCGATCAGTTTTCCAACGACTGCTGTTGAAGCCAGTTTTACCAGTAATACATGGTCTAAGCCAACTTTATTGAACGAGTTTTCCAACGCCATTACTCCCTGAATTTCGTGAGCCATGATCATTGCCTCCAGCACCTGTTTCATTTTTAGAGGAGCTTTTCCTTCTGCCATATTGGTTCTGGATAACCAGTCTGCTGTTGCTAAGATTCCTCCAAGATTGTCCGACGGATGTCCCCATTCTGCGGCCAGCCAGGTATCATTGAAATCCAGCCAACGGATAATAGCTCCGATATTGAATGCTGCCTGAACAGGGTCTAGCTGAAATTGTGTACCAGGAACTTTTGCTCCGTTTGGAACGATAGTCCCCTTTACTATAGGTCCTAAAAGTTTTGTACATGCCGGATAAGTCAATGCTTCCAGGCCACACCCGATTGTGTCTAAAAGACAGTAGTGAGCAGTCTTCCAGGCTAAATCATTTTTAATTTCGTAGTTTAATACATAGTCTGCAATATCTGCTAATACGTTGTCCGGTTGTGGTCTTTCGTTTGAAATGTGTGAGCTCATTTTTTATAATTGAAAATTTTGATTAATTGAGAATTGAGGATAAGAATTGAAAGTGGGGAGTTAAAAACTGATCACCAACTGCTTACAGAGTTTAGTCTGGGCATTATTAATAATTAATTTTCCATTTTTCACTTTCAATTTTCAACTTTGAACTATTTCCTCTCGTTGATAGATATAAATTCTTTGTTTTCAGGGCCTGTATAATTGGCACTCGGTCGGATGATCTTCCCATCCTGTCTTTGCTCTATGATGTGGGCACTCCATCCTGTTACTCTTGAAATAACAAATAGAGGAGTGAACATCAGAGTAGGAACTCCCATTAAGTGATAAGAAACGGCGGAAAACCAGTCAAGATTCGGGAACATCTTCTTTTCTTCCCACATGACGGTTTCCAGTCTTTCTGCGATATTATACAGCAGCATATCTCCGGCTTCTTCAGAAAGCTGCTTAGCTACCTTTTTGATCACCACGTTTCTTGGGTCTGAGATGGTATATACCGGATGCCCGAATCCAATGATGACTTCTTTATTGGCGATACGCTTACGGATATCTGCTTCTGCTTCATCCGGGGAATTGTAACGGCTTTGAATTTCAAATGCTACTTCGTTGGCTCCTCCATGCTTTGGCCCTCGCAAAGCACCAATAGCCCCTGTTATACAAGAATAAAAATCGGAAGCTGTTCCCGCAATGACACGTGCAGTAAAAGTGGACGCATTAAACTCGTGCTCAGCATAAAGATTTAGAGATATTTCCATTGCCTTTACCCAGGAATCAGGAGCTTTTTTGCCATGCAACAGGTGTAAGAAATGCCCACCAATAGTGTCATCATCTGTTTCAACATTGATTTCTTTACCATTATGAGTATAGTGATACCAATATAATAGCCCTGAGCTAAATGATGCCAGAAGTTTGTCCGCAATATCTCTTGCTCCTGCCATATTATGATCATCTTTTTCCGGCTGAATACTTCCGACTGCAGATACCATTGAGCGCATGACATCCATTGGGTGTGCTGCTGCGGGAATACTCTTTAAAATATTTCTTACAGAATGAGGCAATCCTCTTAGAGACTTTAATTTTGCTTTATAGTTTTTCAACTGGGAGGCGGTAGGCAGCTGGCCGTATATCAGAAGATAAGCAACTTCCTCAAACTCTGTTTTTTCTGCCAGATCCAGAATATCATATCCTCTGTAATGAAGATCGTTTCCGCTCTTTCCTACACTACAAAGCGCTGTATTCCCTGCTGTGACACCCGAAAGAGCGACGCTCTTTTTAGGTTTAAATGTTGGTTCGGTGCTCGTTGACATATCAATTATTTTGTTTAAAAAGGTTATCTAATTTTTGTTCGTAATTATAATATCCGATGCTTTTATAGAGCTCTTCCCTTGTTTGCATCGTATCCAGTACATTGGCTTGTGTGCCTTCTTTACGGAGATGTTCGTATACATTCTGAGCTGCTTTGTTAGCCGCACGGAACGCAGAAAGTGGATAAAGAATCAACCCTACCCCTGCATTTTTCAATTCTTCTACAGTATACATTTCAATCATTCCGAATTCTGTTATATTGGCTAATACTGGGATTCCTGTGGCATCAACAAATTTTTGATAAAAGGTTAGGTCCGGAACGGCTTCTGCAAAAATAAAATCTGCTCCGGCCTCTTTGTAAGCTACTGCTCTTTCCAGTGTCTTTTCAAGACCTTCATTAGCGAAAGCATCTGTTCTGGCGCCAATTACAAAATTATCATCACTACGGGCATCCGCAGCAGCCTTCAGTCTGTCTACCATTTCTTCTTTGCTTACCACTTCCTTTCCAGGGCGGTGTCCGCAGCGCTTTGCACCTACCTGATCTTCAATATGTAATGCGGCTGCTCCGGCCTTGATCAATGATTTCACCGTTCTTGCCACATTAAATGCAGAAGGACCAAATCCAGTGTCTACATCTACCATTAACGGGAGGTCGCAAACATTGGTAATACGCTGAACGTCTATTAAAACATCTTCCAGCGTCGTAATTCCCAGATCCGGAATTCCTAAAGAACCTGCCGCCACACCTCCACCGGAAAGATAAATAGCATTGAAGCCAGCCTGCTGTGCGAGTAACGCATGATTGGCATTAATAGTTCCAACAATCTGAAGAGGACTTTCTTTTTCCATGGCCTCCCGAAATTTCATACCGGGAGACTTCAAACTTTCACTTTTAGTCATTATAATATTTATTGTTTAGTTGAAATTTGTTCGTAGAAGACAATAGACAAACATTGCAGTAAGCAGCTCTATCCAATGATGGGCGATAAAAAGTAATGAACGGAAGAGAAGCAAAGTAATGCTCTCCGTTTTCCGAAATTCGGAATTTTGAATAATTAAGTTCCTGCAAACCTGTTTGTTTCCAAGTCTGCTGCTCCTGCATAAATAATCGAGATCGGATAGATACACTTTTTAACTTTTTATGTTGATTAATAAAAAGTTCCTGATAAACTTCACAATACCTTTGGGAAAGAAAACTATGGAAAAGGAAAATACGGTGAACGATAGCATAATGAAAAAGCATACTGCTCCATTACCTATTTGTATCACAAAATAACATGACCTGACAAAGATTTTTGACCAAAATGTTATCCATATCGTATCATACCTGACTATAAGCTTCAGACCGCGAAAGCATCGTCAATTCGAAATAGGCAGGTCTCCTGACTTGTAACAGTTTTTATCGTCCTTCCCATATCCCGGGTATACAGTGGACCTTTATTTTGATAAAAACCTTATCCGTTACTTACAGTTGCGCGACAGTTCGTGATTTGCACACGATTCCCTTTTAATACACAGCTAAGTGTAACCATTTTCGGTTGATAAAGAAGGTGTTAAGAACTCCTTGGTGGTAAATATAAGTATTTTATGAAAATGACCAAGAGATTTTATGCAAACAATAATTATTCCAAGCTAATCAACTGTAAATGTATCATTTAAAAAAACACAATTAACAGTTCAGACATTACAATTTAGGCAATAACATTAATTTTTCGTTACTAAATTCATAAGATATGACGGTAAAATATTAAACCAACCTAAATAAAAACCTTATTTTACCTTTGCTTGACATTCACAAATAACAGATGTTTTCAAGGAAATTTTTGCCCTTTTTTACAAAAGTATTTTCTGAAATTTTCGCATAGGTAAAATCCGTATTGAGTGTCTGAAATTTTTACTGAAAACTTTACTGAAATTGTATTTTCAGAGACTTTATCGTAAGACATTTTACTTTAAAATAAGTTTCGGCCCATTGCTTTTAGCAATGGGCCAAAACTTATTTTTTACCGCTTTCAACAAGCGGAAATATTATTTTATTTTAAATCTCTAGATTTTAGCTCTTCCTGTAATTCCCAGTCGACTTTTTTTGAATTTATGACAAAAGGAATAAAAACAACAGGTAAAAATGTAAAGAATCCAAAGCCATTTTTCACTGTACTGTAAATAGAAATACCAGCCATAAACCCTACTATCACTGCATTCATTATTTTGTTTGAACTGGCTTTTTTCGCTCTTTCTATCAGTTCCTGATTGTTTAACTCATTCAGTTTATTTTCTATTGGTTATTTAGATTTAAAGGTTACGAAATTTATACTAAATTGTTGAGCTAAAACATCCAACAGTATAAATAACCAAGATACAAAAAATATTTTTCCAATAAAATAAGAACAGCTAAAGGATCAGTATTCCTTTAGCTGTTCCGGTTGTAATGTTTGAGTTCATGTTTTGAACCTTAGCTGAGAGCAGTAACGGGATAACGGTTTTTAAATCTTTTAAAATCTTTTAAAGTATATTCCGGGCAGGCGCCTTCCTGTGAAGTAATAAAGGCCCCCAGTGAAACCGCCTGAGTCATAATCTCATGAGCAGAAGCTTCATTCCCGATCCTTTTGGATAAAAATCCTGCCAAAAATGAATCTCCGCTTCCCACCGTATCTTTAACCTCAACCGGGATTGTAGGATAGAGATAAAAACGATCATCTATAGCATACAATGCTCCTTTACTTCCTTTAGAAATAATAATTTCCCGAATCCCGAATTTGTCCTGCAGATATCTGATACTGTCTTCTTCGGTTTTATATTCTTTATCTAGAAAGTCCAGAACCATCCTCAGTTCTGCTTTATTGAATTTTGCCAAATGAGTTTTATGCAGCAGTTCGTTAATAATTCTGATATCGTAATAAGGTGCTCTCAGATTGATATCGAAAACATTATAACTTCCTGTTTCAAGCAGTTCAAATAATGTATTTTTTGTTTTTTCATTTCGGGCAGCCAATGTTCCAAAGACCAAAGCATCTGCTGTTCTGGCAGACTTAAGATTTTCAGGTGTCGTTCCTATAAAATCCCAGGCTACATTTTCTACAATATCATAATGGGCATCGTTATTTTCATCCACAGTAGCAACAACAGTGCTTGTAGGATATTCCTGATTGATCTGAATAGTATCTGTAGGAATCTGCCAGTTTTTAATCTTTTGCAGCAATTCGTGACCAGGTTCATCATCTCCTACGCTGCTGATCATCTCTACATTTAGACCCATTTTAAAAAGGTGGTACGCCACATTGAAGGGTGCTCCCCCGATTCTTCTTTGAGCCCCGGGAAATATATCCCAAAGAACTTCTCCAAAACAGACTATTTTATGTTTTTTTTCTTCCATTATTAATTGAATTATATTTTTCTAGTGTTGATAGACTAAAGATAGCTGAGAAAAGTGATTATCAGCTTACGATATCTTTTTCTCTTATTCTGGAACCGAACAGGGCATAGCAAAGCATCAGTAATTCACAGATTACCGTAAGAAACCATGTCCATCTCCAGGACCCGAAAACATCTGCCAGACCTCCCTGAATAAGCGTAAAAACGGCTCCTCCAAATACGGCAGAAATAAATATTCCTGAAGCTTTTGAGGTATATTTGTTTAACCCTTTTATAGAGAGTGAATATATACAGCTCCACATAGATGAATGCAGAAGACCGATAGCCACCAGAAACCAGAGATTCTGAGTAACCATAGAAACCAAAGCAAATACACCCGCTAAAATAGTTGTTACAATCAGCTGAGCTCTCGCAGATATTTTGTTAAAAAAGCTTGATACAGATCTTCCTACAAGAAATCCACCCCAATAAAGTGTAGACAACAAAGCATGAATTCCAAAATCAACTCCGCCAATGATAATATCTGTTTTACCAAAGAAACTGATCGGGTGTCCCGAATCCATAAGCTCAAAAGCATAAAGATTAATATTGGCTCCGATAGCCACCTCTGTTCCCACATAAAAGAATATTGCAAGAACTCCCAATACAAAATGCCGGAATGACCAGATACTTCTCTCCAGTTTTTCACCATCTGCAGCTCTTGTGTTCGCAATATCCGGCAGATAAAGCCTTTTAGTTACCATAATAATGATCAGGATACACAGGATAAGCATTGAAAGCGGAAACAGCAATTGTCTTATCTCAATACTTTCTATCGAAATACCGCTGAACATTACAACTGTGACAAAAAAAGGTGCTGAAGTAGTTCCTATAGAGTTAATGGCCGTTAAAATATTCAGACGCTGAACAGGCTGAGTACCTTTCATTTCGTAAGAGGCTGCATAAGGATTCACAACCACCTGAATAATCGCTGCAGAAGTTCCCATCAGATAAGATCCTACAACAAAAATCACAAATGCAAAAGGAATGACGGCATCTTTAATACCGAATTTCAAATCGGGATACTGAGATCCGAACCATGATGAAGACAGATACATAAACAGTCCTGAAATCATAAACAAAAGCCCCCTGAGAATGGTATTTTTATATCCAAAAGCATTTACCCATTTACTTCCCAGTGTCCCATTCAGCAGGTAACCCAGAAAAAAGAAAAAGGTAGTCATTGTCGTAAATGTATTTTTGAGGCTTCCTGCATGACTGAGAAAAGTGAACTTCAAAGGAGCCTGCAGCTGTTCATTTACCGTAGTCAGAAACCCAACGATAAAGTAAATAAATGTAATGATCGCAAAGGGAAGAATGGGATTATCAGACTTTCCTCCCGAAGACTTTATATCAGTTGGTGTGATCATGGCAACTTATTTTATAATTGATTTTAAAACAGGACCACATCCTTCTTCTTTTATTGCACTCACAAAACCCGTATATAAGCCTGTAAATTTATTTGAGTCCTTAAGATTCGTTCCTTTAAAAGCTGATAATTCTAGAAAGTCAAGTGGTTCCTGGCTTTTGATCAGGTTTTCATCATTTGCTGTAAGCCACGGCTCTGCAATTTCATAGGAACTGCCAGAATCATCAGTTTTATACTTCAGATAATGCCTGTAGGAAGCAATCAGAAAAGCAGGGCGGACAAGATCGGCATCAGCTTTGATCATATTATCAAGATTAGGGATAATATACACAGGAAATTTTGAAATTCCATCAAAACACAGACGGCTCACCTGGTCACTCACACTATGATTGGAAAATCTTTCGATAAGTGTGTTTTTGTATTCATTGAGATCTGTATTTTCAGGAGCGGGAACAAAAGGAGTGATATCAGTATCCATGAAATCGCGGATAAATTTTATAATAGTCTGATTTTCCATTGCCTGGTCCACTTTTCGGTACCCCATCAGAAAAGAAGGATAAGACAACAGCGTATGTGAAGCATTTAAAAGACTAAGTTTCATATTTTCAAAAGCGGTCACATCATTGGTAAATTCTACTCCTGCTTTCTCCCAGGCAGGCCTTCCGGCAATAAAATTGTCCTCTATCACCCATTGTTCAAAATCTTCACAGTAAACGGGAGCCAGATCATCAATTCCGCTGTTGCGGTTCAGCCGGATAATGTCTTCAGATGTTGTGGAAGGAGTAATTCTGTCCACCATACTGTTGGGGAAAGTAACATTGGTATTCACCCATTCCGCAAGTTCTTTGTCTACGGCTTCTATAAATGCTGTAAAAGCTCTTTTGGCTGTATTACCGTTATGCTGAAGGTTATCACAGGAAAGTATGGTAATTCCTCCGCTATTTCTCATTTTTCTGAGGCGTAATCCTTCTGCAATAAACCCGAAAACAGTGGAAGGAGTTTCCGGACTCTGTAAGTCGTGCTGTATTTTCGGATCATGTAAAAGAAATTCTCCTGTTTCTTTATTCAGATTATAACCGCCTTCTGTGATCGTTAAGCTGATTATTTTCACATTGGTGTCAGCAATTTTCTCTTTTACGGCCTCAGGATCTTCTATTCCCCAGATGAGTTCGTTTAATGATCCTATTTTATAAACCTGGTCAGTTCCCGTTCTTCCGCACACCGTAAGTGTATACTCAAGATTCTGAGCTCTCAGATCACGAACAATTTTTTCATCTGAAGGCAGCAGACATACACCACATATTCCCCACTGCCGCTGATCCTCGGATTCCAGTAAAATGTTGGTATAAAACTGCTGGTGGGCACGATGGAAGTTTCCTACGCCAATGTGTAAAATTCCGGACGTTATTTTTTGAGTATCGTAATGATAAGAAATTGCATTCATATAGAGAATTAATAGTATTTAATCAATGTGTTAAAACTATATTAACAAACAGTTTATCATTTGTTTTTTTTGAAAAATTTACACTGGGAACGTTCTCAAAATCCCGGGCACGTTCCCAATTGCCGATTTTTTCACTAATTTTATCCCCAAAGATGGCCCAATGAAACGTATTACCATTAAAGATCTATCAAAATTTTTGTCATTATCTACGTCTACGATCTCCCGGGCGCTCCTGAACGATAAAAATGTTAATGAAGAAACCCGGAAACGGGTACTGGATGCAGCCGGTCAGTTAGGATATAAACCGAACCTTACGGCTTTAAATTTAAAGTCCGGACAGTCAAAGACGATAGGTGTCGTAGTGCCTGAAATGGTAACCCCTTTTTCAGCAAAAGTTCTTGAAGGAATTCAGAATATAATGTATCCTCTGGGCTATAGGCTGGTGATTACCCAGTGTGACGAAAATCCTGTCATTGAACGAAAAAATCTCCAGCTTCTGGAAAGTTTTGATGTGGATGGCATCATTATCAATTTATGTCATGAAACGCATAATAATGATATCTACCAGCGCATCATCAATCAGGGAACTCCATTAGTTTTTTTCGACAGAATTCCTGATAATTCTCTGGATGTTTCCAAGGTGATTGTAGATGATTATGTCCAGGCATCCCTGATGGTGGAATACCTGATCAAAACAGGAAGAAAAAGGATCGCTTACATTATGGGTCCACCTACCATCCGCAATGTCATAGAAAGGCTGAACGGATATAAAAGAATTCTGAATAAATACAATATTTTTGATGAGCAGCTGATTGTAAAAACGGAAGGAATGACTTTTGAACACGGCAGAAATGCAGCAGAGCAATTATTGCAGAAAAATATAGAATTTGACGGTATTTTTGCGTTCACTGATACCCTGGCCATTGGAGCTATGAACTATCTTTTTGAGCATAACATAAAAATTCCCGGTGATGTAGCCGTTACCAGCTTTTCCGGCACGGAATTATCAACCATGACCTACCCTCAACTAACGAGTGTACAACAGCCACTGGTAAAGATGGGTAAAGCGGCTGCGGAATTAATTCTGGAAAAAATAAAAGACCACTCAAAACCCGGCAGAACAGTCTTAATGGATGCAGAGCTTGTATACAGAGGTTCTACTCTTTAGTTTTTAGCAGCTCGACCTGATTTGATAGCTTATATATAGAATGAATTATTAGGAGGTATTAATTTCATTTTAAGAAAAGACATTGCTGGCAAACCAGTGTATAATCGATAAAAAATAACGTAAATTTGCTCTATCCTATCGCTAAGTATAGGTTTTCTAGTTTTAAAAGAATGAAAAAAACAGCACTTACTTTATTTGCTCTTGTTGTGCATATTTTCTGCCAGGCGCAAAATTTTGATCTTATTCCACTGGGGATTTATGGCGGAGAGCAGGAAGATAACCTATCCGCTTATTTAGTTGGAGCACCGAAAGATAATGCATTTATCTGTCTGGATGCAGGAACAGTAAATGCAGGAATACGGAAAGCCATTGAATTAAAAAGCCTGAATGGCCCTGAAGAAAATGTTCTTCGGGATCAGATCAAGGGGTATTTTATTTCTCATGGTCATTTGGATCACCTATCCGGGCTTATTATCAACTCCCCTGCTGATTCTAAAAAAGATATCTTCGCAATTGCACCGGTGCTTCAGATTCTACAGAATCATTATTTCATTACAGATACCTGGATTAATTTTGCAGATCAGGGCCAGAAGCCTATTCTAGGAAAATATCATTATAATGAACTTCAGGAAGGGGTGGAAACTCCTGCAAAAGAGACTCCGTTTTTTTTAAAAGCTTATGAACTGAGCCACGTTAACCCTTATAAAAGCAGTGCTGTACTGGTGAGAAGAGATGATCATTATCTGCTTTATCTTGGAGATACGGGTGCCGACCGTATTGAAAAATCCCAACAATTAGACAAACTTTGGGAAAGTGTTGCTCCGCTTGTAAAAAAAGGCCAGCTTAACACCATATTAATTGAAGTCTCTTTCCCAAACAGCCAGCCTGAAAACCTGTTGTTTGGCCACCTTACTCCTAATCTTTTATTAGAAGAGCTGGAAAAACTGAAAGAAAAAACAGGGCAAAACAATCTGAAAAAACTGAATATTGTAGTCACTCATAGAAAACCGACAAAAGATAATCCGGAAATTATAAAGAAGGAATTACTCAAAAATAATCCTTTACAGATCAACTACATCTTCCCGGAACAAGGCAAAAAAATCAGTTTACCTTAATAGAAATGAGACAGAAGCCTGTCTCATTTTTGTTTTTATAAATCATTTGTTAATTTTTAATAAGCTTATAATTTGCGGTCGAAGTGTCTTTATCTACCGAGTAGCCATCAGCTAAATCGAGAATCCAACCGTCACCTGAAATTTTCTTCCATTGAAGTCTCTTCTTCAATAATTATTGAACCGTTATAATGTTTAAAAATTTTATCAAATTTTGCTTTTAGAGCAGTAGGAATACTAATTTTAAATTCATCAATAAATAAATCCGTCAGATCTGTTTTTACTGTATTTTTTCCAGTTTGAATTAATTAATTTTAATAATTTTTTGGGTCTGCCGAGCTATTATAAGGATGGATTATTATGATATTTTTTTCATAGTTCGGCTCTTTACCATAAGACCCTGCTAATATCACTGATAATTATGACCACTTCTATAAAGGCTTCTTTTCTTTTATCCGGACAGTAGGATTCAAGATTTTATTTTCCTTATTTTTGTTATATAATATAGTATATGCACGTCGACAAATATACAGGAGAAAAGAAGGTACATCCGGGGGAACATATCATTTTAACAGCAGAGAACATTGCGACAACCGAGATATGCAGACAAGAGCATTCTCAACCCGTTCACAAGCAGAAGATGCTGAAGGATCATTTCCTGTTGTTTGTTACTCAGGGTACCCATGAAGTACGGTTGGGAAATGATTGCTATTTGGTTCATAAAGGCGAAATGGTACTTCTCAAAAAAGCAACCTATGTGGAGTTTGTAAAGCGTGGTAATCCGCATAATGATTTCATCTATGAAAGTGTTTCCTTCTCTTTAAAAAAAAGTATCATTGTTGACTTTATAAAGCTCATTGAGATCGACGGCTATATCAGCACTTCATCTGTAGCCGAAGATGAGGTTCTTATTCATCCCTATGGCGCACGCCTTCAGACATTCCTGGAATCGCTCAAACCCTATTTCGATGATAATGAAGAGGTAAAAATGGGATTATTCAAACTGAAAATCCTTGAACTGCTGTATGATCTTTCCCAAACGAATGCCCAGTTCCTACAACAGCTGATAAGACTGAACCAACACGAACCTTCTGATCTTCTGCAAACTATGGAGGCTCATTATCTTGAACCCTACTCCATCAGTGATCTTGCACTCATATCAGGAAGAAGCTTATCCAGTTTCCGCCGGGATTTTGAAACCACTTTCCATACAACACCTGCAAAATGGATCCAGGAAAAACGTTTACAAAAAGCTCGTGAGCTGTTTCTTACCACAGAACTTCAAATCACGGAAGTATGTTATGAGATTGGCTATGAAAACGTTTCCCACTTTTCCAGATTATATAAAAGTTTCTTCGGATACAGTCCCAGTGAAACTAAAAGTCAAGTAATTTGAATTTTTTAGTACAGTCCTTTTTATTTTAATGTCTGATATTTGTTGAAGCGTAACCACGCGTTCTTCAAGAAATAAGACATGAAAAAAATAATTCAATTCGCTGTAGTCTTAAGTTTCGGATATACAGGATTATTTGCACAGCAAAAGCATTCTCAGAAATTAACAACTGTTTTTGAGGATCAGGATCACCAGCTGACTGGAGTCGCCGTATCTGCCTCTGAAAGAGTATTTACCAATTATCCCCGCTGGGGTGAACCTTACAGGTATGCTCTGGTAGAAGTAACAGGTACCAGTACCTCCGTCCCTTTCCCGGATGAATCATGGAATGAATGGAAAGGTACGGGTGACAAAATGAAACATTTCCTTTGTGTACAGGCCGTTATAATTGATGATCAGAACTCAATGTGGGTAGTAGATGCCGGTTCTACACAACCTTCTCAGGATAACGATAAAGGTCAGAAGCTGGTTAAGATCAATCTTACTACCAATACCGTAGAGAGGGTCTATCCTCTTGCGGGAGCTTCTGATGGTAAAAGTTATATGAATGATACACGGATTGACACCCGTAAAAAACTGGCCTATATTACCAATTCCAATGAAGGAGGAATAGTGATTGTAGATCTGGTATCCGGAAAGGCACGCCAGGTTCTTTATATGGCTAAAGCCACTCAGACCGATCCTGCCTACCAGGTAAAAAGAAACGGGAAAACATTGCTCAGAGACGGCCAGCCTTTTCATGTACAGTCGGATGGCATTGCTTTAAGCCCTGATGGTAAACAGCTTTATTTTAAGGCATTAACAGATAATTCTCTTTATCATATTTCCACAGCAGATCTGAATAACGAATTATTATCTGAAGCGGAACTGGAAAAGAAAGTAGTATTTGACGGAAAATTTACGACTAGTGACGGAATGGCTTTTGACCATAAAGGCAATCTATATTTAGGAGATCTGGAAGGAAGAAAGATCATTCGTATTACTCCGTCATTGAAGACTGAAACCGTAATCCCGGCCAATGAAGAACTTGCATGGCCGGATAGCTATCACATTACTAAAGATGGATGGCTCTACATCAGCTGTTCGCGTATTGACGAGCAGCCTCAGTTTCACCAAGGTAAAAGTGAACGTAAAGGATCTTACAAAATATATAAGATACACCTTTAAACAAAACTTCTCTAAAAACATCGCAAAAAACAATCTAAATTAATACAAAATAAATACATTATGGAATACAGACTATTAGGAAATTCAGGATTATACGTGTCCGAGCTCTGCTTCGGAACTGGAACTTTTGGGGGAGTACATGGTTTTGAAGCATGGGGAAGCACTCAGGTAGCTGATGCTAAAAGAATCATTGACATCTGCATTGAAGCAGGAATCAATTTTTTTGATACAGCAGATATTTATTCTCAGGGAGTTTCCGAAGAAATTTTAGGGAAAGCCATCGAAGGAAAAAAACGGGAAGACCTTATTATTTCCACCAAATCCACATTTCCTTTTGGTGAAGGGCCCAACAATCAGGGATCTTCCCGCCAGCGCATCATTCAGCAGGTGGAAGGAAGCTTAAAACGGATGAATACAGACTATATCGATGTGTATCATATGCATGGTTTTGATGCTGTAACTCCTGTGGAAGAAACCCTAAGAGCATTGGATGACCTTATTGAAGCCGGAAAGATCCGTTATATTGCCTGTTCCAACTTTTCAGGATGGCATCTGATGAAATCACTGAGCATTTCTGAAAAATATGGCTGGAATAAATATATTGCCCATCAGGTGTATTATGCTTTAACGAATAGAGATTATGAATGGGAACTGATGCCACTCGCCGAAGATCAGAAAGTTGGAGCAATCGTTTGGTCTCCGCTTGCAGGAGGAAGACTTGGCGGTAAATTCAGCAGAAGTAAAGAATGGCCTACTTCAGGGCGTGTAGCAGAAGGTGGAAGCCCTGTACATGAAGACAGCATCGAAAGAGAAAATCTTTACCGTATCACAGATGTTCTGGAAGCTATTGCTGACGAAACGCAGAAAACAGTCCCCCAGGTAGCTTTAAACTGGCTTCTGCAAAGACCTACCATTTCAACTCTGATTATCGGAGCCCGCAATGAAGAGCAGCTAAGAGATAATTTGGGAGCAACAGGCTGGAAATTAACTGAGGAACAGATTCAAAGGCTTAATGATGCAAGCAAAGCAAAAGCACCATATCCGTACTGGCACCAGACAGAACGTCCGAAAATAAATCCGGCAGTCAATATTTTCATATAGAATAAGCTATTTTTTAATCAAAAGGTAAGGAAATGAGGTATTTCATATTCCTTACCTATTTTTTTCAATCTTTTTCTTATAATACACTGATCGGGTGATAATCAAAGTTTTCACAGGCCATGGCACTTCCCGAAAATAAATAAAAGTATAAAAAACTAAAATGCCTCAATAAAACTACTCTGTTAATTTTATTGGGGCATTTAAGCATGAGCCAGACAAAGGAATTATTCAAGCAATAGAACAATTATCTCATTATTGAATCACATTATTTATTCAAATTCTCTTTAGTGGGCCAATTGCTCAGGACTTAAGTAAGACTCCTCACGTTCGGCGTTGCTACTCTCTTGATATATTCCTCTTACTCTGGGATGAACAAAAGTTAAAGCAAATGCAGACAACAAAAATGCTACACTCATCCATATAATGTTATGAACACCCGTAGATTTAATTACCCAGCCCCCGGCAACGGTTCCAAAAGTTACCCCCAAATTAAAAAAAGACGGGACAAAGCTATTCGTAAATTCCAATGTTTCTCTAGGTATTTTGTATGCACCACGAGTATTTCCAATAAGAAATCCGGATGTATGTACAAATCCCCAGATAAAAATAATAACTGTCATTGGGATAAAAAAGGTCCCGAAGAAATAAGCCAAAATTTCCACCAGAATAAGAGCAACAGGAAAATAGCGAAATCCTAAGCGTACATTTTTGCTAACCATTTTGCCTACGATCCAATTGCCAAAGATACCGGCTATCCCGAACAGCAGTAACATTAAACTTACCTCCGTCCCGTTCATATGGGTAATTTTGGTAAAGTAATCGGCAAGGTAACTATAGGTAGCAAACATCCCTGCTATTTTCAGCAGGATATAAAGATAATTTATCCATACAAATGGCTCCTTCAATATGGCCAGGTTTTGGGTGTTGCCTTTCGTTCTTTCAACCGGAGTAGACGGTACTACTACAAGTAAACTCAGAAAAGCAATAATATTAACAATTCCAGAGATGATAAAGGATGCCTTCCAATTAAATAAATCAGCAAAATAAGTGGTTAACGGCACCCCTATCACCGTTGAAATACTAAGACCCATCATGACAATAGATATAGCTTTAGGAGCGTCTTTAGGAGCTACCTGCTTCATACCCAATGTAAGCGCTATGGCCCAAAAAGCAGGATAAAAAATCGCAGGTATTATTCTGGAGATTAATAAAACTGTAAAGTTTGACGCTAATGCAGACATGACGTTGGAAATCACAAAAGTAGCGAGTACAAGAAGTAACATTGTTTTTCTGTTTATATTTTTGGTGAGCGCTGTGATGAAAGGACCACAAAGCGCCACTGTAAGTGCAAACCCGCTCATCAGCCAGCCTGCTGTATCAATAGAAACATTAAAAGTCTTGGCCAGAGCCGGCAATATTCCAATGACACAAAATTCACTTGTGGCTACGCCAAATACACCAAGTGAGAGTGCATATATTGTTTTATTCATTTTTAATTTATAAAATCTGTTGAAAAGGTAATTTCTTTAAAACGTTCAAATTCTTCATTCAGCTGATGAATCTTCGTTTGAACCCTTTTATAGGCATCGGTTCCTAAAAGCAGGCGTAATGGAGGCTGTTCCATTTCTGTAATCTTCACAATTGCTTCCACCGCTTTTTCCTGATTACCAGGTTGTTTGCCATTATTGCCGAGAAAAATATTTTTATATTTCCCCGCTGTAGAAGCATAATCCGAGATTTCATTTTTTGCGATCCCCAGAGAGCTTCCTAAAAAATTGGTACGAAATGCACCAGGTTCTATCAATGTAACCTTGATTCCCAATCCTTCAACATCAAGTTTTAAAGCCTCAGTTAATCCCTCAACAGCATACTTACTCGCATTATAAATACCAAATCCGGAAGAACTTACGAGGCCGGAAGCAGAAGAAAAATTGATTATATGACCACTTCTCTCCTGACGCATAAAAGGAAGAACATACCGCAGCAGGTTAAAAGTTCCCATTACATTCACTACAAAAACCTTTTCAATTTCTGATGAAGAAGCTTCTTCAACAGCTCCGAGGAAGCCATAACCGGCATTGTTTATTAAAACATCAATTTTTCCATGTTTTGTAATAATCATATTCACTGCGGCCTCTACTTCACTCTCTTTGGTAATATCCAAACTGATCACTGTAAGATTATTATTTTCCAAAATAGAGGGCTCAAATTGATTACGATCCCTTGTGGTTGCAATTACAATCTGATCTTTTGCTAAAAGGTATTTCACTGTTAACAATCCCAATCCTTGTGAGGCTCCTGTAATAAGCCATGTTTTTTGATTTTTCATATTTTTTGTATTATTTAAATTAATATTCCGTTTTAGGGTCGTTACTTTATCTTCAAATTGATAGGTCAAAATTAGGCAGTTTAAGATTCCTGAACCTTATTGAAAAAGTAATATGACTTATGAATATCAAACTGCAGTATCTGTTTCCGAAAGCTCAAAAATATTTTTCACCTTATCTTATAAGTGAGTTATATAATAGGAATAACAGTCATACTTATATTCTAAGGTGTATTGAAACAATCAGTTGTTGCATTGCAATTTTAATGGGAATCAATCCATTTGATTTTCATAAAATATAAGAGGTTATTCATAAAAAACTACAGCCGACAATTTTCTAACTTTGTAATTATTAAAATTATAGGTCATGGCACAGTCTTCTGAAAATAAAAAAATAGATCTGTTAAAAAATATGGGTGATATTTTACCTGTATTTCATGAGTCTTTTAATAATAGCAACATACAGGTAGTAAGCCGAAAAGATGATCCCTGCAAAAATTATCTCTCCCCAAATCGCAGAGATTTTTATAAGATCCTTTATTTCTCAAAAGGCTTAAGTGTACTGACCATTGGCGTGAATACCTATTATCTGGATAATCCGACAATTGTTTTTCTGCACCCCAATGAGATCGTGTCGTGGAAAAATCTAGACGAAGGTGCTGAGGGATACTTTGTTCTGTTCAAAAAGAAATTTATTGACTCAAAGCCCATACTAAAACTGGCTATGGAACACTATGAGCTCTTCTCAAAATCTGAAAAAAATGTTATTCAGTTGAAAAATGATCATATTCCGTTATTTGACCACTGGCTTGAAGAAATGATGGGCGAAATGAAAACAAAGGACACCTTTACCGAAGAAAGACTTCAGACCTATATACAGATGGTTATGATTGAAGGTGTAAAGGTAGGCAACTTTCCTGCTCCAGGCATGGTATCTGAAGAGTACAGGCAGGTCCATGACTTCTTTCAGCTATTAGAAGATGAGACTTCGCAGATTAATGTCAACCATCCTATCAAGATTAAAACAGCGAAAGAATTTGCTCATTCGCTGTCTATACATCCCAATCAACTGAACACACTGCTCAAAAGACATACAGGCCAGAATGTGAGTACCCATATTAAAACACGGCTTTTGGAAGAAACAAAAGCGATGCTCATACAGACCGATCTGACGCTACAGGAGATTGGGTACAGTATAGGTTTTGCCGATCAACCCAATTTCACCCAGTTTTTCAAAAAAAATATAGGGCTTTCTCCCCTGGCCTTTAGGAAAAATTACCAACAGGCAGCTCGGTAAAATCCTTATAATGAAAAATTTTATTTCATACTGAAAAATAGGTTGGCTATACCATCTGTTTAGCACCATTATTGAAGGATATTATACCGACCATCATTAATAGTCTTTATCACATGAAACCTTATATTATCATTCTTGCATTACTGTTTTCTACAGCTGCTTCTTTAGAAGCTCAGAATTCCGGAAACAGATTCCAGCAAATCGGTTCACCGAAACAAATTGATTTATGGCCTGGATCTATGCCAGACGATCAGCGTGCCATAAGACCGGATGAAATAATAAGTAACAAAGGATCTGTCACCAATGTTTCTACCCCAAGGCTCATCGCACACTATCCGGCACACCCTAACGGAACTGCAGTTCTCATTATCAGTGGCGGCGGATATGCTCATATTGAAACAGGTAAAGAAAGTACCCCAACAGCCAACTGGCTTCAATCAGAAGGGGTGACAGCATTTGAATTAATTTACCGCCTTCCACTGGAAAACTGGAAGACAACCAATGTTCCTTTTGAAGATGCACAAAGGGCCATGCGGGTTATTCGAAGCCAGGCTAAGAAACTTCATATCAAAACAATAGGTATAGTAGGCTTTTCGGCGGGAGGACATTTGGCAGGTATCATTGCAACAGAACCGGACAAACGCTTCTATCAACCTGTTGATGACATCGATTCTTTATCTGCAAAGCCCGATTTTGCCGCGTTGATTTACCCCGTAATTTCTATGCTGCCTCCTAATAACAAAACCCATGCAAAAAGAAGCATCCTTGGAGATCATCCTACTCAGCAGCAAGAGGCTGCATTTTCTGTAGAAAGACTAGTTACCACAAACACTCCTCCTACGTTTCTTGCCCATGCTACAGATGACCCTATTTCACCGGTAGCTAATAGTTATTTGATGGATGAAGCCCTTAAAAAAAACAATGTACCTGAAGAAATGCATATTTTCCCTACAGGAGGGCACGGCTGGGGGCTTGGAAAAAAAGGAAGTTCAGAATCTGAATGGCCAAACCTTTTTAAAGACTGGGCCAGCAATAATGGCTTCTGGAAATAAGTATAACAATCAAATGAATGCCTCTTGCTCTTGCTTTAGGTATTAATTATAAAATTCCTTTCTGCCATAACAAGAGCATTTTGTCTTTGAGTCCTTTAAATTCTCTAATTTGAAAACATTAAAAATCAGTTTATAATCTCTCCTTTACCATCTTCTAATTTTTCACGAAACTTCTGAAGCTCTCCGGAATCGGGTTTAACCCAATCTGTAGTTTCTCCAACAATTTTTAATGGCATCTGTGAACGATAAGAACGGGTAGGATTGCCAGGAAATTTTTTATCCGTCAGGTTCGGATCATTTTCATAGCTTCCAGTTGGTTCCACAATATATACTCGCTCGCTGCCATCACCTTTAGCTAATGCAGCAGCAAGCCCTGCCCCATTAACCAGTGCTGTAAAATAAATATGATTCATTCTGAATTCAGATTTATAGTTAGAATCACCGCCTGCCATCAGCAGATCTCCTTTCTGCAAATCTGCTTTAGTACCATGGTAGAAAGGACCTTTGTCTGTAGGATTCCCGTTAGACAAAGCCGCCAACTCAGTATATTCTTGGGCTTTTTCCGGGTTAGACAGCTCTTCACAGCATTGGGCAATTTTAGAATAAAGGCCTGGAAAAGCACTGTTAACGGAATCATCATTTATTCTTAAAGCCAGCTCCAGGGCTATTTGCAGCCATTTTAACTGATCAGCGGGCATTTTCTGATGCCTGGATATATAATAAGCGGCAAGAAATTTTTCAAGTTCATTTTCTGCTTCATTCCAACCCTGCATAAATAGTTTCTCTGCTTCTGCAGGTTTGCCTGCCGCTTCCAGACTCATTCCCTGAAGACAAAGTTTAACAACGCTATTGAATGGTGAAAATTCCATGTTTTTATTATTTTATTTGTTTTATTATTATTCGGAATAACTAACCACAAAAGATCATACTATTCTATTTTTCAAATCTTTGTATCTTGACCGCCCTACAGGCAGTATTTCACCGCTTTTAAGCAATACACTATAGCGTGTTCCGGTGTTCACAAGCATCTTTTCGACTTGTATAAAGTTGACTAAATAAGATTTATGAACCCTTTCAAATTGGTCAGGGAGAAGCTGGTGCAGTAATTCAAGGGACTTATCATGCAATTCAGTCCGTCCATTATTAAGATGAAGCTCGGTATAGATCCCGGCTCCTTTTATATAAACTACTTCTGCAATATTGATGAGCCGTACCTGTCCGGCCTTCTTTACAGCCAGATATTTAATATCCTCCTCAACCTTTAAAGCAGGGCTCACAAAACGGGTCAAAGCTTTAAAAAACCTTTCCTGATCGAAAGGTTTAGGAACAAAATCAAGTACTCCATAAGCAAAGGCTGTGATTGCTTTATCAATATTGGCTGAAACAATAATGGTATGAAAAGAAGACGCCACCATATGTTCCAATATTTCAAATCCATTATCCCCATTGAGGTTAAGATCCAGTAAGAGAAGATCCGGAATACGGTCTGCAATCTGATCAAGACCTTTCTGCAAAGAATCACAAATACTGATCTCAACAGATGTACTGGCAAAAAAATCAGTAGTCATACGTTCGAGGCGGCGGGCAATTCTGGCCTCATCTTCTATAATCAGTATATTCATTGTTTTAAAATATAAATTGTAGATATCCACCCTCCTTCAGCAGCCACTGAATCGAATGTCCATTTCTGGCCGTAGCTTTCAGTAAGCCTTGCTTTTATATATTTAAAACCATTTCCTCCGGACCGGTTTGTCACTGCCTTCCGGTTTTTGGCAAATGTTTCAAAGGTATATTGATTTCCCTTTTTTCCTAAAGCATAAGAAAGCACAAATTTCACGGTATTTCCCGCCAAAGGTTCGCTGTGGGTTATGCCATTCTCCAGTAAAGTATGGATAATAGCCGGAGGTATAAGCTGTTTCTCGTCTATTCCAATCTCCTCCCACTGATAATTAATTTCCTTCCGAAAACCCATTATAGATATATGCTGCCTGCAAAGCTCAAGTTCTTTCGTGATGGGAATCAGAGTCTGTTCGGAAATCTCGTTCATGATATCAAATTCTGCAGCCAGTGCCTGTATGAAGCGGGAACCTTCCCTGGGAGATTCTTCTACCCAGTCCATCATAGAAGTCAGCGTATTTCTTAAAAAATGAGGCTGAATATTCTTTTTCAGCAGCTCCAGCTGCAGTCTTGAAGAAAGCAGCACCGCATTCTGATGTTCCGCTTCAATGACACTAGCACGAATGGAATGAAGGTAAAGCATACTCAGTACAATTACTGTAAAACTGATAAACAAGCCATAGTCATACAAAACAAATTTATTAATCAAAGCACTGATCAAAAGAGCTGCTAAAGCAATAAATCCTCCTTTTTCTTTTTGGACAATACCATTAAGGACTACAATGAAAGCAGCAATAAGCATTGCCAAACTATACAGGCGGGCGGTAAGATCGTAAGAGCCATAATGAATGATATAAAGCAAGATAAGTGATATGAGCAGTACTGCCATCAGCCATCTTCCTTTTTTAAAATTAAACTGAATGATGAAATATAAAGGAACCAGCAATGCATTGGCAAAGGTTAGCCAACCTACAATCTCAAGGCGAACAAAGAAATCAGGATAGGGAATAAAAACATGAAACTTAAGATATTCAATAATCAGTAAAGCACAAAAGAGAAAACATACGGAACCGAAGATAAGGATATCCCATTGTCTGCGTTTGCTGTTCAGATAAAGAAAAAAATAATACACTGCTGCGATGAGGAAAGCTCCGGCCATCAGGTTCATATATGACATGGTCACCAAAGGCTTTGTCAATAAAGCAGTGTAACTGTTCATCTTAAAGCTGATAGATCGCTGCACATCCGGAAGAAATGACTGTGACGAGCGTAGAGCGACTGTATGAAAGCCCGGACTGGCGAGATGATCGGGAATCCTGTAATAGCTGCTCTCCGTACCCGGAATTTCCGGTTTCCCCTGTTGAGGAAGATGCCCGTTCCTGCCGATAAGCTCCCCATCCCAATACACCTCGAAAGAGCCAAACGATTGAATCTGAAGCCCCAAAGGTTTCAACTGGTTTTCTACCTGACGTATTTCAATATGTGTTCTGGACCAAAATATCCTGTCTGAGGTATTTCCTCTAGTCTGAGACCAGTCTTTATCATCAAAGTCTTTAGCTGCCCATTCTTTATTATCCCCCGTCTTGTAGACAGGTACCGGTTCTTCATTACGGATAATCGGTTTAGCCAGTACAGTGAGTAAAGTTAATAAGAATAACAGGTTGTGCATGATGTAAATATACAAGGTAATTTCCAAAAATTCATGACCATTCAGAAGCACATAGAGCCGTTCAGAAGTTTTCGTCAACGGGAGCCTTACCTCTCCTCTAACTTTACATCATGAAACTATTAGCAACCATCCTCCTGATTATGATCACTGCTCCGTTTTCTTTTGCGCAAAATGGTCAGATAAGCGGTATTATTCATGAAAACCAGACTACTGCTGTACCTTATGTAACAGTTACATTAAAGGGTAATACAGAAGCTCCCGTTGCAGCCGGAATTTCGGATAACAAAGGCATATTCCGGCTTGAAAACATTCCCGAAGGACATTACACAATCAGCTATCATCTGATCGGGTTTCAGACGATCACCCGGCCTGTCCAGGTAAAACCTGATGAGGTGATACATCTCGGAACCATAATTTTAGAACCTGATACAAAACTTCTGCAGGAAGTATCTGTAACAGCACAGCGTTCATCCGTCAGCCTAAAGCTTGACAAAAAAGTTTTTGAAGTAGGTAAAGATGTTCTCTCACAATCAGGTGCTGTCACAGATTTACTCAATATTGTTCCTTCCGTCAGTGTCAGCCCTGGCGGGACGATAAGCCTGCGTGGTAACAGCAGTGTATTGGTACTTGTGGATGGGCGGCGTACAGGATTGACACAAAGTAATGCACTGGAACAGCTTCCTGCAGATCAGGTAGAACGTGTAGAAGTGATTACCAATCCTTCCTCCCGTTTTGATGCAGCCGGTTCAGCAGGGATTATCAATATCATTCTTAAAAAGAATAAAAAGGCTGGTTTCAGTGGACAATTAAGGCTGGTTGGCGGTATTCCCAATGAGACCCGTATAAGTCCAAGTTTAAATTATAAATCCAATAAAATCAACCTGTTTGCTACTTATGGCATCCGGCTGTCAGATTATGTTGGCTTATATACCATGCAGCAATCAACCGGACTTTCCGGCACACCGGTTTACCTGAATCAACGTCAGGATGAAGACCGTCATGATGACGCAAGGCTATTGTATCTTGGAGCGGACTTCAAAATCAATGACCATAACACGATTACTACTGCCTTTATGCGAAACTCAACCAATGACCATGATAAAACACAACTCAACTATCTCTATTCAGGAAAAAAAGGCATTATTGACAGCAGTCTCAGCAGAAAAGGTGAATCATGGGAAAAACGAAGCTATAACCAACTTGAATTTAACTATACCAGAACATTCGAAAAGCCGGGTAAAAAATTTACGGTAGATATGCAGTACGATTTCTGGGACAGTGACAAAGACTGGAACTTATCAACCGCTAAAATATTACCATCTGCAATGAATCTGCCAATGATCAGGACAGGTTCTTTCGGAAAAAGTAAAGACCTGATGATTAAGACTGATATGATACAGCCGTTAGACAGCACGTCTACTCTTGAATTTGGTTTAAAAATGGAAGACCGCAGGGTAAACAGTGATTTTATTGCACAGCAGGAAAATCCGGGAGGCTGGGAAATCATTGATCAGATAGACAACCATCTTTTATATAAAGAACTGATTGGAAGTGCTTATATACAGTTTTCCGGCAAAAGAGGAGCTTTCAGCTATCAGGCCGGACTGCGTGGTGAGCTTACCCATATTGGTATTGAAGACCGTACAGGCAGCTACACCAATCAGAAAGATTATAACCGCCTCTTCCCCACTTTAAACCTCAGTTATCATTTTAATGCCACAACGAATCTGCAAGCCAGCTACAGCAAACGTATCAACAGGCCAAGGCTGGGTATGCTTTACCCGTTTAATGAACTTACAGATCTCAGTACCCGTTACGTAGGAAACCCGGATCTTAACCCCTCTTATGCCAATGTATCTGAAATTGCATTCCTTAAAAACTGGAAAACACTTACGTTTAATCCTTCTCTTTATTATCAGCGGAACAGCGGGGTTATTGAAGATTATACTTTCCGGGACGCCAAAGGTTTATTTATCACCATGCCGGTCAACATCAATAGAGAAACACGTACCGGCTTTGAACTCTCTCTGCTTTATAATCCCTTTAAGTGGCTTCAGGCCAATGCTGAACTTAATGTATTTCATTATAAGGAACAGGGCAGCTACCAACATCAAAACTTTGATTATTCAGCCAGTACATTTACGGCACGTGTAAGTTCCCAGTTAAAATTAAAGAATAAGCTTTCTTTTCAGGCGGTCTACAATTTCAGAGGACCCAATGCGACCGCCCAAACCCGGGCAGCCGCCGTCCACGGTATTGATTTCGGAGGCAGCAAAACTTTTCTGAAAGATAAAGCAACCCTTACCCTGGATGTAAGCAACCTGTTTGGGCTCCGAAAGTTTAACAGCAGAACCATTGGATCTGATTATGAAATTAATCAAACCAGTATTCCCAATGCTGCCCGGTATCGCCTTACATTGGTATACCGGTTTAATCAGAAAGATAATCAGTCGGTACGACAGGCTAAAAGCGGTAACAGAGATTAGTGTGAACTTCTACAGGGACTATATTTCCAGGGTCGAAAGAAATGTTCATCTTTTCAAATTTTATTTCAAAATGTGGATTATCAATAAACCTTGACTTATATTCAGCAATTAGCTTTTTAGATTTCTCTTCTCTATTTATCTCCTCCACGGTGATTGCTGAGCCGTTATAATGTCCGGATATTTTATTAACGGAACTTTTCAGATCCGCGGGAATAATAATGCTTTTAATAAATAAATCTGTCAGGTCAGTTTTTGCTGTAACTTTTTTGTTCCAGTCCCGGTCTTTCTGGTATAGCAGATAACCATAAACGGGAGTTGTATGATAGGCAAATGATCTTACAAAAGTGGGATTTTTTAAAAAACCATCTATTCCCTTCCGGAAAAAAACAATGGTCTCCGCTTTATTTCTGCCACTGGCTATGATCCCTGTAAATTCAGCGAGACCTTCATTCAATTCTAATAAATTTTCAGTTTCTGCTGAATTGGTATAAAGTATATTTCGGTATTTTCTAAAGGTAAGTGCATGAGTAAGATGCTGCTGCATTTCTTTTTCCGAAGATGACTGAAGTGCTTTCTTCAATGCTTCTGCTTCCAGACGCAGATAGATTCTTCCCTCTTTAAGGTCAAGATGGTTATTCTCAACATTGTTAAGCACAAATCCTAATGAAGGCTGAATACGGTGAAATGACTCATGAGCAAGCAGATTAATTCGGTCGGCTTTATTCTTAGGAAGCGGAAGCATAATCATAGCCCATCTTTTACCGCTCCAGCCGACTGCCGTATTAGCAATATTCACATTGTCAGGTAAAATTCCTGTATAGATATTCCCATTGGGTTTCAACTGAGCTCCAGTGTCCGGTTCATCTGCAAACAGGGTTCTTGTTTTCGAAGCAACTAAAATCATAGGACCGTATAAATCTTGATTCCAAAGTCCGGTGTTCTTTTTTGATGCCATTTTAATCTCATCAAAAAAAATAGAAATACTGTCACTGGAAATTTGTTGTTTTTGTCCTTTTGCGCTATAGACAGACCAAAAGAGCAAGGTTATAAAAACGGTTTTTCTCATTATTGTAAAAATTGAACAGCTTTTAGGCCTCTAATATAATAAATTAGCGAGCAAAGTATGGTATTCTGGTTTCCTTCAGACAAACAAACTGTTCATATATTCATTGTTTTTATAAATCAGATAGACCTTAACGTGACAATAGTAATAAGCAGTTATTGTATTTTTTACATGGTGGTGCTAAAAAATTTTTAAAAGACAAACTCATGAAAGACAATACTCGATCTGACGACTTTTAAACGGCTACAATTGTCTCAGAGGAATAATTAACACAACTTTAACTTCTGCACGAAGTCTGCCGGCAAGTATATCAATACATAAAGCGTATTTTAGCAGTCTATAAAAGAATGAATAGATGGGATTATTTGATATGTTTACACAAGAGATTGCAATGGATCTAGGAACGGCTAACACTCTGATCATACATAATAACAAAATCGTCATTGACCAGCCTTCTATTGTCGCTATTGACCGATCTACCGGAAAGCCCATTGCAGTTGGAGAACAAGCCAAACTTATGCAGGGGAAAACTCATGAAAACATCAAAACGATACGTCCATTAAAAGATGGGGTCATTGCCGATTTTCATGCTTCCGAACACATGATTAAAGAATTTATCAAACAGATACCTGGAATCAGAGGTAGATTTATTCAGCCTGCTCTCAGAATTGTAATATGTATTCCTTCAGGAATTACTGAAGTTGAAAAAAGAGCTGTTAAAGATTCTGCACTGAAAGTGAATGCCAAGGAAGTAAAGCTAATCTATGAGCCCATGGCAGCCGCTATTGGAGCAGGTATAGATGTTCAGAACCCTGAAGGAAATATGATTATTGACATAGGAGGCGGAACTACTGAAATAGCAGTGATTGCACTTGGCGGTATCGTTTGTGATAAGTCTCTGAAAATAGCTGGCGATGTGTTTACAAATGACATTGCTTATTTTCTGAGATCACACTATAATCTATATATTGGAGAAAGAACCGCTGAAAGAATAAAAATTGAAATAGGTTCCGCCCTGGAGGAACTTGATTATCCTTTAGAAGATATTCCGGTTCAGGGAAGAGATCTGATCACAGGGAAGCCAAAAGAAATCATGGTCAATTACAAGGAGATTTTCAAAGCTCTGGATAAATCGATTATGAGGATTGAAGATGCTGTTTTGGAAACACTTTCTCTTACTCCTCCAGAGCTTGCAGCGGATATCTATAAAACAGGTATTTATCTTGCCGGAGGCGGTGCTCTGCTGAATGGGCTTGCTGACAGAATACACAGAAAAACAGGACTCCCTGTATGCGTTGCTGAAGATCCTTTAAGAGCTGTTGTTCGTGGAACGGGCATCGCACTTAAAAATATAAATAAGTTCAGATTTCTTACAACGAGTTAATTTCCGATATTAAATAGAAATTATTTCCGATTAAGTAAAAACGATTAAACTTTACCAACTACGACCAAGTCAATGGAGCAAAAAATGCTTCATTGACTTATCTTTATGCTCTCATCCTTAGCTGGAAATAAACTTGGTATTTCGGAACTGCCTTTTATCTTTTCAGCCCGCAAAATTTAACTACGGACTTTATTACATCATTTAAGTCTATACTGTAATATGGCTCACCTGGACCTGAAATATCAATATCTCCAGATTGATTTATTTTTTATTCCCTATATTTATGCTACCAGAATGATATCAATTTGTTTTACCACTTATAAAGTATTTTCTGACCAATTTTGAGCTGTACAGTAAATAATTTTTGAGCTGTAAAGCAAATGATTTAACTCTTAAAAGGTTGACCTTTGTTTTATAAAATTTAAAATAATTAATCAAGATGGACGTCTTAAAATTAAGTACAGATTGGGCTCATTCCGAAGTATTTTCAGCCAAAATAGCGGCATTGATCGGCTTGTTTTTTTTTATGGCATCAATTGGTTTTTGGCAATTGGGCAAAACCGTTATGGCCAATGCATTTGTATGGCCTTTATTAATTGCAGGTGGTTTAATATTTACTGTAAGTGCAGGCTTGTATTTTACCAATAAGCCACGCATCTCACAATTTGAAAAAGCATATAAACATGATACACAGGCATTCGTAAAAACCGAAATAGAGCGAACTTCAAAATCACAAAAGGAACTTGCGCTTGTTTTTAAGATTCTACCCTGTATTATCATTGCTGCTGCTTTATTAATCATGTTTGCCAATACCCCAATGTGGAGAGCAACAGGAATAACCACTATAGCACTGATGATTGTTTTGTTATTGATAGATAGTAATACCAATGCCAGAAATACAGCATACCATCAGGCACTAAAAACAATCACACGATGAATGAAAGTATATTGCCTGTAACACAATTTCTTGAGGACAGCTTTGTATACTCCTGTTCATTTGACAAACAACGTGGACACGAACAATTTGTACCTCATCACACATTAGCTTTTCAGTTTTCGGGAGAAACGCATATACAGCTGTCCAAAGGCACATTAGTACTTCGTGAAAACCAAATGTTACTAGCGAGAGGAAACCAACTGACAAAATCCACAAAAATTCCGGGTAAAGACAAAGAATACAAAAGTATGTCGATACTGCTTACCGATGCTGTATTACGACAGTTCGCCGCTAATAATCCATCAGGCAGCAAGAAGATATACTCTGGAGAAAACAATATACTGCTAAAACCAGATGCGCTTATGGAAGGCTATTTCCACTCCCTGCTTCCCTATATTGAACAGTCAAAAGGCATCAGTAGGAAACTGACCGAAATAAAAATAGATGAGGCAATCGAATTGCTGCTTAATTTAAGTCCGGATCTCAAAAATTTTCTTTTTGATTTCACAGAACCTTTTAAAATAGATCTTGAAAAATTCATGTTGCAGAACTATCACTTCAACGTTCCGATAGAAAATTTCGCCAGGCTTACCGGAAGGAGTCTTGCAGGCTTTAAACGGGATTTTGAGAAAGCTTTTCAGACCTCTCCACGCAAATGGCTTCAGGAGAAACGTCTTGAAGAAGCCTATAGGATTATTCATATGGAAAATAAGAAGCCCGCAGATATCTATATTGATCTGGGATTTGAGAATCTGTCACATTTCTACACCTGTTTCAAAAAGAAATACGGGACCACCCCTGCCGAAAGTTTAACAATCAAAAAAATAACAAAATGAATTACGATCAAAAAATTCTGGAAGCGGAAGATCGACTGGCCATTCGTGAACTGGTAGACCGCTACGCCTATTGCGCAGATACAAGAGATGCAAAAGGACAAATGGCCCTTTTTACCAACGATACAAATTTTGAGGTCTATTACGACCCTAAAGCAGATAGCCCCTCAGAAGTATATACTGGCAGACCGTCTCTATTTCCTGTCTTTGACAATCTGAACTCGTATTCTGCTACGATGCACTTTAACGGGCAGAGTACAATTTTATCTCTAAACGAAAATACTGCGACAGGAATTACCTACTGTATTGCTCATCATCAGACCTTTGAGAATAATATCCAGAAATTAATGGTAGCTTATATCCGTTACAAAGACCGGTTTGTAAAGCAGGATGAAAAATGGTTTTTTGCAGAACGCAAATTGCTCGTTGATATTATTGAAAACAGGTAATCAATAAATTTTTTCGTAAGTGAGCTTTACAGCAAATCATCTTTGAACCATAGGCGAAATAGTATCCACGACAGATTTATGATTTTTGTATAAATTAAAATTACAAAAAAATGAAAGTAATTAATAAAATTTATATCAATGGTGAATTTATAACGCCTAATGGTACTGAAATTCTGGAATTGATCAATCCTACAAGTGGTCAGAAAATGGCAGAGGTAACACTCGCTGATAAGGTTGACACTCAAAATGCAATTCATGCTGCAAGGATGGCGTTCAAAACCTTTTCAAAAAGCACAAAGGATGAACGTATCACTCTTCTGGAAAAAATACGCTCAGTAATCATCAAACGCCAAAAAGACTTAACCGATGTGATGGTTGAAGAATATGGCGGAACCTATCAGTTTTGCTCAATGGTTTCTCAATTCGCCATTGACGATTTTACAGCGATGATCGAAACATTGAAAAATTTTGATTTCGAACGTACTATAGGTCACTCAAAACTTCGTCTACAGCCTAAGGGGGTTGTCGGTATTATTATACCCTGGAACATGAGCAATGGATTTATCTGTACCAAATTATCAACAGCTATTGCAGCAGGCTGTACAGCCGTTGTAAAACCCAGTGAAATGAGTGCCCAGCAAACACAGATCATAGCCGAATGTTTTCATGAGGCAGGTCTTCCAAAGGGTATTGTTAACTTTGTAACCGGAATGGGTGATGTGGTGGGTGCTGAAATCACCCGCAATCCGGGAATTGATAAATTGCATTTACCGGTTCTACAGCCGTAGGAAAAATTATCGCTAAAGGAGCCGTTGATACCATGAAAAGGGTAACATTGGAATTAGGTGGAAAGTCGCCGAATATCATTTTAGATGATGTTGATTTAGAAACAGCAATACCCACCGCTATAATGGGTGCTTTCCTGAATAGTGGACAAGCCTGTGCAGCTGCTACCCGCTTATTGGTTCCCTATGATAAATTAGAACAGGTAAATGTAATTGCAAAAAACACAGTTGAGAAAACAAAAGTTGGTAACCCAAAAAATGAAGATACAGGTATAGGTCCTATGGTAAGTAAAAAACAGTTTGAACGGGTACAGGAATATATTAAAATCGGACTGGAAGAAGGCGCAACGTTATTGGTTGGCGGCCCCGGAAAACCTGAAGGGCTTGAAGCCGGAAATTTCGTAAAGGCAACGGTTTTCACCAATGTAAAAAACAGCATGCGTATCGCCCAGGAAGAGATTTTCGGGCCGGTATTAAGTATTATACCTTATAAAGATGAAGAAGATGCTGTAGCTATTGCCAATGACACAGCTTATGGGTTATGTGCCTATGTCAGTTCTTCAGATCAAGAGAGAGCCTATCGGGTAGCTGCCGAGATTGATGCAGGAAGAGTCTGCATTAATGGTATTCTGCACGATTCCAAAGCACCGTTCGGCGGTTTCAAACAGTCTGGTATTGGAAGAGAATATGGTGAATTCGGACTGGAAGAATATCTTGAACCTAAAGCCATTTTGGAATAATATCCGCAACACGCCTGCTCTATTGGTATGCGAATGCAAAAAACCAATAAAAACTGCGGTTGACATCATTCAATCGCAGTTTTCATTTGAACCAAAAATAAATTTTTGGAAAGTATACTATTCAGAAAAATGCTACATCCAAACGTCTAATTCAAAAAGGCAGCAATTTCTTTCATTTTGATAATGAGCCGGTAGTTGTTCTGTATCAGTAAGTTTGACCATACCTAAAAAATTGAATCCGGCCGATGTGTAGTGTTCTATTAACTTTATATTATTTCCCAATGTGTCAAGGCGGACAAACCGTTTTCCTTCTTGTTTTGCATATTCCCTGGACCATTTTACTATTTCATCGATATATCTGTTACCTCGCAATTCAGGATTTGTACAAATTCGATGTATATAAATGCTGTCGTTTTTGTCTTTGATTCCCCAGATTTCCTTATCCTCAAATGTGATCGTCCAATTGCAGGCTATTGTACCATCAAAAGTTATTTTCCACTGTCGATTTTCATTGATTTCCTTTTTAAGAAACGCATCTTCAAAGTAAGGCCAAACTACCATTTCCCTTTCCGTCTGGAGCTCCCTTGCCGCTTGATAGAGTGCCATAATATCAGTTACATCAGATAGCGAACAGTTTTTGATTTTTATATTCATCTAATTTTTTTTGCAATTTCTAAATTATTCATATCGGATAAAATCCGAATCTTGTTATTATTTAAAGTTTCCCTTCGGGGACCATCGGATCAGGTGCAAAAGTTATAGGGCAGCAAGGATTATCTTAAGCGATCACGAACTTCTTAAATTATACTTCCAGAATTTCTAGTTGAACACTTTGATATCCTCAAAGCAGATATTTATTTTCAAGAAAAAAGCTGTATTCATGATGAATTACAAGATAGATTATTAGAGTCCAAAGGTTTTCTTTCTGAAATTATTGTAGATGATGACCCATTAAGAGGTAAAATTGTCAAATTTCAATATGGATTCTATAATAAGACTTGATAAAAATGACTCCTTTAAATCGTAGAAATGACAGATATTTTGAGGAACTGTTGAGATTTACCCGTATATTCCCAAATTACAAAGCTGTTATTACAAAAAGAAATTCTCTATAAGCCGCAGAACAAGCACACCTCTTTTATGAGGTTTTAACAAAGAGAAATTCTCTCCAGTTTTAGAGGAGATTTTCGTTTCTCTATATACGCAGCAACAAGACTGGATTGTTTCACTTATTAAAAAACTGATTTTCAAACGTTTATCAAAAACAAATGGCACATTCAATTTTAGCCATTTTTTGACTGTTTTTTAGTGTTCAAAATGCACTATATTCCCACTAAAATAATTGTTCCAAACCATTAAAAAAAAGCTGCCTTTTATCAATTCCTTTCTGTAAACTACTATTTCTAACAGCCAATGTGATAAATGATTGATTTATAGTCTTTTAATAAAATAAAATAATAGATTGAAATTTAACTCATTTTCCGTTCGTTTTCAACTCAATCTAAGACTTTGCTTTTCCCACATAGACTTATATACCGAATTTTTAGAAATGAGCTCATCATGGTTCCCTTGTTCTATAATTTGTCCTTCTTTCATGACAAGAATGGTGTCAGAATTAGCAACCGTACTTAATCGGTGAGCTATGACAATCATTGTTTTACCTTGATTTTTAAATTCTTGTAATGTTTTCTGTATAACAGTCTCTGCTTCGGTATCTAACGAAGATGTTGCTTCATCTAAAATTAAAATTTCAGGATTCTTATACAAAGCTCTGGCAATAGCAATTCTTTGCTTTTGTCCCCCTGATAATAAAGCCCCGTTTTCCCCTAAATAAGTCTGAAAACCATTCGGAAGTTTTTCTACAAAGCTTAATATTCCTAAGTTTTTAGTTATGCTAAATACTCTCTGCATATCAGGAAAATCATCTCCTAATGCAATGTTTTCAATTACATTTCCCGAAAACAAATCTATCTGTTGGGGTACAACCGAAATTAAACTCCTTAGTGAGTAATTTGAAATGTAGTTTATATCATAGTCTCCAATTAGAATTTTACCTGATTTTAAAGAATATAAATTTTGAATTAAAGCTGCTAAGGTAGTTTTCCCACTTCCACTTTCTCCTACGATGGCAGTTGTTTCTCCTTTTTTTAGTATACAATTAAAATCAGTAAAAACATCAACTCTACTTCCATAGCTAAAATTAACCTCTTTAAATTGAATATCTCCGATATGTTCAGTTGCCAAATCAATTTTTTCTGTGGTTTCTTCCCGTTCCAAATCCATAATTTCAAACAAACGGTCTGCTGCTATTAAAGCATTCTGTATTGTTTTATTCATCCCTATAAGCTCAGCAACAGGACTTGTAAAGTAACCTATTAAAGCATAAAATGATAAAAGCTCCCCAGGAGTAATAATCCTATCTATAACATATCCTGAACCTACCCAAAGCAATATGATTGTAAATATTCTGGACAAAAGCTCAGATGAATTACCTGCAAATAAGGCATTAAGTACAGACTTATATATTGTTTTTAATAATTTGGTAAATGCATTATCTGTTTTATTATTGGCAAATGTCTCTATTCCAAATTGTTTGAGAGTTCTGACTGAATTGAGAGATTCAACTAAATGAGATTCTAATTCTGCATTTTCCTCCATCATTTTTCTCTCTACTTTCTTATTTAGTTTGTTTGTAAGCCAATAGACAAAAAAATACAACGGAATAACTAAAGCTGTAATGAGTCCCAGTTTCCAGTAATAGGTAAACATTAAAGTAAATGAAAAAATAACAATAAAAATATTTACAAATATTTGAATAGCAGCATCATTGATGAATGTTCTTATTTTTACAGCATCATTTACCCTTGAAATGATTTCTCCCACTTTCATGGTATCAAAAAAACGTTGTGGAAGCTTCAATAAATGTTTATAGTAACCTAATATCAGGTGTTTATCCATTTTTTGTCCTGTTTGCAGAACAAGAATACTTTTCATAGCTCCTATAAAAATCTGAAATAATAAAATGACAATCATACCTACAGAAAGTAAGTTTAAAAGTCTTCTATTGCCATCAATCAAAACATAATCCGTAATTTTCTCTATATAAATTGATGTGGACAGCCCTAAAATAGTATAGACTAATGCCCCTAATAAAGCCTGAATTAAGATGCTTTTATGGGGTTGTATCAGATTCCAGAATCTTTTGTATAGGATGGTTTTTTCATTTTTTTGCTCAAAATATTGATTGGGCTCTAACAGGACCAGAACACCAGTCCATATTTTGGAAAACTCTTCATTAGTATATTCTTCAACTTTACCAAAAGCAGGGTCCATCACGGAAACCTTACTTTTAGCTACTTTATAGATAACAACGTAATGATGATATTGTTCTTTACTTACAATGTGAGCAATAGCAGGTAATGGAATGTCTGGTAAAACATCTGCCCCTCCTTTCACTCCTTTAGCATTAAACCCCATTGATTCCAACCCCTGTACAAGTCCTAATACATTAGTTCCTCTTGTATCAGTATGGCTTAATTGTCTAATTTTAGCAATAGGCATTTTTAATCCATAATGAGCAGAAACAGAAGCCAAACAAGCTGCACCACAATCTTTTAAATCATGTTGTTTAATTAATATATCTTTTTTCATCATTTCAATTTCGGATTAAACCAATCATCTGCTTTATCAAATAACAATTGCCATAAAGTACGGTCTATAAGGTGGAAACGGGCTGTAAGGGTCATTCCTTTTACAATTTGTCCTTTATACCCATTTTTTAGTTCCAGATAATTTTTATCCATTTCACAAAGAACCCTGAAGCAAGCTTCTCCCGTTTGTTCATTAATCTTTACATTTTGGTCTATTTCCTGAACCTTTCCATCTAGCAGTCCCCATTGGTTATAATTGTAAGTATCTACTTGAAATTTTACCTTTTGCCCTACTTGGATAAATCCTATATCTTTGGGAGAAACCAAACATTCGATAACCAAAGATTGTTCGGGAGAAATTTCTCCTACCGTTTGTCCCTGAACTAAAAAGTTCCCTATTTGAACTCCTGAAAAATTAACCAATCTTCCTGAAACGGGAGCTGTGATAATGTAATTTTTTTGTTCTTGATTGATACGTTGAATTTCTGAACTGAAAGAACGTAATTGTCTTTCAACTTCTCGTTTTTGTGTTTGCCATTGTGCTATTTGTTGTTCTTTAATATTGGCAATTTGTTTAGAAAACCCCTGATGGTCATAATAATACTTGTCATATTCTGCTTTGGGGATAACCCCTTGCTTATAAAGCAGAACAGCTCTGTCTAAATCTTTTTGAGCTAAAGATAGCTGAGTTTGAACCTGTGCAATTTTTTCCTGCATGGCAGAAAGTTCCCTTTGGTATTGTTCTGTCTGTAAGCTACTATATCGCCCCTTGGTAAGTCTGTTTAAATCCTGTAACTGTGCTGCATAATCTTCACTCTGACTATTTTGCAGATGTTTCTGAGTATCTAATTGTTCTGCTGTTATAACAAGTAATGTATCTCCTTGTTTCAGAAATTGATTATTCTTTTCTAATTGAGTTTTTATAACTCTGCCACTTACCACTGAACTAAGTTTAGTGTTTTCATTTACAGAACGAACTACACCTTTTGAAGAAGAAGAAATGGGGATTTTAACAATGGGTAGAGCAACCAGAACCAAGCCAATTAATAGTAAAATACTAATGCATATGAATTTCCTGACCATTATTTAGTGTAACTTTTAGATACTTTGGCATAAGCTAAAAAACAGACAAGATTGCTACAAAAAGCATTAAAGCAATGGCTATAATTACTCCAATGTTAAATTGATTTTCTTGCAAATTTTCCTTTTTTTGCTTATGCATTGTAGTTATTGCTAATGGGTTTACTTTTGTTTATGGCATATACTTTAAAATTAATCTCTCTTTTTTCTTCCTTCTTTATGCCAATTGTGATATACATTAAAAAAATTAATGAAATAAAGATGAGAACACTTACTAGAATAATTAGGATTCTGCTTTTATCTAAAAAATTAAACATCTAATAGTATGATTTAGTAATTAAAATTAACAAGGCTGCATTTATTATACAGCCTTGTTTTAAAATTTATTAACTTTCCTTCAAATTAAATTTACATATATTCCTTAATCCAAAATTTGGATATTTTAAAGGGGTTATATGTTTTATATTTCCTTGCAAGAAAGATATAAATAATCAAATCTGTTGCAATAAAGAGTGTTGCAAATATAATATCAAACATAATAATCAGTTTTTAACAAAATAATAATGCCTATATACGAAAAATAAATTAATGGATACCTCCCCAACCGTAATCACTGCCATTATAAGTACCACCTCCATTTTGTGCAAGCCAGTTTCTATAAGCAAGTGTTAGCCCAGCTCTAAATGGACCAAAAAAACCTCCTTCTGTTTTCTTCATTTCGTTTGTACTTAATTCTTGTACATTTAATTTTGATAAATTCATTTTCTTAATTTTTAAAATTAATATTTTTTAATTCTAAAAAACATTCGTGCACTGGTGTTTTTTAATTTATGCTAAGCTATATCTTTATATAGAGAATTCCAAACTAAGCAGCCCATATAATAGCAAATCCATAACCAATCTTTAAATTTTATAACTTGTTAACATATTCTATTCTAAATTTAATCACAATGTATTGAAAATTTAAATGTAATTATTAAGAAATATTTGGATCAGTCTCAAAAGTTGGGGGAATGTTTAGTGGTTGTATCTTTGTCTTATGCTAAGCGATTACGACCTTCTTAAATTTTTACTTCCAGAATTTCTAGTTGAACACTTTAATATCCTCAAAGCAGATATTTATTTTGAAGAAAAAAGCAGTATTCCTGAGGAATTTAAAGAAAGACTGCTGGAATCAAAAGGCTTTTTACCTGAAATTATTGTAGATGATTACCCATTAAGGGGTAAAATCGTAAAGCTTCACGTGAAAAGAAGAAGATGGACCGATAAGTCTTCAGGAGAAATCCTTCAAAGAAACTGGCAGGTTGTAGCTAAAGGAACACGCATGACAAATGAATTTGCCGTCTTCTTAAAAAAAATTAGCAGACACTAAAGCTCTTCCTCTCAAAGTTATAGCAGAATTTTTTGGTATCAAGGGTAAAACCTTCCAGAGACAATACAAGAATAAACTCAGCGAATATCATAGCTGGGAACAAAAACCTCACGCAGAAGACTGGATCATTTATCCTGAAAATCTCTCAGCATCCTTATCCTTAGACGAAGTTGCTTTATCTGATGGAGAACTGTATACCGTTCTTACCTCCAAAAGAGCCAAAGGGAGAAAAGGAAGTATTGTTGCAATTATAAAAGGGACTCAGAGTGATTTTGTCATCGCGCATCTTTTAAAAATCAGCAGGAGACTTCGTATGAAGATAAAGGAAATAACTTTGGATATGGCGGGCTCCATGAAGCGTATTGCTAAAAGATGCTTTCCTAATGCAGTACAGGTGATCGACCGCTTTCATGTTCAAAAGCTGGCTCTGGAAGCCCTTCAGGAAATAAGGATCAAACATCGTTGGGAAGCCCTTGAAATGGAAAATAAGACTCTTGAAGAAGCCTCTGAAGAGCAAATTTTAAAGACGGAAGTATTTGAAAACGGAGATGCCCGAAAACAGCTTCTGGCAAGAAGCAGGTATCTGCTTTACAAGAGCCGGGAAAAATGGACGCTGTCCCAGAGGCAAAGAGCTTCCATCCTTTTTGCTCAATATCCTGATCTGGAAAAAGCGTATGGATTAACGGATGTATTAAGAAAGATCTATAATCAGCCTATTACAAAATCTGTGGCTATGACTAAACTTGCGCATTGGTTTAGAAATGTTGAAGAAGCAGATTTTAGATCTTTTTCCACCTTAAGAAAGACCATAATGCACCATTACAGAGATATTCTAAATTATTTTGATAAAAGAAGCACTAACGCAGCGGCTGAATCTTTCAATGCTAAAATCAAAAACTTCAGGATGTAGCTCAGAGGGGTGAAGGACAGATCGTTTTTTTTATTCAGATTAACCAAACTTTTTGCTTAGCCCCCAACTTTTGCACCTGGTCCATAATGGATCAGTCTCAAAAGTTGGGGGGAATGTTTAGTGGTTGTATCTTTGTCTTATGCTAAGCGATTACGACCTTCTTAAATTCTTACTTCCAGAATTTCTAGTTGAACACTTTGATATCCTCAAAGCAGAAGAATATTCTGGTGAACTTCATATTTATTTTGAAGAAAAAAGCAGTATTCCTGAGGAATTTAAAGAAAGACTGCTAGAATCAAAAGGCTTTTTACCTGAAATTATTGTAGATGATTACCCATTAAGGGGTAAAATCGTAAAGCTTCACGTGAAAAGAAGAAGATGGACCGATAAGTCTTCAGGAGAAATCCTTCAAAGAAACTGGCAGGTTGTAGCTAAAGGAACGCGCATGACAAATGAATTTGCGGTCTTCTTAAAAAAAATTAGCAGACACTAAAGCTCTTCCTCTCAAAGTTATAGCAGAATTTTTTGGTATCAAGGGTAAGACTTTCCAGAGACAATACAAGAATAAACTCAGCGAATATCATAGTTGGGAACAAAAACCTCACGCAGAAGACTGGATCATTTATCCTGAAAATCTCTCAGCATCCCTATCCTTAGACGAAGTTGCTTTATCTGATGGAGAACTGTATACCGTTCTTACCTCCAAAAGAGCCAAAGGGAGAAAAGGAAGTATTGTTGCAATTATAAAAGGGACTCAGAGTGATTTTGTCATCGCGCATCTTTTAAAAATCAGCAGGAGACTTCGGATGAAGGTAAAGGAAATAACTTTGGATATGGCGGGCTCCATGAAGCGTATTGCTAAAAGATGCTTTCCTAATGCAGTACAGGTGATCGACCGCTTTCATGTTCAAAAGCTGGCTCTGGAAGCCCTTCAGGAAATCAGGATCAAACATCGTTGGGAAGCCCTTGAAATGGAAAATAAGACTCTTGAAGAAGCCTCTGAAGAGCAAATTTTAAAGACGGAAGTATTTGAAAATGGAGATTCCCGCAAACAGCTTCTGGCAAGAAGCAGGTATCTGCTTTACAAGAGCCGGGAAAAATGGACGCTGTCCCAGAGGCAAAGAGCTTCCATCCTTTTTGCTCAATATCCTGATCTGGAAAAAGCGTATGGATTAACCGATGGCCTTAGAAAGATCTATAATCAGCCTATTACAAAATCTGTGGCTATGACTAAACTTGCGCATTGGTTTAGAAATGTTGAAGAAGCAGATTTTAGATCTTTTTCCACCTTAAGAAAGACCATAATCCATCATTACAGAGATATTCTAAATTATTTTGATAAAAGAAGCACTAACGCAGCGGCTGAATCTTTCAATGCTAAAATCAAAAACTTTAGGATGCAGCTCAGAGGGGTGAAGGACAGATCATTTTTTTTATTCAGATTAACCAAACTTTTTGCTTAGCCCCCAACTTTTGCACCTGATCCGGAATAGGTCATATAAATCGTGACCTATTTTGATTTTTTTTGATAGTAGTGCAAAAACAGAAAATGCTGTAAACATTGATGTTTACAGCATTTTAGCTTATTTTAGTTTCTCAACCTGCGGAGAGAGAGGGATTCGAACCCCCGGACCTGTTACAGTCAATAGTTTTCAAGACTATCGCAATCGACCACTCTGCCATCTCTCCATAAACTCCGGTAGTACCGTTGTTTTTCAGTGGTGCAAATATAGAAAGTTTTTTAATATTGACAAAATATTTTTTCAATAAAATTATTTTTTTTAGATTCAATAAGCATTCAACTCACTTAAAAATCAAAAATAAAGTATATTAAAATCTAAATACCAATCATTTAAAATCAAAGAGAACTTCCCGATGTGTTACTATGTTTTTTAAGAAATATTTTTTAATCCTAGTAATATTCCTTAGTAATCTCTCCTTTGAATTCCCGTTTACAGATCAGGCTCAAACATCTGTTCACCAATTGCTCTTATCCCCTTTTACTTTCAATGAAAATTATCCATTTTTCAAAAAAAACTTACTCTATTTTCATGGTTGATCAATATTATATCCGTTCTTTCTGAAGCTCTAAAACTTTTTTTAGATAAACATCAGTCTGGTCTAAAAATTCCTGATCAGTCTGGTGAACTTCAATATGAGGAATAATCCCCTGTCCTTTATGCTGATCCGGAAGGTTTTGGGCATCCTGAATGACATGAACAATGGAAAAACCTGTCTGTATACCGGTATTGGGCAGTTCATAAACCAAGGGAAGGTGCCCGTTGTGCTCATAATACCCTCCAACTGTTTCTTTTCCAATGACCACTGCATTGGTATATGACTTAATCAGGGAAGCCAGGTGCGAAGCTGCGGAAGCTACACGTTGATCTACCAGCAGATAAAGCTGTCCTTTAAAGGTTTTTTGATTAGGAAGAATCAGCGGATTTTTATCATCAGTCCAATAATATTTATCCTGAATCTGTTTAGGATAAAGCTGTTTCAGATAAGTATTCAATCCGTATTTATCTTTTACGCCATTGGATAGGAAAAGGGAAATAATCACCAGCTTTTCGTCTAATGGAACCTCATTAAATTTTGTATAAGCATAATGGCTGTCACGGAAAGGCCTTTGTGTAAGGTAAGAAAAGACTTTTTCATAAAGCGCTCCTGTTCCACCTGTATTTCCTCTTAAATCGACAATGAGATTCTTCACCTTTTCCTGCTCTAGTGTATTTATCATCTGATCAAGAAAAGCACTAAATCTGGTATATGCAGGATCTTCCTTGCCTGTTGCAAAGTCAAAGCCTCTTACAGATAACCGGTATATCCCCTCTCCTTCTTTATTAAAACTGTATTTTTCTGCCATCAGCTTCTTATCGAAAGAAAGTGAATGCCGTGAATCCTGTAGTTTTCTGAAACTCTCCAATGATATCCCAGGCAGGGAAACATTATTTATCTTTCCATTCCACCGATAGCTGATTTCATAATTTTTGTGAGTTCCAAATTCCATGTAAAATTTATCAATCATTCCCCTTTCAAATCCTGCTGTTTCTCTATAGGGCATTGAAAATCCGTCGGAAAAATAGTATTGAGAAAAGCGGTTGATCATCTCTTTTGCCGGAATACCATTCACAGACAGTACCTCAGCGCCAAGAGGCACCACAACCTCCTTAGAATCCTGCAGCAGCCGTCCGTCAATATTCGTTAATGTAACAGGAAGATACTCCGGCTTCTGGGTCATATAATAAGAAGCATGATTGGGCAGATCAGTATAGTTATGACAGCTGCCTTCAAATCCTGTGACTTTGGCAATCACCTTGTAAAAATCAAAGATATTTTTACAGTTTTCAGCTTCCTTCTCTGCCTGCTGATAAATGCTGTCAATCTGTTTTTTAGCCCTGTAAACATATAGTCCTGAATTTGCTTTTTCTCTTATAGAACGGAAAGTATGCAGGTCTTCCACAAACTGACCAGCACTTAACTGATCTTTTAAAACCTGAACATTTTTAGATTCTGTAATAGTAACTTTAGCAGGTTTACTCTTTTCTAAATAAGACTTAGCCCAGATTTTAAGTTCATATATTTTACCTTTCTCAGGGGTAAAATATAACCTTTCCACACTTTTTATTCCTCTCGAATCATCCTGATCTTTTACTTTTTTTCCATCCATAAATAGTGCTAAAGCCAGATTGGCATCAGACGACTGAACAGAAATCCAGACAGATTTATCAGACTGAGGTGAGTATTTCAGGGTATCACCCGGTTTCAGGTATGTATTGGTTTGAGCATAAGCAGAATTTACCACTAATAAAAAAGGAATAATGAAAGGTTTGGCCATTGTTATTTTTTAAAGGGCTAATATATACAAATTACGGCAGCCGGTTTAACAGGTAGAAATGTTTTACTTCTTACAGTTGAACGCTTACTCCCCATACTTCTTCTGCAGAAAGTCCATAGATCTGAGGTGTCTTTACATCAGGCAGATTGAGGTATATGTATATTTCTTCTCTGTGATGAATTTCATGTTCTATCATTGCACGAAGCCATTTCCAAGTTGAAATTTCACTATTGGCAGGTGTTAAACATTTCCGGTAAAGATCTTCATTGGACAAATTATTAATTATTTCCAGTGTTTGTCTGTGCATTTCATTAAAAAAATCACGGTATTTTCATAACCGTCTGCCAGGTCTCTTCTACATCCCTGATAAGCACTTTTTCTTCCTGAAATGGTTTCGCAATACCTATAGCGTTCAATGGTGGCAATATATCTGATCTGATCTCCAATGGTAAATTTCCCGGGTTTAGAGGGAAAATCTACATGTACAGGAGATACTGATTCAATGATTCTGCTTGTTCCTTCTCTGATTTTTTCACCGTAATCAACAAATGATTTCACAGATTTTATTTCCATTGGTTAAGCCTTTAATCAAATTAACAGTCCGTTTTATCATTTGAAGATAAGAAATCCTGAAAAAGAAGATTATAATTTCTGATATAAATTATTCAAAACATCAAAAAAGCGTTTAATAACTAATCACTAAATTTGGAAAATTATTAAATATCTGATATTTTAGTAAAAAAAACAATAATGATGAAAATTTGGCTTTCTTTATTGATTGCTATTCTGAGTTTCAAAAATATATCCGCTCAGTCTGCAAAAATTGACCCCGAGAAACTGCTTGAATATTATGAAAACCAGCGCTATGAAGATGCTGCCAAGTACCTTCAAAGTATATACAATGAGAATACAAAGGATATAAAGGCGCTCAGCCAAATTGCTTACTGTAATCTGATGGCAGGGAAACTTCCTGAAGCTGAAAAAAGTTATCTGAAAATCAACAGTCTGCAGCCTAACAATTTATCTGCCTTATTCAGTCTTACCAGCATCAATTCCAGACGGGGTAATGCTTCCAAAGCAAAATCTTATCTTCATCAGATTATTCAGTTAGACAGCCTCAATTTCAGTGCTTATAAACAGCTTGCAGCTTATGAAGATGTTCCTGATGCAAAACTTAAATTTCTCAAAAAAGCCAATACACTGAAGACTGCAGATCCGGATGTAGCGTATGATCTTTCTATGGTTTACCGGGAGCTTAAAGAATATCAACAGGCATATGATATTTTAAAAACAGCTATTTCTGCAGATCCTGAAAATTTTACTCTACAGCAGGCTCAATTACCTTTAGCCAATCAGCTAGGCAAGTATCAGGAAGTGATCGAGACCGGCGAAAAATTGTTGAAAATCAATGCTGACGTCAACGTTATGAATGATACAGGACAGGCCTATTTCTATGTAAAAGATTATCAGAAATGCATTAATCTGTATAAAGTTCTTGAAGATCTGGGGATTCAGAATGAGGGAACATTGTATTATATGGCTTTGAGCTATCGTGAACTAAAGGATTATGATAAGGCTGCAATCTATGCTCAAAAAACCATTGATGAAGCGATTTCAGATCATACTCCACTTTATTATGCTGCGCTGGCAGGTATTTATGAAGCAAAAAGCCGGTACAGTGATGCACTGGCAGCTTATAAAAGAGGACTTAGTTTCGGACAGAGCAATATGATCTGTTACCGTTTAGGCCTTCTATATGACCTTAATCTAAAACAGCCTAAAAATGCGGTGGTCTATTATCAGTTGTATCTCAAAAACAAACCTGACCAGGAAAGAGAAAAGGAACAGATTATATATGCCAGAGAGAGAATGACTGCTTTAGCGCAAACTAAATAGACACCATATCAGGAACATTCTTTATTAGTTTTATAAAACGTTAAACTCCATATATTATATCCAGCCAACTTTCTTCCTCCAAATATTATATCCTTTATCTTTCGCCTCAATTTCCGGAATATTTTCCGGAGTCGGGATCCAATTAATTTTTTCCTGGGATAATGGCAGCAGATTGACCTTTTCGCGCTCCTTATTAAGGTTGTCTTTATCTTCAACAGGATAAATTCCTTCAGGAATAATTTGTGTTCCGTATTTTTGGGGTTTACTTTGGAATACCTGAATGCGGTCATACAAATAGGCTGTGTTCCTGGCATCCAAATCATTACTGTTTTCTTCCATCATCTTATAACACTGTTTCATAAAATCAGGCTCCCCAATGGAATGCTGTACAATCAGCCATGCAGCATTACTTGCATTTTCACCTACTTTTGAAATGGTTGGAAACCCGATTTCTGCGATAATTTCACGCAGCCTTTTTGCATTATCTGTATGAACTTTTTCCATTTCGGGATGATAACCGGCTGACAGCTTTCCTTCAGCTAATAACTGCTGTCTTATGGCTAAATCTTTATCTGCCAGTTTCAGCAATTCTTTGGCGAAACTCTCATTCATTGTTATAGTTTTTTTATAAGATATTTGGGAGATTCTGTATAACCCTGCCTATAATAAAATTGATGAGCTTTTTCTCTTTTGCCGTTACAGTGTACTTCTATACGATCACACTTTCGCGTTCGCGCTATTTTCTCACAATATTCTTCCAACTGTTTTCCAAGTCCTGAACTTCTGAAATTTTCATCAACCGAGAAATAGCTGATTCGGGCAAAATCTCCTTTAAGCGCAATCTGTGGAATAATATGAATAGATATAAATGCGGTCACTTTTCCTTCGGAATTTTCCACTACTGTTAAGTATTCATCGGGATCATTTAAAAGATTTTTAATTTTTTGAGCAATAAATTCCCCTGTATCAGGATATCCAAGCTGATCCAGTAAAACTGCAACAGCATTCTGATCTTCTTTTTTCATTTTCCTGATATTCATTATCTTATATATTTTAGACAACCGAAGTTACAAAAACATTTGATTCACTTTGATAGTTTCAAGAATAAAATCTGCTCTTTTTTCTACTGTACCTTTAGGGACTTCAATAACATGATAATCGTAGGCCAGATAGATCTCCTTGATACAGTAAAAAGTGGATACAGCTACCTCAAAAGTTTGTTTTCGTTCCTGATCGTTTTCATAAATTTCTTTCCAGGGCGGAAGAATAAAAACATTTTTATGATAGATCATTTCAGCAGATTTGATTTGCATTTCTTCAGAAACAGGTATATTTTCCAGTTTAAGATATCCTGAGGTATCTAATATTCCCCGGTCAAAGAATATGATTTTAGAATCAGCCCCTGAGTTTATCTCCTGAAATCTTTCTAAAGAAGCATTGAACATCAATTCTGCAAAATACTTTTTATTGAGCCAGGGAAGCCCGTTTCCATTCAGAGCGATCTGTTCTTTGATTATTCTACGGCCTTCTTCAGGAACTGTCTGAAATCCCCGCCTCTGTAATTCATCCAGCAAAGCTGTTTTCCCGGCACCGGGGCCGCCAGTGATGATACATAGTTTTTTCATTAAGTTTAAATAATATTTGGAATAAGTACAACTTCACGTCAATCAGAAGTATTACCCTCTTTTCAATCGTGATGTTACACCTACTGTGACAGAACCTTTATTTCAAATTTTACTGATATTACAAATTAAGGATTTGTTTTATTTGTTCTTTTTCCAGCTTTTTCAATAGGATACTTTTAAAATTATAATCCGTATCCAGTCCAAGGGATAGATGTTCATCTGCATCATAAAATGTCAATGCATTGACATCAGCTTTGCCAAAGAAGACCAAAATATTCTGACACTGAACATCAAATAAGATTTGAGTGGTATGATATGTTCTTTGGGCAGCCTTATTATCATGTAAACAAAACTGATACCTACCTTCAGCAGCATGAATATTTTCCATGAAGTTTTCAGGTATAATATTTTTCCCATTAACAGATACAAAGGTAATATTGACAAGGCTTTTTGATACTTTATCAAACTTAAATGTGATAAAATTTCCCGTTTCCCCGTCATAATTATCTATTGTAATACCTTCCTGATAAACAGAATATGCATCAAAAATTATTTCAAGCGGTATTCTGCCCGTATCTTCATAAAAATGATAGACCAGAGAAACATCCTTTAGATTTTCATTAGGTATAATTGATAGATTAATCATTAGTTTTTCTTTTTTAGGGCAGTCTATTCTGCAAGGCAGATTGCTCTGATAAATTTGTACTTTTTAACAATAATTTCACCAGCGCTGTTATTTTAAATTACCATTTTCAAAGTGAAAATATTCCAGTGAAGCAAAGGTAAACTTCTGTATAAATTTTGATTCTTTTTGGTTTTTTGTCCGAATCGTAAAAAAGCCTTCCTGAATTGTACAATCATAAAATCCTTTATCTACAGGATATTTATTCAATATTCCGCTTAATGATTTTTTTATCTGTGGTTCAGCATTTGCGGATGTGTAAAAATACCCGCTGGAAAATTTGTACCTTCACCTGCAAAAATATACACTGCATTTTTAATTTGATAAAAATAATAAATTAATCGTTTCCAGGTATATGATCAATGAAATATATACAGAACTGAATATTATTCCTTCATAATTTTCTTCATTTCATCAAATTCCTGCTCAATAATCATATCAGGTTTGTAGGTAAACAAAGAAACGACAATATTGGCTAATAAAGAGAGCGTAAATCCAGGAATTATTTCATACCAGTCTTTCAGCGGATGCTGAAGGTAAACCCAGGCCAATACTGTTACTCCTCCTACAAGCATTCCGGAAAGACCTCCCTGCCAGGTTGTTTTCTTCCATAGAAGTGACAGTAAAATAAGGGGTCCGAATGCTGAACCAAAACCAGCCCAGGCATTTCCAACCAGATTAAGTATACTGTCTTTAGGGTCCAGCGACAGAAGCCCTGCAATAATTGCTACCAGTAAAACAGAAAGTCTGCTGGCTATCAAAAGTTGTTTTGGAGTTGCTTTTTTATTCAGAAAAGCTTTATAAATATCTTCTGTTAATGAACTTGACGTTACCAGTAACTGAGATGAAATTGTACTCATTACAGCCGCAAGAATCGCTGTAAGCAGAAATCCTGCTATAAACGGATGGAATAATATTCGGGAAAAATAAATGAATATTGTTTCTGCCTCGGTCTTTGATCCATCAAATTTCAACATGGTTTCCACATCAAATTTCTGCAGATAAGCAATCCCTATCAAACCTATGGCTAATGCTCCGGCAACGGTAAAGATCATCCATGTAATACCTATTCGTCTTGCTTTTACAAGATCTTTAGGTTTATCAATCGCCATAAAACGGACTAAAATATGAGGCTGACCACAATAGCCAAGACCCCACGCCAACAAAGATGCAATACTTACGGTAGTTGTCCCTCTGAATAAATCAAGATATTTCGGATCTTTAGTTTCAATCAACGAAAGCGTTTCACCAACACTTCCAATTTGGATAACCGCTACAATTGGTACAATCACCAATGCCAGCACCATAATGGTTCCCTGTACAAAATCTGTAAGGCTCACAGCAAGAAATCCTCCTAAAAATGTATATAAAACAACCACCACACTTGTTAAAAGTAAACCTACGGTGTAATCCATCCCAAAGGCCGATTCAAATAATTTTCCACCGGACACCATCCCTGCTGAAGTGTAAAGGGTGAAAAACACCAGAATAAAAATGGATGAGGTGATCTTGAGAAGATGGTTTTTATTTTTGAATCTGTTTTCAAAAAAAACAGGTAGCGTAATAGCATTCTGAGCTACTTCTGTATAAATTCTGAGTCTCGGTGCAACAATTATGTAATTGAGATAAGCCCCAATCGTTAAGCCAATAGCGATCCATGCACTGGAAATACCCGACAGATACATGGCTCCGGGAACTCCCATCAGCAGCCATCCGCTCATATCAGCAGCACCGGCAGACAATGCCGTTACCGCAGGGCCCATTTTCCGACCACCTATTAAAAATTCTTCAGAATTGCTTGTTGATTTTCTATAAGAATATATGCCTATACCTATCATTAGCAACAGGTACAGTCCCACAGAAACCGCTTCATATACTTGCATATTATTTTTTATGAAGCCGAATATAATGATTTTCCGGGTCAGCCGCAAAAGCTGATACAACGTTTTTTGAACCGCAAATGTATGAACGCTTTTATCCCTTTATTAGTGGATGATAATATAGATATTTCATAAAAACTGGATCTGTTTATTTTTGTTCATAAAAGCAAAGGTTGTTTTTATTTTATAAGCTTCTGAGCTCTTTTCAGGTTATCTGAAGCCTGCAGGATCTTATTTTTCAATATTGGATTATAATTCGGATTTTGTAATAAAAACTGATTGACCATATCCAGAGCTTTTGGGTTTTGGTAAGCTCCTAATGTGGAACGGAGCCAGTTATCCGGGAAGAAGATATCTCCCGTTTTTTGAATCTCCTGCAGCAGCTCTAAAGTCTTTGGAACGTAATTAACAGAAGTCTTCTGTCTCAAAGGATGATGCAGATAAGTAAGAGAGGCACCCACTGCAGACTCATTGGATCTGTTTTGTTTTTCTGAAAGACCATTAAAAAATTCATCACGGATATCTTTGTCCGAAGAAGCTGCTTTCATAATGATTTTAAAGCGATTTATCCTGTCCGGGTTTTTTATTCTCGTTAACTGTTCCTGTAGCAAAGAATTGTTATCATTATTCCGAAGTGATAAAGCAAGCGCTAGATTGGTAAAGTCTTCATCATTGAGAGATACATCTTGTGGCGGAGTCTGGGATTTCCAGATCGCATATAGGTTGTCATATGCCTTTGAGGATTGAAAAATCCCCTGATAGCAATCGAATAAAATTTTCTTATTATTTTTTGCTGTCTGTACCTGTAATGCTTTCCATACTGTATTTTCCAGATTTTCAGAAACTTCAGTTCTTTTATTTTCTGGTAAAAAGCTCCAGTATACTGCAGAAATATAACCGGTAATAAGACGGAGATTCAGTTCTGAAGTTTCATTTTGCAGCTGTCCGGTAAAGAAGTCCAATAGTTCCTGAGGTGAAGCTCCTGTGCCGCCCAACATATTTTCGTATAAAGAAATGTAAGCACTGGCACGGTTTATCGGATCCTTTACTATAGAAAATTCAGACATTGCAGATTTATCAATCCCGAATACCCCATATCCAATCCCTGAAGAATTCTGCAGGACGAAAAAAGGTTTGCTCTTTCCTTTTAATTCCAGAATTTCCTTCTGCGCTCCTGATAATTTAACATCAACTTTCTCGACTGTTCCAGGGTAAAATAAACTTATCTGAAACTCCTGTGGCCAAACTTTCTGCTCTTTTCCATATTCTGGATGCTGAGAAACGGTAAATGTTTCTATCTTGTCACCTTTATATTTTATGTTGTAATCCACAACAGGTCTACCCGGATCATTAACCCAGACTTTGTTCCAGCTTTGCAAATCTTCCTTAGTATGCTTATCAAGAATATCAATCAGATCCGGCCAGGTTGCATTGCTGTAAGCATATTTTTTAAGATATTCTTCAATTCCTTTTCGGAAATCTTCTTCACCAATCAATAATTCCAGCTGGCGCATCATAATGGGGGCTTTATTGTAAATGATAGGCCCATACATCATCCCTGCATTTTGAAGGTTATCCAGAACCTGTCTGATCGGGTTCGCTCCCAAAGTACGGTCTATAGAATAGGCCGCAGGAAAATGGGTGGTTAAAAATTTAAGATCATAAACTGCTTTGTCCGAAGCCGCTCCTGTACTTTTATCGGCCATAAAGTTTGCAAAAACCTCTTTCATCCAAACATCATTAAACCAATCCATCGTAACCATATCTCCGAACCAGAGATGGGCAACTTCATGAGCAATAAGGTTTGAACGGTTATTGAGTTGGCTTTGTGTAGCACTTTTATCTAAAAACAGGGTTGAATTCTGAAACAAGATAGCACCTGGGTGTTCCATTCCTCCAAACTGAAAATCCGGTACCGCAACCATTCCGTGTTTTTGGAAAGGATGCGGAATATTAGTCCATTTTGTAAAATAATCCAGTGAATTCCGGTAGAGGGTAAAAATAGAATCCATGCTGTTTTTTATTTTCACAGAATCTGTTTCACGGTATAAGAGTTTAGAATCCTGTTGATCTATTTTTTCTGTAAAGGTTTTAAAATCTCCTGCAGCAAAAGAAAACAGATATGTAGGAATTACATCTGACTCCTTAAAATGGAGGATTTTTTTCCCTTGTTGTAAGGTTGTATTTTCAAGTTCTCCATTAGCGATGGCACTCCATTTTTCAGGAATTGTTAATGTTAAAGAATAATTAGCTTTCAGATTAGGCTGATCAAAACACGGGAACATGGTTCTTGCACGATCCGGTACAAATAAAGTATAGAGATAGCCGTCACGTCTGTTTAATGCAGAATTTCCGGCAAGAAAAGTAAAATTGATCTGATTAAATCCTGATTTCAGGTATTTTGCATCAATAATGATATGTTCGTTTTCCAAAACCGGTGGAGTCGTCTGCCCGTTTACAGATACAGATATCAACGAGGCTGCTTCTTCTTTAAAATCGATTAATAAAGGTGCTTCGTTTTGTTTTTTATAATGGAAAGAAAGAACTTCTGCCCCTGATATTCTTTCTGATTTATTTTCAGGAATTTGCAGGTTAAGTTCATATTTAACAGTGCTTAATGTAGTTTTTCTCAACTGAGCCAATTCGTGTGACACTCCCGTTTCCGGTTTGGTCTGGAATTTTGTCTGTGCAAAATAACCACTGCTGAAAATAACAAAAGATAATGCTAGTACACCTGTTTTCATAGATCAAATATAAGAATTGAAAATGGAAATGGCATGTTTAATGCAAAGAGGAAACTTACATCAGTAATACTATATGGTAAGACCTAAAGATCTTCTTCAAAGAACTTTTCAAACTCGTTATCAAAAGAATTATCCATTTTATTTAATTCTTCAGATTATTTAGTCTTTAAAAGTTTAATTAAAAAGAAAATCCCAACGGTCAGCATATGGATTCCCATGACAAGCAGCAGATAAAACCACCATACAAGACTCATCCCACCTCCACTTTTGAAAAATAAATTATAATACAAAAACGTACTGTACAACAAGAATACAACACTATTAATAACTCCCAAAAGTCTATTGACCTTAAAGGAAACAATAATAAACAGCAGGCAAATTATTGAAACTGCATATACAAACTGATTATCATTCATCGGTTATTAATCTTTTCTTCTAAATAATAAGGCAAGTATACAGACAAATATCATATTTTACAAATATTATTTTACGGTTCAAAAACACCTGTTTTTCGGATGCAAAAATAGGAACGAACTGTCTGATATAGCTTTATTAAGCTTATTTGACTTTTAGTAGTTATATTTATTTATATTAGTTCCAAATAATTTAATTTCTTTCTATTTATTTTCATAAATATTTAATACTTTAGCTTAATAATTTAAACGAATGGGAATACTCCTTAAACCTATTGATGTAGTAGATGATATTTCACAAGAAGATTTTCGTGAAAAATATCTAAAGCCATGCAAGCCAGTGGTAATCAAGAATATGGCTAGGAAATGGCCTGCGTACCAAAAATGGACGATGGAGTACATGAAAGAGGTAGTAGGTGATGTTGAAGTGCCTTTATATGACAGTGCCAAAGCAGACCCTGCAGCTCCCATCAATACCCCGACCACCAAAATGAAGTTCGGTGATTATGTAGACCTTATCCAAAGAGAGCCTACAGATCTTAGAATTTTCTTTTTTGATCCTATAAAATTTGCTCCTAAATTATTGGATGAATATGTTCCTCCAAAAAATCTGATGGGAGGATTTTTAGATAAGTATCCAAGTATGTTCTTTGGAGGTAAAGGCTCTGTGACTTTCCTTCATTATGATATTGATATGCCTCATATCTTCCATACTCATTTTAACGGAAGAAAGCATGTTCTTCTTTTTGAATATAAATGGAAAACGCGTCTTTACAAACTTCCTTACGCAACTTATGCATTGGAAGATTATGATATAGCCAATCCTGATTTCGAAAAATTCCCGGCACTTGACGGAATTGAGGGGATTGAATGTTTTCTGGAACATGGGGATACGCTGTTTATGCCAACAGGATGGTGGCACTGGATGAAGTATCTGGACGGTTCTTTCTCTATATCCCTTCGTGCGTGGGACAAAAGCTGGGCTGTAAAGGCACATTCTCTTTGGAATCTTGCCGTTCAGCGTAACTTTGATAACTTCATGAAAGGCCGTTACAAAAAAAGATATATGGACTGGAAGGAAAGAAAAGCCGTTGAGAGAGCCAATATTGCTCTGAAAAAGGGTCTTCCAAAATAAAAAAGAATCGGAAAAAAATATCAGGTGCCTCATCTTAGTAAGATCAGGCACCTTTTTTAATATTCATCAGTTTTATTTTACAGGCAATCTAAATTTTATTTAAATTGCATCATGAACACATTCTCTTAATACCCCGGTATCTATGTTCGAAAAATTAATTGACAGCTTTGAGAAGCTCTGCCTGCAGATTATTATAGAAATTCTGCTGGTACCTGTTACTATTTTTAAATTGTTTCAGGCCCCCCATCGCTGTTATGAATTTTCGGTACATGAAATGGAAAAAGAGGAAACAGAACGGTTTCAGGATTACCTGTCCCCTATCAAGCTTTCTGTGTATACCTCTGTCATTGTTTCTGTATTGTTAATGGATTATAGCAATGAACAGAACTTTATTTCCAGAATCAAAGGATTGAGCATGGTAGAAAAAGCCCTGTTTATATTTCTTTTTAATAATATCACGGCAGTATTATTCAGTGTAATATTACTGGTCTATAAAAAAGAAAAGGTGAACACTTCTGCCTTCCGGACACTTCTGTTTTCTTTTATTTATACTACCGTGTATACTTCTACTCCATTTTTTATATTAATTATTTCAGCGATGTTTTTAGGGAAAACTATCAATGTACAGTCCTATATTAACCACTTTGCAACTGTGCAGACCTACGGAATCAGAGACTATGCATTCCTCGCAGTTTTCTTTACCTTTATTATCATAGGAATTATAGGGCTCTTCAAGTTGTTTAAGGCGCTTCATTATATCCTGAAAGAAAACTTCCGCTACCATCCTTATGTTGTGTGGTTCTTTACTTTGCTTTTCTTTCTCGTACAGCTTTATTATACAGGAGGATTTATATAAAGTTCTTTCAGTGATGTACCGAATTCATTTTGAAAAATGGATAATTTCAATTCTCAATTATTAGTTCTTAATTTTCAATTAAAAAAATTTCTCTCATTTAGTTGTCACATTTTGCCTGATAACTTTGTCTTAAAAGAAATATTATGAAGGAAAATTACAGCAGGCTCCTGACCTATGCCTATAATATTACCGGTTCCTATGAAGATTCTCAGGATCTGGTACAGGATGTCATAGAAAAATATATTTCTTTAGATAAATCTGAAATTAGAAATGAGATTAATTTTCTGATTAAAAGTACGATTAATCATGCCATTAACTTTAAAAACCGGCATCACAAGAAAATGGTCTATGGAGAATGGCTCCCTGAACCTCTCTCTTTTGAAAATGCAGAAAACAAACTTATTAAGGAACAAACAGTCCGCTATACCCTGCTTGTCCTGTTAGAGAAACTCAATGCAAGGGAGCGTGCCGTCTATATACTCAAAGAAGCTTTTGACTATTCTCATCAGGAAATTTCAGAAATTCTTGCTATTTCAGTAGAAAATTCACGGAAGTTATTAAGCCGTGCTTCTAAGCAATTGCAGGATATAAAGTATAAGCCGGATAATATCGGTACTGCTTCCGAGACAGAGATTCTTCAGAAATACCAACAGGCACTGAGTGAAGGAAATGCGACTGATATCGAGAAACTGCTTATTGATGATATAAAACTTTCAGCAGATGGTGGAAAACGCGTTCGGGTAATCAAGGCTGTAGAAGTTGGAAAATCGGCTGCAGCTCAGCTTTTAGCCTACGTACAGCAGCAATTTCTTGGCAACAAGCCCTATACTTTCCATATCTTTAATCATCAGCCCGCCATTTGCTTCTGGCAGAAAGACCGTATTTATAACTGTCACATTCTGGATATTGATCCAGAAGGTATGATCCGTGAAATCTATTCTATTGTGGATCCTGAAAAATTAAAAAAACTGCAATAAATGTCACATTTTAAAAAAGCAGTGTGTCTTTAAAGAAAAAAATATGAACACACTACTTAGAATCGACAGCAGCCTTAGAACAGAAAAATCTTACTCCCGTACATTAGGAGATTATTTTATTAGGCAATGGAAAAGAAAGAACCCAGTTAATACCATTCTGGAAAGAGATCTTACCAGACAGCCTGTTCCTCATATCACCCAACAGACCGTGAATGCCTTCTTTAGTGAAACGCCTGATATGGAAAGCATTTGTTTCTCTGATGAACTGATCAATGAATTGTATCAGTGTAAAGAACTCCTGATTACCTGCCCGATGTACAACTATGGGATTCCTTCTTCATTAAAAGCCTATTTTGACAGCGTTGTCAGAACGAAGAAAACATTTACAGGTTATAATAGCACCCGCAAAGGATTACTTGAGAATAAAAAGGCATATATCATCTCTTCAATGGGGGGCATTTCTCATAAAGTAAGAAATCCGCTGGAAATTCACATCACACAGCTTTTGAATCATATGGGAGTAACTGACATTTCTTATTTCCCCCTGGATGGTACTGTAGACGAGGCCAGAATAAAAGAAAAAATGATATTGCAACAAACTGAAATTTTAAAACAGCTGACAGCTAATGAGACAAAAGATTACACCGCAATAATGTGACAAATTGATAATCAGCTTTTGAAAAAGAATATTCCGGACCATGATTGTATAAAAACGCAAAGAATGACTGTAAATCCTGCCATGGCAGGATTTATTTTTTTCCTCAGTTTTACGCCTTCATGAAGAATATGAGTTCAGTAACTACGAACTTACTGAAAAATTTGGCCAGGCTTTCAGGGAATTCCAGTCAGCATTCAAACCATAAAGGCAATTGCCATTGCTGAAACCTGCTTTTATTTCGGCTAAATCTACCCTATATTAACAAATATTAAAAAAACCTTAATTTACACTTCAACTGATTATCCAAACAGACGTTTAATTTTGTTCCAATTTAATCTATTATAAGTAAAGTGAAGAAAATTTTTACCTCTGTTTTGTTTTGTGCTTCTCTATTTTTCTATGCACAAACCGGTAGTGTTACCGGAAACATTAATGACGATGCTAAAATAGCCTTACCTGGGGCTAAAATCTCTCTAAGCCCCGGAAATATCTATACTACTTCTGATGAGCATGGAAATTTCGTTTTCCTGAATGTCCCACCCGGAAATTATACGATGAAGATTGACTATCTGGGCTATGGGACTCGTCAGTATAACGTTGTTGTAGAGCCCGAAAAAAACACCAGCCAAAATATTGTTTTTGATAAAAAAGAGACAAGCATTGGAGAAATCGTGGTTTCCGGAGCTACTTTAAAAAACCAGGCCAGAGCTTTAAACAAGCAGAAAAACAATGCCAATATCACCAACGTAATTTCTTCCGACCAGATAGGGCGTTTTCCTGACGCTAATATTGGAGATGCTTTAAAGCGTGTTCCCGGAATCACGATACAAAATGACCAGGGAGAAGCCAGAAACCTTATTATCAGAGGGCTTGCCCCGAACCTCAACTCTGTAACCCTAAATGGTGACAGAATTCCTTCTGCTGAGGGAGATAACCGGAATGTTCAGATGGATCTTATTCCTTCAGACATGATTTCCACTATTGAAGTGAATAAAACATTAACTCCCGACATGGACGCTGATGCCATTGGAGGATCTGTAAACCTGATCACAAGAGCATCTCCTAACGGGCAAAGAATTTCTGCAACATTAGCCGGAGGTTATAATCCCATCCGGGAGAAGGGAAATTATACAGCAGGTCTGGTATATGGAAACCGTTTTTTAAACAAAAAGCTGGGTGCTGTATTCAGTTTTTCTTATAACAACAATAATTTTGGTTCAGACAATATAGAACCTGTATGGAGCCAGGCTAACGATAAGGCGCAGACGGCCTATATAAGTAAAATGGGAGTCCGTCAGTACAATGAACACCGTATCAGACACAGCTTTGATCTTAATATGGATTATGAATTCAACTCCAAAAACAAGATCTACGCTTCGGCAATGTACAATTTCAGGAATGATAAGGAAAACCGTTTTGCGCTTGGATATAAAATAAAGCCAGTCTATAATGCTGATGAATCAGAGATCACAGACTGGAAAGGCAGCATCACAAGGCAAAATAAGGGTGGAAATTCAGACAATGACAATACGCGTCTTGAAAAACAAAAAGTACAGAACTATGCATTAAGAGGTGAACATTTACTGGGGTCTAAAATAGATCTGGACTGGTCCATGAATTATGCCACCGCCAGCGAAGACAAGCCTCACCAGCGTTATATAGAGTTTGAAAACAGCAAGATGAATTTTTCACAGGACCTTAGTGATCCCAGAAAACCTATGATCAATCTTCTTGCTCCGGATAATCCGGGAAGTTATAAGTTAAGTGATCTTTCAGATGCCAACAGCTTTACGCAAGAAAAAGAATTTGGTGCAAAGGTGAATGTACGCTTTCCCTTTTCTGTGATTGACGGCCAAAAAGGAAGAATCCGTGCCGGCTTGCGTATGCGTTTAAAGAATAAGGAAAGGGAGAATGATTACTACACCTTTACACCTGTCACAAATATGGGGAGCTTACTTTCTGTACCTACAGTATATTTCAATGGCAGCAATTTCCAGGCAGGAAACTATGTTCCGGGAACATTTGTGGATCCGTCTTATTTAGGCGGACTGGATCTTTATAATTCAAATTTATTCAATGGCAAACTAAAACCTTCTAAATTCCTATCAAGCAATTATACTGCAAAAGAGCAGATTTATGCGGGATATATCCGCTGGGATCAGGATTTCAACGATAAGCTTTCCATGATTATGGGAGCCCGTATTGAGACGACCCAAATTGATTACACCGGAAATTATGTAATGAACGAAAGTGATCTGGTAGGAAAGATCAACAATACCAACACTTATACCAATGTACTTCCTAACGTCTCTTTCAAGTATGTTCCTGTTCAGGATCTTGTACTTCGTGCAGCATTTACGACAGCTCTGGCCCGTCCTAATTATTACTCACTGGTTCCTTTCCTTAACGTAATTTCAGAAGACGAAGTCATCTCGGCCGGAAATCCGAATTTAAAAGCTACCTATGCCTACAATTTTGATTTTATGGCAGAAAAGTATTTTAAATCTGTAGGGATTCTTTCCGGAGGTATTTTTTATAAAAATCTGAATAATTTTATTTATACCTATTCACGAAGAAATTATACGGCAACCGACTTTTCCAACGACTTCACAGGTCAGTCCAACCCTATTCCCGGAGGAGAAAGCAACTGGAAATTCACTCAGCAGCGTAATGGTGACAATGTAGATATCTATGGTTTTGAAGTCGCTTTACAGAGGCAGATGGATTTTATTCCGGGAGCATTCTGGAAAGGTCTTGGAGTTTATGTCAACTATACCTACACCCATTCAAAGGCAAAAGGAATCACCAATGAAGAAGGGATTGAAAGAACAGATGTAGGATTTCCGGGAGCAGCTCCTCATATGTTCAACGGATCTCTTTCATGGGAGAACAAACGTTTTTCAGCCAGAGTTTCTATGAATTATGCGTCTTATTATATTGATGAATTGGGAGGTAAAGCTTTTGATGACCGCTATTATGACAAGCAGGTTTTTCTGGATGCCAATGCTTCGTATAAAATCACAAGCCAACTGAGAATTTTTGCAGAGGCCAATAATCTGACCAATCAGCCGTTAAGATATTACCAGGGAATTCAAAGCAGAACGGCACAGGCAGAATACTACAGACCGAGATTTACCATGGGTATAAAATTTGATTTTTAAAGAAACATGAAAAAGATAAATTATTATATAGCGGCACTGGCTCTCTTCCCTTTTATTATGAATTGTAAAGGACAGGAACAGTCGGTAGAAAAATTAAAACCAACAGTAATTACAGAAACTGTAGTTCATGATACCGATGATCCGGCAATATGGATCAATCCCACAGATCCTTCCAAAAGTATAATTATCGGTACAGATAAAGATACCAATGGTGGCCTCTATGCTTTTGACCTCAACGGTAAGATCGTTAATAAGGTTTTAGGTCTTAAGCGTCCTAATAATGTTGACATTGAATATGGCTTTGTTTTAAAGGGAAAGAAAACAGACCTTGCTGCTGTTACAGAACGTGAAACCAACAAAGTCAAGCTTTATACTCTTCCTGAACTGAAGGAAGTAGGTGAATTTTCTGTATTCGACGGAGAGGCTGAACGTGGTCCCATGGGAATTTCAATGTACAAAAACAGTAAGACAGGAGATATTTTCGCTGTTGTGGGAAGAAAATCAGGCCCTAAAGATAGTTACCTGTGGCAATATAAACTTTCTGAAAAAAATGGAAGCATCACCGGAGAAGTTGTCCGTAAGTTTGGAAAATACAGCGGGCTGAAAGAGATTGAAAGCATAGCTGTAGATGATGAAATGGGATATATCTATTATTCTGATGAGCAGTTTGGCGTTCATAAGTATTATGCTGATCCGGCAAAAGGGAATGAAGAGCTTCTGGTTTTCGGAAATGGTGATTTTAAATCTGATGTGGAAGGAATTTCAATCTACCCCACTTCTGAAAAAACGGGATATATTCTGGTTTCCAATCAGCAAAATGATACGTTTAATGTGTATTTAAGAGAGAATCCGGCAAAAGGAAGAATTGCAGAAATTCCTGTTTCTACTCTCGAAAGTGATGGTTCTGAAGTGACTTCTGTTAATTTGGGTCCGAAGTTTCCGAAAGGCGTATTTGTTGCGATGAGCAATGGCAGGGTATTTCATTTTTATGACTGGAGAATTATTGAAAAAAAGATTCAATCTGCGGTAAGAGCAGCTAAAAAGTCAAAATAAATTTTATTTAAACCATTAGGAAAGCTAAGAGATATGCTACAGGCATTGCCAATACAAACCGAAGCAATTTCTTACCGGTCTGACTTTTCTTAATGGTTTAATTTTTTGATCCTACCGGATATGTTTTCTCAGAAACTCTGCAGTAAATGATGTTTTATCCTTTAATAATGCTTCCGGGGTTCCTTCAAACAGTACTTCTCCGCCATACTTTCCGGCACCGGGGCCCATATCAATAATCCAGTCGGCCTGTGCAATAATGTCGAGATTATGTTCTATGACAATCAATGTATTATTCTGATCCGCAATAGTATTAAAAAAGGTTAATAATTTCTGCGTATCACTTGGATGAAGCCCGGTACTCGGTTCATCAAGAATAATAGTCTGATGGGTACTTTTCAATTCTTTGGTTAATTTCAGACGCTGTCTTTCACCTCCTGAAAAATGATCCAGCCTCTGCCCCAGGGTCAGATAATCCAACCCCAGCTGAATCAGCAAATCAAAATTTTTGAGAATAGACTGTTCTTTAAAAAAATGACTGGCTTCATAAACGGTCATATCCATAATTTCTACAATTGTTTTTCCGTTGTACAGGTATTTTAATACTTCAGAATTGAATCCCGAACCACCACAAACTTCACAAGGCTGCTCAATATTATCCATAAAAGCAAGATCAATTCTCTCCACTCCCAATCCTTTGCAGTTTTTGCAGGCTCCTTCACTATTTCTGCTAAACAGTTTGTCGGAAGCATGATTACACCGGGCAAAAAGTCTGCGTACAATATCTGATATTCCAAGGTAAGTAAGTAAATTAGAACGGGCACTGGCTGCAGACAATGACTGATCTATTATGGTTACATCAGGATAAAAATCCGGTAAAATGCGATTGATTAAGGTGCTTTTCCCTGATCCTGCCACTCCGGTAACCACTGTCATTACCCCGGTCGGAATATGAACCGTCACATTTTTGAGGTTATAGAGACTGGCATTTTTAATTTCCAGATAGCCTAAAGGGCTTTTAAATTTTTGTTTGATAAATGGCCTCTTGGAAAAATATATTCCCGTCTTACTTCCAGACATTTTTAAGTCTTCAAATGTCCCTTCATATACCACTTCCCCTCCATTCCTTCCAGAACCGGGTCCTATATCAATAACCCAGTCTGCCATTTTAATCAGATCGGGGTCATGTTCCACAATTAAAACAGAATTCCCTTTATCCCTGATTTGCTGAATGATAGACGCAATATTTTCCAGATCTTTTGGATGAAGTCCAATACTGGGTTCATCAAAAATGTATAAGAGATCCACTAAACTATTTCCTAGACTGCGTACCATTTTTATCCGCTGAGATTCACCTCCTGAAAGCGAATTTGTATTTCTGTCAAGGGTCAGGTACTGCAGTCCGATGGTCATAATATTCTGAAGTTTTACCGCAAGCTCGCTGATAATTATGTCATATGGATGTGAATCAAGAGAAGTAATAAACTCCAGTAATTCATCAACGGAAAGCGCTGTACAATCGGCTATACTTTTTCCTTTAATTTTACAGGATAATATTTTTTCATTCAATCGCTTTCCTTTACATATCGGACAGGTTCTGGTAATGACCACATGATTCAGGGCATCTTTTCTTGTTATATTTTCTTTGGAATCTTTTTTCAGAAATGCTTTTTCAATTCTTGGAATAATGCCTTCATACTTTACGGTTTTCCCCCAATCTTTATGAGGATGCTGAGGTTTATGTTCTGCTGCATTTAATAGCATTTCCCATTCTGAAGGGGTAAAATCTTTCAGCTTTTTATCATTATCAAAATAGCCGGATTGGGTGTATCTTGTTAATCTCCAGCCACCAGGTTGAAAGGTAGGAAATAGAACAGCTCCCTCATGTAAAGATTTATTACGGTCAATTAAAGTATTGACATCCAGGGTCTGGATAAAGCCTAATCCTTCACATTCGGGGCACATTCACTGCGGATTATTGAACGAAAAAACATTGGAATATCCTACAAACGGTTCTCCCATTCTTGAAAACAAAAGCCTTAAAGCAGCAGATACATCCACTGCTGTCCCCACGGTAGATCTTACATTTCCGCCCAGCCTTTTCTGATTGATCATAATAGGAACATTAAGATTTTCAATTTTATCTACATCCGGAAGGCCATAATGCTGCAGCCGGTTTCTTATAAAACTATTCTGAGTTTCATTAATTTGCCGTTGAGCTTCTGCCCCGATAGTCTCAAAAACCAAAGAAGATTTTCCTGAACCTGATACTCCTGTAAAAACTACGATCTTATATTTTGGAATTTTTATGGAAATATTTTTGAGATTATTTTGCCTGGCATTTGTAATTTCTATATTTTTCATTTTTTAAATTATTAACTCTGTAAATTATTAACCAAGTTAAGTATAATTATTATGAAATCTATTGAAAAAGAGTTTTTTAACACATTTACTGATTTTCAGTGTCTCATTCTGGCGCATATGAACAGAGGAGATATTAACGGGGTCACAGCAGCTCATTATAATATCATTGAATTTATTTTGCGGAAAGAGGGAGCAACAGGAACAGAAATTTCATTGGCATTCAATATCAGCCAGGCTGCTATTTCAAAACAGCTGAAGTTCCTGATCAATCATGATTTCATCATTCAGAAACAGGATGAAACCGACCGCAGAAAATTCAACCTCTCTGCCACAGAAAAAGGACGGTTTGTTATAGAAAATTCAGAAACATTCAGGAAAAATATTACGAAGCAGACTGCGGAAATACTAAGCTCTGCAGAACTGGAAAATCTTAATAATCTGCTGGGTAAAGTTTTACATCATATCAAATTCTGATTATGCCTATTCTGGAGAGTACGCTACCCAAAGAGGGATCAGTTCTCCCGCAATGTCAGAAATACTATTTATAAGTTCCAAACAGCCTGTCCCAGATGGATGTATAAAAACCAAAGTTTTTAGTCTCATCCAAATGATGCAGGTTGTGAAATCTTGTAGTCCCTACAAAAAAACGGTCAAACTGAGCGGGAAAAAACTCTCTGTTCAGATGACCTATAGTTCCCCAAATCAGATTGATCAGTAAATAGACAGAAATTGCAACAACAGAAAAATCATAGCACATTAATACCACCAGCATCATCAACCCAAAACCGACAGTTTCAAATGGATGAAGAACAAAAAGACTCAAATAATTGGTACTTACATGTTCATGATGCTTTCCGTGCAATAGTCTGTATACAAAAGGTAAATGAGCTGCATAATGAAAGAAATACATTAGAAAATCCATCACAAGCAGCAATGCGATTACTTCAAAAACAATAATACCTGCTGAAAGATTACTTCCAGGTTCAAGCCAGCCATTTTTCCATAGAAAAACACCCAGCAGCATCACCAGACTGTTGCAGGCTACTGTAAAAAGGCTGAGATAAAAATCTGATTTTGAAACAGGGTGATTTTTTTCCTGCAATAAATTTTTACGGCATGTTTTATCAATAAATAAATACAGCCCTATTGAAAAGAGATACAACAGGATATTGATTATAAAGCTAAATATAATCCATTGTGGCCATGAAAACTGCCAAAACAGGTTGATATAATCAGAAAGCTCGGTTGTATTAAAATTCATAATTCCGTTATCAGGCAGGTAATACCCCTTCTTTAAAGTTTAAAATTTTAAAATCTGCGATATCAAAGTCTATTGTTTCATCATTATTGGTAAAAACAACGGTCTTCATTCCTGCTTCTTTGGCCGCCCGTAATCCTGAATGACTGTCCTCAATAGCAATACAATGTTCAGGAGATACCCCCAGCTTTTTTGCTGAAGTAAGATATACAGCAGGATGCGGTTTCCCCTGCGCTTCAGATTCTGATGAATGCACGCTGTCAAAAAGTTCCCGAACCTTTAGTTTGTCCAGGACAGCATCGGCAACCTTCAAAGGGGCATTGGTTGCTAGGCCTACCTTATATTCTTTATTTTTAAGATTTTTAATAAATTCCTGTATACCGTTCATGGTACAGTCTTCAGTTTGTATAAATTCGATCACCCTTGATACTACCTGCTGCTCTACATAAGAGACATTCAGGTTTTCCCATGGAAATTTCTCATACCAGAATTTCGTCACCTCTTCGGTTGTCATATACTTGGTCTGTGCAGCCAGCTCATCTGTAACCTGTACGCCATATGATGAAAATACGTCCAGTTCCGCCTTTGCCCAGAAACCTTCGGAATCTACAAGAACTCCATCCATATCGAATATTACTGCTTTCAATGCCATCTTATTTAAATGAAATAGTATATGTAATGAATTATTGACTGATTTTATACACACAGCGCTGTCCACCGGAAATAATGTGATCTACCCTTTCTACTCTATATTCCTTTCCAATCAGTGATTGGAAATTAGATAATTCTGCACGGCAAAAACCCTGGCATTCTGTGGCAGCAGCACATATCGGGCAATGATTTTCGATAAGAAAATATTCTTCACCCTCCTTTTTCCATTCTGCCATATATCCTTCTTTACTACGTACTTCTGTGAGAACTTCCAGACGCTGTTCAAGAGATTTCGTCCTGGAAAGTGCTTTTTCATACCGCTCATGCGTGTTCTTCTCCCGGTCAGTGATCAGAAGCTCCAGTGCATTTTCTCCTAAAAGTTTTTTTACAGACTTCAGAATTTCAACCGTTACTTCTGCATGAGTATCCGGAAACTGAGCCAGTCCCTTTTCAGTAAGCGTATAATAAGTCGTAGGTCTGCCAACACCCTCGCTCTTCACAGATGGCTGGATGAACCCTTCTTCAGCAAGATTCAGTAAATGTTTTCTCGCACCCTCTTTTGTAATAGACAGTTCTGCAGAAATAAGAAGTGATGTAGCCTCTCCCCTCATCTTCAGAAACATCAGGATGCGGTCTGCTGCGGGCTTCTTCATTTGACAATATTTAGGTTGTTTTATTTTTCAACAACAAATATAATCATTTTCTATAATCTTTAAATTATGAGCGTAAATCAATTATTCACAATGCATTATTTATCATTTCAAACAAACTAATAAAACAACAAATTAGTTGTTTTATCTAAATATAGTGTTATCTTTGCGATACATTAATTAAAAAAATAAATACAATGGAACCATTTACACTTCCCCTTTTACCGTATGCTTATGATGCTTTGGAGCCGTTTATAGATAAAGAAACCATGACTATCCACCATCTGCGTCATCACCAGGCTTATATTGATAACTTAAATGCAGCATTAGCACAAACCAATGAAACGCATCCTGATCTTGATTCATTATTGCAAAGAATAAGTGAATATAGTCCTGCAGTAAGAAATAACGGCGGAGGTCATTTCAATCATTCTTTATTCTGGGAAATTCTTTCTCCGCAGCCAAAATTAAATCCTGAAGGCCCTCTTAATGATGCTATTATCTCAACTTTCGGAAATCTTGAAAACCTTAAGGCAGAGATGAAAAAAATAGGTCTTAGCCAGTTCGGTTCCGGATGGGTATGGTTATTTGTAAAATTCAATGGTTCTCTTGCGGTGAGCTCTACTCCCAACCAGGATAATCCCATGATGGACGTTCTTACGATGAGCAGAGGCTTTCCTATTCTTGGGATCGATGTATGGGAACATGCTTATTATCTTCATTATCAAAATAAAAGAGCAGACTATGTGGATTCATTCTGGTCTGTACTGGACTGGTCTTCTGTTGAAAAGAAATACGAAGAAGCACTCTCTAAAGTAAGATAATTAACTACAGTTATGAATCAGGAAACTTTCATCAATAAAGCAAAGACTTCAGGCATTATTGCACTTGATCTTTTAGACTACAGACCTACTACAGAAATTGTGGAACTGGATATCAAAGATTATCTTTTTATGGGAATGATTGTCAAGGAGAAGGAGTTTAAAGCATCCATTGCAGAAGCAGACTTTTCTGTATACAATGAAAAAGCAGTAGGAATCATTTGTTCTACGGAGGCTATTATTCCGCCGTGGGCTTATATGCTGCTAATGGAGAAACTAACTCCCTATGCCGCCTATGCGGATTTAAACAATGCCGAAAAGATTCTGCTTGATCTCTGGAAGCGCCGTCTCATCTATGCGGATATGAAGCATTTTAAAAATCAGAAAGTAGTTGTAAGAGCGGGCACAAGCTATGATCCTTCGCTTTATCTGCTTGCGGCAGGACTTCTGAAACCTCTGGTCAAAAGTCTGATGTATGGTGAAATAGGCTTACCAAAAGTAATTTTTAAAAGATAAAAAAATGAAAGCAATCATATTTAACGGGTCACTGGAAAGAAGAACCGAATCCACATCCGGGCTTATTTCAGGATATTTTGCAGAGCGCCTCAAAATACTGGGAATTCATTCTGACATTTTTACCCTAGCTGATTCCGGAATTCCTTTATTTGATGTAACCCTTACCAAAACTCCTTTGGCCGTAGAACGCATGACTCAGTTATTCCGGGATGCTGATGTCCATTTCTGGCTGGCTCCTCTTTACCACGGAAGTATTCCGGGGGTTATGAAAAACTGTCTGGACTGGCTTGAAGTGACAGCTAACAGCTACGAGCCTTATCTTACAGACAAAACAATAGGTTTGGTGTGCTGGGCAGATGGTTTACAGGCTATGCAGGGAATCAATACAATGGATTCTGTTGCCAAATCATTACGGGCATGGCCTCTGCCCTTCAGTATACCTATTATTAAAAATTCTTTGCTGGACAGTGATCATATAAAAATATCATCTCTTTACGCTGATAAATTTGACAAACTTATCAATATTGCTACCACTAAGAAAATAGAAAAAATTACCATAAACCACTCTTAAAATGATAGAAACGGACATATTGATTATTGAAGCCGGACTTCTAAAAATACGCTGCTGATCCTATGAAGAATGAAATTACCATCACCGTCACAGATCAGGAAGGAAACACGCACGTCCTGATCTGCCCCACAGATATGGGACTCACCTTAAAGGATATGTGTAAAGCCTATGATCTCCCTATGGAAGCGATGTGCGGAGGAATGGCCATGTGTGCCACCTGCCACTGCTATATTCCTGATGATACAAAAGCACTATCTGAAAAAAATGATATTGAAGAAGCCCTTCTTTCTGAACTTTTCAACACCAACGAAAACAGCAGGTTAGCCTGCCAGATCTATCTTACCGCTCAGATGGATGGACTTTCTGTACAAATTGCTTCAGATTAACAGATAAAAGTAAAAGTTTGCACAGTTTATGATGTATATAAATTGTTGAAAATGCTTTAATTAAGTTGAATAGGGATTTCCGCAACAGAACTTGTTAAAAGAAATTCCTTTTACTGGAATCTTAAAATAAAATAATATAATATGGCTATAAAAATAACAGATGCCTGCATCAACTGTGGAGCCTGTGAACCGGAATGCCCCAATTCAGCTATTTATGAGGGGGCTATCGACTGGCGTTGGCAGGACAAAACAAAACTTTCCGGTCATATCACTTTTCCGGACGGTTCTGAAGCAGATGCCAATGCCTTTAATGAGGCGGTATCGGATGATGTTTATTATATCGTATCAGGAAAATGTACGGAGTGTAAAGGTTTTCATGAAGAGCCACAATGTAAAGCGGTATGTCCTGTAGACTGCTGTGTTGATGATCCTGACCATCGGGAAACGGAAGAGGTGCTGCTGAACCGGAAGAACTTCATGCATAATTCTTAAACTTTTTAGGGTATCCGCCACTTAAAATAATGGTGTAACAAGACCTGAATATTTACTACTAATCGGGAAGCAAAATATCATCAATAATTTTAACACCCTATTATAAATTATGAAACAGATATTATTTTTTCTCACTTTATTACCTGCTTTATTTTCTGCACAGACAGATATCACGGAAATCAAAAAAGAATATATACAGCTTTTGGAAAAGTCCGGTTATGGCAATAATCCGGCAGCCGGCAAGTATTATGAAGTCAATGGTATAAAGATGTATTGTGAAACGTATGGACAGGGGCAGCCTTTACTCCTTATCCATGGAAACGGAGGCTCAATTGTTGATTTTTCTAAACAAATTCCTTTTTTCTCAAAAAATTATAAAGTAATTGTTGCTGACAGCAGAGCACATGGAAAATCAATAGACAGAGGAGATGCTCTTACCTATGAAATGATGGCGGATGATTATGCTGAACTGCTTCAAAAAATGAAGATTGATTCAGCTTTTGTCATTGGCTGGAGTGATGGCGGGATTAATGGTCTGCTGCTAAGCATCAGGCATCCTGAAAAGGTAAAAAAGCTAATTATTACCGGAGCTAATCTGCGTCCGGATTCAACTGCAGTACAGTCAGATGTTTTCAAAAGGGTAAGTTCCAATTATACAAAATTTAAAGATCAGTTTGCTAAAAACAAGAATAAAACTGACCTGGATTATATGGTTCTCAAATACAAAAGGTTATTAAGTGAACAACCTAATATAGACCACAGAGCTTTACACAATATTAAAATTCCGGTTCTGGTAACAGGAGGAGATTATGATGTCATAAAACCGGAACATACGCTGGAAATTTTCAGAAATATTCCCAGAGCCAACCTTTGGATCCTGCCTAATTCCGGCCACAGTACTTTAGTGGTTTATACAGATGAGTTTAATACCAAAGCTGATATCTTCTTTAATACAAAATTCAGAAACATAAGAGACCGTGACCGTGAGTTTTGATCTTAAAAGCATATCAGCGATTGTGGTCGGTAAACCTTTACCATCAGTGAATGCATTTTGCAGCTTTATATTTAAATTTCTATTTATCAATTAAGGCGGGTTAAAACCCGCCTTAATTATATAAGATGATCCACTTGTCTTTACCCAAAATCTATTGTGTTTTGATCTCCAGATATATTTTTCGAGTAAAAGGAGTCTCTATTCCAAGTTCTCTGCCATATTTTAAAATTGCTCCGGCAAATAATTCCAGTTCGTTATCTTTCTTCCCGGAATGAACATCCAGTTGTAAAGAGGTAGGGGTTTCAAAAGGAAACGCAGCGGCCTTTTCAAAAGTTGCTTCAATAATATCCGGATGAAGTTCAATTCCTTTTTTGTCGGTAATCAATTTCATCTCTTTCATAATTTCTGTTGCTTCCTGCTTTTGCAGATTGTCAGTACAAACAGTTCCAATGGATGAATTATGCTTTGCAGTTACCAGACCAAAACTTGCAATAAAGAAAAATTTGGTCCAGATATCTGTCAGAGAATTATCTTTAAAATCAAAATCAATTTTACTCTCCTGAAGTAAATTTATAACCCAGTCCACATCAGCGGAAAAATGCTCAGGATCTCTCCCTGCAATCACTTTTCCTGCTTTTCCTTTATGTTCTACTATTCCTCTTTCTTTAATATGGGAAGCCACATAAAGACAGGTTGGTAATATTGTATGATCAGAAATTATTTTACGGATTCTGTCATAGATATCGGCTCCGTTCATCATAGGAAGCAATATTGTGTCATCCTGAATCACCTCTGCGAGCTGTCTGCAGACGTTCTCCAAATCATATTCCTTCACGCAGATAAGTACCAGATCCGGATTGCTAACGTCACTGATATTCTTTTCTAAAGCATTGGGGTAAGTATGATCTACGGAATGTTCCGGAGATAAAAGAACCAGTCCGTTTTCTTTTACTTTATCATAAGTTTCTCCCCTGGCCACGAAAGTAACTTTATATTTCCCGGAAGTTTCATTGATCTGATTTATTTTAAAGCCGAAATATCCGCCTACACCACCCAATCCAACAACCACAATATGTTTTTTATTCATTACATTATTTTTAACAAAGATGGAGGAGAAATTTTAAACTATCACTTGACAAATGAAAAGAAATTATATTTTCTTAATCTCTCTTCTGATGCGGCTCAGCGAACTGTCTTTTATTCCCAGATAAGACGCAATGACTTTCAGAGGAACGTAGCGGAAAATATCCGGATCCTTCTTCATCAGGTTAGAATATCTTGTGGAAGCTTTCTGACTGGCCATTTCAATCAGTCTGTCATGAATATTATGATAATTGAGCACAAAAAGAAGCCTGCTGAACTCTCTGAATTCCGGAACAGTATGGAAATTATTCTGAACATTCTCAAGACCCGTTTCCCAGAACGTACAATCTGTAACCGTTTGGTAGATTTCTTTGGTAGGCTGCTGTCTGAAAAAGGATAAAAAATCATTTACAAAACACGGTGCAGCATAAATATTGGTGGTGATCTCCTCATTATCTTCATTGAGGATGTATGAACGTACATATCCTTTTTCCAGAAAGAACGTTCTTGTACTGATAGTATTTTTATCCAGCAAAACAGCATTTGCTTTGAGTTCAAAACAATTGAATGTCTGTGTAATCTGCTCTACAACCTCATCCCTGATACTAAATAACGAATGAAAATAATTGTTTATTGATGATTTATCCATTGTATTGTATGGTTCAGTCTAATTTCACAGCCGTGGATGCTATAAAAGTTGGCAAATATTTATCAATTAAGAATCTGAAATGAGACCATTCATTCGGTTCCAGTGCCTGCTTGTTCCAGGCAGATTCATTATGGTGTAAAAAATCTATTGTTTCTTTTTTCATATTATTCTTTTTCATTCGGCATTATAAAACATTCTACAATGCATTACTTCATTCAAATATAGGTACTTTAAAGCTGACTAACACAGGGATTTTGTATTTTTGGGCATAAACTATAAAAAACAAAATCCTTTAAAATCTATATTTCAAAGGGTTTTAAAAATGTATTTCAATTAAAATATCTTAATCTTCAGTCATTAATTATTAATAGATAACCAGATCTGCGACCTCCTGATATTCTTCTTATTCAGCTTCAGGCTGTTTATCTTTATGAAAAGACTCTTTTTTAAATTTTGATGATGTTCTGATTATATTGACGATTAATAAAAGCAAGGGTTTAGAAATACGGAAAATTTCAGCTATTTTTTCAGTGTGTCTAAGTCACTATTTTTAACATTCAAAAGTAGAGACAAAAACTTGAACGCCTTCATAAAAACCAAATCAAAATACTGATAAACAAAATAATACAATTTAAACACATAAAATATCATTCATTTTTCATTTTATTTCAAACAACATATTTCATCCCGATTTTGAACATTTTTAAAAGGATTTTGGTAAGAACCGGGATTGGTAAAAGGTCTAAATTTGTACTACTGATGAAGAAGTCTTTTCACATATCAATTATTTTTCTGCTAATCCTGTTTTCTACTGCAAAAATGGGATTCACCAGGAATAGCAAAGATCATATCAATGCGTCTTCTTCTGAAAACCAAATAGGTCTGAAATCATCCGAATCTGTTCAGCAGCACGATATACTGTTCATGGCTTCTCTTGCAGAAAATGATTTTGATATTGATAAGACCTTTTTCGATCTCCCTTTTACTCTTTTTGAAAAAGATACACTTTCATGGAGATCAAAATTCAATTCTAATCCGGTAATAAGTTCTGCTTCAGAATTTATACACCATTACCATCTTCCCAGATATCTTTTATTCCACAATTTAAAAATCAGGATTTCTGATTTCAACTTTTCTCTGTAAGCTCCATGTAATGGATTATTTGCAGCCAAATTCTTATTAAGGTTATCTGAAAAATTCCGGATAATCAGTTTCACCTATAAAAATATAAGCTATGCATGAATTAAGTATAGTGAAGGATATTTTTGACACTTTGGAAGAACATTATGACGCTAAAGCAGAAGATATTCAGAAGGTTCAGGTTACGGCAGGACTTTTATCTAACGTACAACCTGTCCTGATCCAGAATGCATTTGATGCATTTATTACCGATCATCCCCACTATCAGGAAATGGAACTCGAAGTTCTCGTCAACGAAATTATTGCACACTGTGACCGGTGTGAAAAAGACTTCCAAGTCAGGTACCACAGGTTTGTGTGTGATGACTGCGGAACGGCCTCTGCCAATATTGTTCAGGGTAATGAACTCTTTATTTCAAAAGTAATTTTTAAACAAAAAAATCATTAAAATATGTCAACAGCTAACCCAAAAAGTTTAGGAAACCGTGTAGGATCGGTTCAATGTGATAATACTACACTTCATTTATTAAAGGCTAATGATTTTGTAGCCAAAGCCATAAGAGAACGTTTGAAGAATATTTGTGTCATTAATGTTTGTTCATCTCCCGGATCCGGAAAAACAACACTGATGCAGGAGACAGGAAAGCGTCTTGCCCAGGATCTCAACATATCAGTTCTTGTAGGTGACCCTGAAACAGAACGTGATGCCATTAGAATGCGTGAAGTTGGAATAGATGCACTTCAGATCGTAACAGGAGGAATGTGCCATATTGAAGCACAAATGATCTTACAGGCCCTGGATCATATCAATCTGGACGGAGTAGATCTGTTATTTATAGAAAATGTAGGAAACCTTCTTTGTCCTTCTGCATTTGATCTTGGAGAAGATTACCGGGTAACACTTCTTGCTTCTACTGAAGGAGATGATAAGCCTAAAAAATATCCGCGTATGTTTTTAACCAGCGAGCTGATGCTTGTTTCTAAAGCTGACCTGCTGCCTTATGTCCCATTCTCTGTGGAAGCGGTAACAAAAGATGCCCACGAAGTGAATCCTAACCTTGAAGTGATCACTATAAGCACCTTAAACGGAGACGGAATAGACGAATGGTGCAGCTGGCTGAAAGAAAAAGTAAGATTAAAAAAAGAAAATGCTGTCCAGGAAGCTTAATATATGAATACAATACAGCCAATCGTAATAGATGATGTGAAAACAGGAGAAAATCCGAATGATTCTTATCCTGATATTCTGGAACTCGAATGGTTTGAAAATAAAAAGCAAAAATTAACCCGGATTACCAGATCCGGGATAGTTTTAGAGCTGAGATTAGGCAACCTTAAGGAATGGCAGCAGGGAGATCATTTATATTGTAATGGGAAACTAGCCGCTGTAATTACGATCAAACCCTGTCTTACCATATGTTTTTCTGCAAAAAATGATACTGAAGCTGCAGACTTCTGCTACTTTATCGGCAATCAGCATCTTCCTGTATTTTTAACCTCAAACCAGCAATTTGCAGTTCCTTATGACGGACGTCTGTATGAACAGCTATCGTTCAGGTATGGTGAACGCATTGAGCTTACAGACACACAGCTGCTATCTAATCAGTCACTTCGATATCTGGTAAAAAATAAAACACATGAAAATTAAAAATCTTTTTATTACAAGCTTTTCTGCGGTTATATTAATGCTGCAGAGCTGTAATAACCAAAAAAATTCGGGTAATAAAGAAACCTCAGCCAATACCGAAGTCACCGCAACAGACAGCAGAGGAAAAACAATAATCCTTCCCCACGAAGCAAAGCGCGTTGTAGTTTTATACAATGCCCTTGTAGATGATGTTTATATGCTTCAGGCAGGTGAAAAAATTGTAGGAATTCCTCAGCAGATTTATGAAATGGAAGACACTTACAACTTTCTGTCCAAGCTGGATGACCGGATTAAAAATAAAAGCATTCCCACACCCACTTTCGGAGGACAATCCAGCAATGCAGAAAGTATTGTTGGGCTCCAACCTGATTTGGTACTCACATTCAATACAGATCAGGATAATATTACCCAAATTGAAAATCTGGGAATTCCTGTATTTACTTTTTCTTCTTTAAACGATGAAAAAATTCTTGATGAGCTGAAAAATGTAGGGAAGCTGCTTGGAAAGCAAAAACGCGCAGAGGAAATTACGAGATACGTTTCTGAAGAAGTAAAAAAAATGAGAGCCTCCAGAGAAACTTCTCCGAAAAAAATTTATTATGCCTGGTCAAAAGGACGTATTATGTCTACTTCAGGAAAAGGAAGCCTGATTGATATGGCTATTACATTATCAGGAGCCCAAAATGTATGTCCGGTTCCCGTAGAAGCACCTAATATCAGCGCAGAAACCATGTATAAATGGAACCCTGATCTGATTGTTCTATGGAATTCCAAACTGTCGGACGTTTACAGCCTGAAGGAGCTGGCAGCTCTCCCAGCCGTAAAAAATAAGCAGGTCTTCGTAATGTCACCATCATTCCCATATGATCCGCATACTGTGAAGTTTATGCTGTTTGCCAAACAGCTTCGCCACTGGTGTATGCCGGAGTATACACAGGAACAGCTGGATCAGGATGTAAAAAAAGCTTTTGAAGTGATCTATGGAAAAAAAGGGTTGATCTGATGATAAAGAACGTTAAAAAAGGAGCTTTACTGATCCTATTACCTATTATCCTGTTATGTATCTCACTGATCATAGGCTCCAGCCAGAATATCGGTTTTGGAGAACTATTTCATCATATCGCTCTGGAATTAGGTATTTCTAAAGACGATCTTGTCCTACAGGGAAGTCTGCCTACAATCCTGTGGCAGGTCCGTCTACCCCGGATTATCCTAACTTTTCTGGTGGGGGCTTCTCTGGCTTCTTCCGGAGGAGTATTGCAGGCTGTTTTCAGAAATCCTATTGTTGACCCGTTCACTCTTGGAATTTCTTCAGGCTCCGCATTTGGCGCGGCATTAGCGATGTTATTCCCTGTTATGGCAGTTAATACTTCGGCGTTTATTTTTGGAGTCATCGCTGTGGCAATTACCTACCTTGTGTCTTATGCCGGAGCCAAAACCTCCATTGTAAGTATGGTTCTTGCAGGAATGATTGTGTCAGGAGTGTTTACTGCTTTACTGACGGTGTTACAATACCTGAGTGATCCTTATAAATTACAGGCTATTATACAGTGGACCATGGGAAACCTGCACACAGCTTCATGGCAGAAAGTACATACTGCAATATTTCCTGTTCTTATTGGTCTTTTTATTATCATTATTCTTCGCTGGAAGCTCAACCTTTTAGCTTTGGGAGATCAGGAGGCAATGGCTGTTGGAGTTAATCCGACAGTGTTGAAACTGATCCTGATGGCAGCAGCAACCATGATTACAGCATCATCAGTAGCGGCCGTAGGAGTGATCAGCCTCTTTGGGTTAATTGTCCCTCACATCAGCAGAATGATTTTCGGGCCAAACAATTCCATTACAGTTTGGGCCAATATAAGTATCGGAGGAACTTTTTTACTGTTAATTGATGATTTTTCACGTACAGCGATGCCCTTTGAAATTCCGATCGGAGTGTTTACTATGATTATAGGAGCTCCTGTTTTTATTTATTTAATGCGTCGAAACGCCATAAACTGGAACTCATGAACAATATTATTTCTATAGAACAGCTTTCTTTCGGTTATGGAAAAGATGAAGTCCTGAAGAATGTAAATGCTCAATTTCAAAAGGGTAAACTTTCTGTCATTCTTGGAAGAAACGGAAGTGGTAAATCTACTTTATTCAAGATCATTGCCGGGCTGGAAAAGCGCTATCGGGGCAATATCCGGATCGGAGATAAGGAGCGTCGAAAAATTAAAATAGGAACTTCAAAACCGATCCGTCTGGGATTTTTAAACCAAATCCATCAAACTACTTTTCCATTCACTGTTTTTGATGTGATATTAACCGGCAGGGCCACTTTTTCAAGATTTTCTCCCCAAAAACAGGACTATAAAGAAGTTGAGAATATCCTGCAGAAATTTAATTTAATCCATTTAAAGGATAAACCCTATACCTCTCTTTCCGGTGGAGAGCGTCAGCTGGTACTTTTATGCCGGGTAATGGTTCAGAAACCTGATGTTCTGATGCTTGATGAACCTACCAATCATCTGGATCTGCATTATCAGGTAGCCGTTCTGGAGGCAATCCGCCAGCTGGTGAATGAGGGAACTACAGTTTTGTGTGTAATGCATGATCCTAATCTCGCTTTTCTTTTTGGAGATGATTTTTTTGTAATGCACCACCATGAACTGACCCCTGTTCAATCACTGGAAAAAGACTTGCTGAAAAAGCTTCTGGAAGATACCTATCAGGTTCCTTTATCCGTAGCCGACAATCAGGGAACCCCAATATTTACACCTCAATTAAAATAAAATATATGAAAAATCATGAAGAAATAATTATTTCATCAGTAGAAGACTACCATGTTTTTGAAGTCCTTCCATATGTGATGGAATTCAGACGTCAGCTGTATCCGTTACTTGATCCTCTGATTGTTCCAAAAGATCTGGTCAACTTTGAGCAAAACTATATTCAGTCTCCTACCGGAGCTTTTTTACAAGCCAGAACAGCATCCGGAAAGCTGATTGGTGTTATCGGAATGATGCCCTATGACTACCGTTTTTCCCATCTGAACATTGATGAAGAAACGACAGTAGAAGTAGCAAGGCTGTTCGTTAACCCGGAATACAGAAGAACAGGAATTGCGTCCCGATTATTTCAGGAACTGGTAAAAACAGCACAACAGAAACATATAAAACGTTTATACCTCCACACTCATCCCTTCCTGCAGGGAGCCTATGATTATTGGCTGAAACAGGAATTTAAATTACTGAAATCCTGCTATGAAGGCACCTACCCTACATTGCATATGGAATTAATGATTACAACAAAATAATAAACACTACGGCAGCGTAGAAAGATACAATGAAGCACATCACCAAAAAGGTATTATACATCAATGGTATAATGCTCTTACTTCCTTTTGCCTTATCAGCACAGGAAACCCATACTATTTTCGGAACGGTACTGAATCAGGAGGGTAAAATAATTTCCAATGCGACGGTTTCCATCAACCAGGGAACATCGGCCATTACGAATAAAGATGGAAAATTTCAATTTGGCAATCCGGTTCAGTATCCGGCTCAGTTGATGATTAATGCAAAAGGGTATTCAGGATCGAATATTACTCTGGATTCCCTTTCTTATGATGATAAAAACGGAATAACAATCCGCATGGCTGAAAATCAAACAGATATTCAGGAAATTTTGGTCACAGCCCGCAGAAATAATTCTTATCTCACCAATACTTTGGAACTGGGTGGAAAATTTTCCGGTAATCTTAAAGATCTTCCCCAGTCTGTATCTATTGTAAGCAGCGAATTTATGGAGGACAAACAGGCTTATACCACCCGTGAAATAGCACAGGATCTGGCAGGTGTCACCACAGCTTCGTCTTATGATGACCTCATTATCCGTGGTTTTAAAAGCGGCTATGAAACCGGTATCCGCCTTGTCAACGGATTGCGGTCAGGCTATAGTTATGGAAACAGCTATTACCGGTCACCGCTAACGATCAATCTGGAAAGTGTTTCTGTTTTAAAAGGTCCGGGAGCGTCATTATTCGGGGATATTACTCCCGGAGGAACCATCAATATGGTAACTAAAAAGCCTTTGGACAAACAAAAAGGATCTGTTAATTTCTCAGTCGGCAGTTTTCAGACAATCCGGACGAGTATTGACCTTACAGGACCTCTGGATAAAGACAAGAAAATTCTATACCGTCTGAATGCCGGATATGAAGACAGCAAAACATTCAGAAATGTCAATCAGCAAAAAAACTTTATGATTGCTCCGTCATTTACTTTTAAACCTCTTGATGGAACTCAGCTGGATATAGACCTGGTATATGATCAGTTCCATGGGTATCTGGACCGTGGAATGGGTTTAAGGAATAACGATTTTTATGCCCTACCCCGCTCATTTACATTAAGCCAGCCTTCAGACTTTTACAACACCAGAACTTTATCCTTAAGCGCAAGGTTCAGCCAGCGGCTTACCCATAATCTGTCATTAAACGCCAGCTATATGAAGTCGGTTTACCAGGAAGACGTTAATGAACACCGTACACTGAACACCTATGCTGATGCTCCCAACAATACAATTATGAACATGCGTTTCTTTGACCGTCACGGAAAAGATTACACAGATAATTCTGTAGTATACCTGAAATGGGATCTTACAGGAAGTAAAATACAGCATCATCTGATAGCCGGAGTAGATTATGCGCAATATGAAGGAGACAGCAATAATCAGCAGCGGGAGGCCCGGCAGCAGAAAGTAGACGGAAAAGTAGTTCCTCTGACCTTTGATCTTAATAATCCGACCTATACAACGCATGATCTTACCAATTATGTATGGCTGCCACAAGGAAGCTATCCTTTTTTAAGCCCGTATAAGACCACAGGAATCTATGTACAGGATCAGATATCTTTTGCTGAAAGGCTGAAACTTATTCTGGGACTCCGCCACGAACATTATTATTCGGAAACGATCAGTTCTGCCAACCGTTACAGCGCTACACAAAATGCATGGCTGCCCCGAATTGGATTAACATATCAAATCAATGATCAGATCAACTATTTTGCAAGCTACTCACAAGGTTTCGCTCCTATAGGAGCAAATTTCATCCAAAATTATCAGGATTACGGTGCCGATAAGGCATTTAGTGCTGAACATAGCTTCCAGATTGAGACCGGGCTTAAGACCGGATTTTTCAAGAACCAGCTACAAATGGATCTTTCTCTTTTCCAGATTGAGCGCAGAAATATGCTCATTGCTACGGGAGAGATCAGTACCACCGGATTTCCGGTATACAGACAGTCTGGAAAAGCCCTTTCCAAAGGGGTGGAACTGGACATCCGAGGACAGCTCACCAGAGAGTTTCAGATTATGGGAAATTATACCTATAACTACACGGAGGTAAAATCTTCATCCATAGCTTCTGAAGTTGGGCAGGCATTACCGGGAGCTCCTAAGAATATGGCCAGTATGTGGATGAAATATGTCTTTTCTACTACCGCTTTGAAAGGGCTTGGTTTCGGTGCCGGAGTCTATTATGTAGACACCAGACGTATGGATAACAGCATTGGCAAAGACAGCGGAGGAAATGCACTTTGGGGACAGTGGCCATCTTATACTACAGTAAATGCAGCAGTCTATTATCACATCGGAAAAATGAAAATGGCAGTGAATGTCAATAATATCTTTGATAAATATTATTTCCTGGGCGGGTTTGATTATACACGAGGATTCCCGGGAGCTCCAAGAAATGTAATGGTTTCTGTAGGGTATTCTTTTTAATTTTTTTTAATCTTGATAGAACCTGGGCTGTATTTTACAGTTCGGGTTTTTTATTTTTTTGAATCATTAAAACCGTCAATAAATACTCTATAAGTTTAAAGTATCGAGTATTTATAGATAAAAAATGCTTATTTCCATCCTCCTCCTAAAGCTGCATACAGGTTGACTACCGCCTGAAGCTGCTGCAATTTATCTGTAACAGCACTCTGCCTTGCACTTAAAAGACTCTGCTCTGAAGTAAGAACATCCGTATAATTGGTTGCGCTGGTATATTTTAAAAGTTCTTTTGTGAAGTAAACGGCTTTTTCAAGATTTTCAATCTGTTCTTTACGGGAAGAAAACTTCTCATCCACCATCTGATATTGATATAAAGCATTGGATACTTCCTGTCCTGCGGTCAATAAAACCTTGCTGTAATTGTATTCTGCTGCTTCATAATTAGCCTGTGCTACTTTCAGCTTTTGCTTATTAAGCCCGTTATTAAAGATCGGCTGCGCCAACCCTCCAATAATATTGGCAAAAAAAGCTCCGGCATTAAAAAATGAATTGAGCTGTGTTGCATATAAACCTGCTTGCCCTGTTATTGTTAAGGCAGGATAGAAAGCCGTTCTGGCTACATTGATCTGTTCAAAATTACTTCTGAGCTGTAGCTCGGCTTCCTTTACATCAGGTCTGTTGGCTAATAACTGAGCGGGAACTCCCACTGACAATTCACTATATACCTGCTCATTAAAAATGGCATCCCTTTTTACAGGCCCCGGTGTCCGGCCAAGTAGTAAAGCCATCGTGTTTTCGCTCTGCCGAATATTGTTTTTAATATCAGGCACAGTAGATTTTACAGCATAATAGTTGGCTGCACTTTGTACTACAGCAGCACCAGTTACCACATTACTGTTTTTTAAGATCTTCATGGTTTCTGTATCTTTAGAATACACATCAAGAGACTGCTGTACAATATTCAATTGCTCATCATAAGCCAATAATTGATAGTAAGTTACAGCAATATTCGCTATCAGTTGCGTTTGCACAGCCTGTCGATACGCTTCGCTCGCCAGATAAGTGGCATACATTGATCTTTTGGTACTTTTGAGTTTACCCCAAATATCTACCTGCCATGATGAAAGGGCATAAAGCTGATAGATCTGTGAAGCAGAGGCCTGCGAACTGGATGGATCATATGCTCCTGCAGAAGCATTTCCTGAAAGTGAAGGCAGAAATGCCTGTTTACTCTGTACAAAATTAGCCTCGGCTGCCTTAAGGTTTGCCGCTGCCGTTTTCAAATCCAGATTATTAGCAATTCCTTCAGAAATAAGGTCCTGCAATAAGGGATCTTTAAAGATTTCCTTCCACGAAAGTACAGCCATGTTCTTACTGGAATCTGCCCCGGTTTCTCCGTACAAACTATCCGGAACAGTCTGACTTGTTGTATAAGGCCTGGCAACATCGCAGCTGAAAAGCACAATTGAAAAGGCCGAAACCTGTATAAAAAGATTATATTGTTTGTTCCAATGTATCATACTTTTACCGGAGGGTTATTTTTTATTTTCAACAATCAGTTCGTCATTTTCGTCATATTTACTGCTTACTGCTTTTTCCTGCAGCCCCTGGAAAATTACATACAGCCCGGGGATAACGAAAATTCCCAATAAGGTCCCAAACAGCATTCCACCAATAGACCCTATCCCAATGGATTTATTTCCGTTGGCTCCCACACCAGTAGAGAACATTAAAGGCATTAATCCAAAAATAAAAGCCAGGGAAGTCATCAGAATAGGTCTTATTCTGATTTTCGCTCCTGCCAGAGCACTGTCCAGCAGACTCATCCCCTCATGTCTCTTTTCAAGTGAGAATTCTACCATTAAAATAGCATTTTTGGCCAAGAGCCCTATCAGCATTACCATACAGATCTGCACATAAATATTATTATCTATTCCAAATAACTTGGCAAAAACGAAAATACCACTCAGTCCTACCGGCAGCGAAAGAATAACTGCCAACGGGAGAATATAACTTTCATATAATGCACTTAAAAGCAAATAAACAAAACATAGGCTCAAAAGGAATATAATTCCCGCCTGAGAGCCGGAGCTCTGCTCTTCTTTACTGATTCCACTGTATTCAAAACTGTATCCGGGAGGAAGAGTCTGATCTGCCACTTCATTGATTGCCTGCATTGCCTGCCCTGTACTGTAGCTTGCATTGGGAGATCCACTTACCGAGATCGCATTATACATATTAAATCTTGAAACAGAAGAAGGTCCATATACCTTTTTCATGGTAATATATTCTGAAATAGGGCTCATCGTTCCGCTTTGGGTTCTGATTTTAATATTATTCATCTGCTCTACAGTTCCCCGATAAGGATTGTCTGCCTGAAGAATAATTTGATATTGCTGTCCAAATTCTGTAAAGTTGCTGATGTATGAACTTCCGTAGTACACATTCATAAGGTTTAAGATATCAGAAGGCTGTATTCCGTTATCTTCACATTTTGCGACATTTACGTCTACTTCATATTGCGGAAAATTAGGATTGAATGCTGTTGCTGCATATTGAATTTCACTTCTTTTATTAAGTGCTGAAAGAAAATTCTGGGCAACGTTATAAAAATCACCAATGCTATGCCCTCCTCTGTCTTCTATTTGAAAAGTAAATCCGCCACTTGTTCCGAAACCACTAATGGTAGGCTGCTGCATAAAATTAATAGAAGCTCCCTGTATATGTTTTGTTTTTTCTGTAAGCTGTTGTATGACATCTTTATCTGTAACTCCGGGCCGCTGGCTCCATGGAGTAAGCCTTAAAATAAGCATCCCATATGAACTCCCGCTTCCTCCAAGCTGGTTTTGCCCCAACGTAGTCATAGAAGCCTGTACTTCAGGGATTGTATGTGCAATATGGTCGATCTGGGTATTGACTGCCTGTACTCTTTCTTTACTGGCGGCTACCGGAAGAGTTACGTTAACGAATATAGTCCCCATATCCTCTGAAGGAACGAAACTGGAGGCTACACTTTTAATAGTCACATAAAACAATCCGCCAAAAATAATTACCAACACCACTGTCAGCCATGTTCTTCTTATAAGAAAGCTTACTGTATCTGTATATTTATTAATCAGTTTTTCATAATTGGAATTAAAACCTGATTTCATCTTTTGTAATAAACCTTTTTTCTTTGCTTCTTCTTCGTGATTCGGCGGCCTTAGAAACATGGCGGCCAATGCTGGGCTTAAGGTAAGAGCGTTCACTGCGGAGATCATGATTGCTACTGCCAGAGTGATTCCAAACTGTTTGTAAAAAACTCCTGCAGAACCTCCCAGAAAAGTTACCGGAAGAAACACAGAAGCCATTACAAGGGTGATCGAAATAATAGCCGGAGCAATTTCTCCCATTGCATCAATTGCAGCCTTACGGGGAGAAGTATAACCGTGTTCCAGTTTACTGTGAACAGCTTCTACTACCACTACCGCGTCATCCACTACAATACCGATGGCCAGTACGAGAGCGAATAAAGTAAGCAGGTTAAGACTGTATCCGAATAAATACAGGAAAAAAAATGTTCCTATAATAGATACCGGAACCGAAACACCATGAATAATAGTAGACCGTACATCCTGTAAAAAGATAAGAATAACCAGGAATACCAGTAAAAAACATTCCACTAAGGTATGGAGTACTTTGGAAATACTTTCGCTGAGGAAGTTATTGATATTCACCAGTTCCATCATTTTAATGCCTGAAGGAAAACTTTTTGAGGCATCAGCCATTACTTTTTGTGCCCCTGTAATCACCTGTTGGGCATTGGAGCCCGGTGTCTGGCTGATCGCCACTGCAACAGCAGGCTTTCCGTTGATTGCTGTAGCACTGGTATAAGTTTGTGTTCCAAGATCAATCCGTGCAACATCTTTTAAATAAAGATACTGTCCGTTACCAATAGATTTGACAATTACATTCTGAAACTGTTCTAATGAAACCAATGTTCCAGAATAGGTAATATCATATTGGAAAGCCTGATCTAGATTATCACCAATTTTTCCGGGAGCCGCATTAAAGTTCTGCGCATTCAAAACTGCGGTTACATCAGCAGGCACCAGTCCGTAAGCTGCCATTTTATCAGGTTGTAGCCAAATCCGCATTGCATAGGTCATTGCTCCCCCAAATATAGTAGCTCCCCCTACTCCTTTTGCTCTCTGCAATTGAGGAACAAGGTTAATAGCAGCATAATTCTGCAAAAACTTCTGATCATATTGAGGACGTTCACTGAATAAACCCACAATCAGGACATTACTGCTCTGCTGTTTTCTTACGGTTACCCCAGCCTGGGTTACGGCCTGTGGCAGCTTAGAAAGAACAGTACTGATCCTGTTCTGAACATCTACCGCAGCCTGATTAGGATCTACGCCCACCGCAAAATAGACGCTGATACTGGCAGAACCCGTGTTACTGGCAGAAGAAGTCATATAGGTCATACCTTCTACCCCGTTGATCTGCTGTTCAAGCGGAAAAACCACACTGTTAATAAGCGTAGTGGTATTAGCTCCGGGATAAGATGCCGAAACCTGAATGGTAGGAGGTGCAATATCAGGATACTGAGCAACGGGTAAACCACTGATTCCTAAAACCCCTAGAACAACAATGATTACAGAAATCACCGTACTTAGCACTGGTCTTCTTATAAATAGTTTCAGCATGGCGATCAGTTGGATTTGGATTTCATGGTACGGTAAATTTCAGCTGCATTGGCAGGTGTTGGCTTAATGACTGTGCTGTCACTAATATTGAGCCCGTTAAGGACCAATTGATCCCCTGCATTAATCCCGCTTTTCAGCACTACAAAATTACCATCATCAGTAGGAGAAGTTGTCACAGCCTCACTCATCACCTGATTTCCTTTCATCATTTTATATACAAATGATTTATCCTGCATTTGATAGACAGCCGTTTGCGGAACCAGCAAAGCATTATTTAAAGTGACAGGAATGCGGATGGTAGCACTTGCTCCATTCTGAATAATTCCCAGTTTATTATCAAATACCACTTTAAAGGTCGCTGTTCCGGTACTGCTGTCAATACCTCCGCTGGCTGTTTCCATCCTGCCTTTTTCCGGATATATAGTACCATCGGCAAGCACCAGACTGATAAGTGGCATATTATTCAGCTTTTCTGCTGTGGTACTGCCTTTCATACTGCTCATGAAACTCAGCAGTTGCTTTTCGCTTAAAGAAAAGTAGGCAAATATATTGGTGGTATTGGAAAGCGTCGTAAGCGGATCTGTTGCTGTACTGCTTACCAACGCTCCAATTTTATAAGGAATAAGACCGATTGTTCCACTCTGAGGACTGCGGATATAAGTATATCCCTGATTGGTCTGAGCATTGGCAAGAGTCGTTTTTGCCTGTGCCAACGCTGCTTCCTGAGACTGTAATGTATATTGAGCAGAGCTCAGTTCATATTTACTGACAATTTCCTGCTGTACCAGAGGCCTTGCCTTTTCTACATTCATCCTTGCTGTATTTACATTGGCTTCAGCAATTTTTATAGCGGCTTTTGCGCTGAGGATATCCTGCTCATACTGAGGATTCTTGATTCTGAATAACAATTGTCCTTTGGTGACAGAAGCTCCTTCTGGCACATAAATATCCTGAAGATATCCTGAGACCATCGGCTTAATTTCTACCACATTCTGACCTTGTATCGATGCAGGGAAATCATTATAAACAGTAACTTCTCTGGGTGCTAATGTCAGTACCTGATAGTTTTGTATATCTGGTGCTTTCTGTTGCTTTTTTTTAGCACAGGAAAATAATATAACCAGCAAGAAAGGAATATATGCGCCTTTTTTCATATCAATGTGAGTGTCTAGAATAAAAACAGGAGGGATTCCATTTTTTTATTTCATTCATATAAAAATAAGATATTAATAGATTATTTTTCAAATAAATATTTAAAATTTTATTTGAAAATGTATATTTCCAATAAAAAAGTAACGTTTTAAAATTAAAAAACCTTATTCACATTGCATTCTTAAAGGCAATGTGAATAAAAAAAATATTATTCATTGTCTATTTTTTCTTTTGGTTTGTGTACATCATTAGATGATCAAATTATTTGTTTTAGTTTAACTATTTTTTGTAATTTTCTTTATCAAAACCTGTATATATCCCTTACTAGTATGGACAATGACTTTTATTACAATTTTGTCGAACCCGATGAAGCAATTGCTTACTTTGTGGAAAATATAGGAACATTTCATAATCTATCCGATACCCCCAAAGAAGTGGTTATCATTCCCGACGGAAGAGTTGATCTATTTTTTTCACAATCGCCAACTGAAGTTTTTCATATTACCCTTCTCGGGCTAGAAACCTATCCGGAGCAAAGGCTTATTTCTCCGCATACCACTGCTTTTATTATCAGTTTTAAACCTCTTGCCGTTGAATATATTCTAAAAACCTCCATTGCCGACTTATTAAATACCGGGAAAGATCTTCCCAATGATTTCTGGGACTTCAATTCCGATGATTTACAGGATTTTGACGCTTGCTGTGTAAAAGCTATAAAAAAACTAAAGGAGCTTATTCCCCTAAAAATAGATGCAAGAAAACGTAAGCTTTTTGAACTGATCTATACATCGAAAGGCGAAATGAGTGTAAAGGACCTTTCAGAAAGTACAGGATGGAGCAGCAGGCAGATCAACCGTTATTTCAGAAAGCAACTTGGGCTATCATTAAAGGCCTATTCTACGATATTACGTTTCAGAGCCTCTCTGGAGCATATTGCAAAAGGAAAACTTTTTCCTGAGCTTAACTATACGGATCAAAATCATTTCATCAAAGAGGTGAAAAAATTTTCAGGAGTAGCTCCGAAGGAATTGTCAAAAAACCAAAACGACCGATTTGTACTATTATCTGTGTTGAAGGGAAAGTAATTTTGTCCTGTAAAATTTAAATTAAAAATGCTGACAGACAATAAATCAATAGCAATCGTTGGTGGCGGCCCTGCAGGACTTACACTGGCCAGACTTTTACAGCTGAAAAATGCAAATGTAAAAGTATATGAAAGAGATACGAATAAATATGCCCGCGTACAGGGTTCTCCACTGGATATGCATGAAGACTCCGGATTGGCCGCTATACGTAAAGCTGAGCTGCTGGAAGTCTTCAAAAAAACCTTTCGCCCCGGCGCTGATAAAACACTGATTATGAATGATCAGGGAGAAATCTTTTTCAGTGATCACGGAGCCAAACCTGAAGAAGATTTTGGTGATGAACATTTCCGCCCTGAAATAGACCGGGGTCCTTTAAGAAATATGCTCCTTGAATCTTTACAGCCTGAAACAGTAGTATGGGGCAGCCATTTTGTATCTATGGAACCCCAAAATGAAGGATGGCTGCTCCATTTCAAAAACGGTACATCAGCGTATGCAGATCTTGTGATTGCTTCAGATGGTGCGAATTCTAAAATACGTCCTTATCTGAGCGACCAAAAACCCGTTTATTCCGGAGTGATCATGCTGGAAGGAAATGTATCAAAAGAAAATGCTCCTCATATAGATGCCTTAATTAAAGGCGGGAAAATAATGGCTTTTGGAAACACTAAAAATATATTGATGGGCCAGAAAGGCAATGGTGATCTTGGCTTTTATGCAAGCTTCAAAGCAGATGAGAACTGGCCTGCAGAAAGTGGATTAGATTTTTCTGATAAGACGCAGCTCCTGACTTGGTTTCAGGAAAAATATTCTGAATGGAGTGATCTCTGGCAGGAATTATTTGAGAATGCTTCAACTCCATTTATTCCACGCCTTATTTACTATATGCCTTTAGATCAGACCTGGGAAACAATGTCCAATTTAACGCTGATGGGTGATGCTGCCCATGTAATGCCTCCATTTGCGGGTGAAGGGGCTAATATGGCTATGCTTGACGCACTTGAACTCAGTGAATACCTCGCTGGTAATAATTACAAAACATTAAAAGAAGCTATTGCAGCGTATGAAGTCAACATGCGCAAAAGAGCAGCCAAAGCCACATTGGAATCTCTTGAAAATGGAGAACTGATGCACTCTGAAAATGCTTTAACAGAAATGCTGAATTTCTTTAACGGGCATCATACGGATCAGTAGAGAGATGACACAATGCCAAGACTTTTTATTCTTGTTTCATTTTGATTCTGCTTTGTTAAAAATATTGATAAAAGGCTGTCTCAATATTTGAGGCAGCCTTTTTCATTTTGAAAAAATAAATTCCATTTTAGATCATTTGATCCAGTTTTTTGGAGAAACTTTTAATATGCTTATTTAACAGTTAACTATTTGAATGATTATTCTTAATTCAAGTCATAATAGGAATGCCACTAATCGTCTAACCCACAAATCTATATTTTAAATTCAAAAAAGGATAAAAAAGACCTACTACACCGATACAGCATTAAATCAAACACCTAATTATCAACATGTTAAAAGCCAAATCCAGGACAAATTCTTTTTAATATAAAAATTCAGTTGCATGAAAATAAAATTTTTATCCAAAAGATATTTAGGGAAAATCAAAGTATAAAAGCAATTATGTAAAGAAGTCCTGTCAGAAGCTGATCATTAAAAAAAATCCTGATAGTGGAGAATGGGTTTAAATTCTTACAAAAAGGATACATTTTCTCTATAAAAATACAATCTACTATATATCAAAAAGTTATGATCATCAATTTCACATGTAGTACTTGTGTAGTAGTCGTTTTTTTCTTCCTTTGATAAAAAATATCCAAATTTGAGCACAAGACCACTAAAAATTTGAGTGGTGAAAGGAGAATATTTCGAATACTGTCTGACATGAGAAATCAGGCAGTTTTTTTTGGAATTAATTCAGGTCATCAAAAAACTGATAAGTATCTGTTTCGGTAGGAATATTAAGTCTTTTCCTGATTCTGTATTTTTTCTGCTGTACAGTTCTGTGCTGAACCAAAGTATAGTTTGCTATTTCTTTGGAACTGAAATGAAGTTTTAACATCGCACAAAAAACCAGTTCAGAATTCTCCAGGTTCGGATTGATAGCAAGAAGTTTATTTATAAAATCAGGGTATGCTTCTTTAAAGTGATCAATGAAATCAGGATCATTATTTCTGGCCAGCTCCATGATTTCTTCCTGTGAATTATCATTAATCTGATTTTTCAGATTTTCAGACTCTTTTTTAAGAGCTGCTTTTCGCTTTTTCAGCAAGCTTATCATCCTCCATCCGTATACTCCTAATAATGACAAGCCTGCAAGAGAAAAAAGAACCACCCACTGTATATTATTCTTGTGTTTTTCTGAATCTTTTCTTGATTCTTTGATAAAGGATTCCATATCCAGATTTATTGTTGCCAGTAGTGCTGTATTAGTCTTATCTCTAGCCTCTGTATAGGCATTCAGATAAAAATAAGCTTTCTTTTTATCCCCCAGATGCTCATATACCATTCTGAGATCATTATAAATATACTTCCCATAGTAGGCATAGATCCGTTTTGTTTTTGCATCTATTTTCAGTGCCTGTTTAAGAACTTCTTCTGCTTTGTCATACTGCTTATCCGCAATATAATATTCTCCCATAATGGTATTGGCATACAAAGCGATTCCATCTTCTTTTCCTCTGTCCCGAGCTTTATTATAGGCAATCGTTACATATTTGAACGCGGAATCTCTGTTTTTAGACATATATACATAATCACTTATAGCGCAGTCTGTAAGTCCTGTATTATCAAGCTTTTTTGCCTTATGAAAATATTCCAGTGCCTGCTTAGTCTGCTTTTTTCCAACAAGGTAAAGCGCGCGTCTGAAATAAATATTAAAAGTCAGATAATTCTTCAATTCAGATTTCCCGCTTTTCTGCAGGCAGTCCATCGCCTTACTATTATATTCGAAAGCTTTATCAAATCTTCTGAGTTCAAGATTAAAGCGTCCGTACACATTATAAAACCTTGCCTTATGAATATTATTTTCTGAATCTTTCATAATTTCTTTTGCATTATCAAAAAGGATCTGTGATTTCTGATAGTTTTCAAGGGAAATATTCAGTTCTGCCAAATTGATATAACACAGCGCTTTTCCATCCTCATAGTTTATTTTATCAGCCAGTTTATAATATCTTTTATTAAGATTAACAAGGGAATCATATTCACCCGAAAGCCGATACTTTTCATTTTGATTCAGCAAGGGAGCGTCAAAATTTTTCTCATATTCTTCCTGAGAATGAGAATGGCACGAAACCAAAATAATAAGCAAAGCAGAAAGAAAAATACGTATCATGAGTTTTCTGTACTTGAACTAAATTCTATCTATAAGTTATGATAAACAAACACCTGAAATTAAAGGAATTAAAAATCCTCTGATGAAAAAACACCGTTTTACTTTTTAGGATTTTATATTTTCAAAAAAATCATAAATATCAACATCGGCAGGAATGGTAAGTCTTTTTCTTATCCTGTATTTTTTCTGTTGTACAGATCTGTGTTGTACAAAAGTATAATCTGCAATTTCCTTGGATGAAAAACGCAGCTTCAGCATGGCGCAGAAAGAAAGCTCTGAATTCTCCAGATCAGGATTGATCTTTAGAAGTTCACTCACAAAATCAGGATATAGTTCTTTAAATTTCAGCAAAAAAGACGAATCATTCTTCCTGGCGAGTTCAATAACTTCTTCCAGCTGCCTTGTATATACATGGGTTTTCAGCTCTTCAGTTTCCATTTTCAGGGCACTCTTATTCACCTTCATTACCGTGATTACCTTTCTCAGATATCCCCCCAGGATAGTGAGAACAGCAATTGACAGGGCAATGAACAGCGGCAGATCATTTTTATGCCAGTCTGATTCTTTCTTTATTTCAGAAATGAAATTCTCAGTAGCCTTATTCATGGTAGACAGCCGTGCAACATCGAGCCTGTTTTCCTCTTCCATATATTTCTTTAAATAATAATATGCTCTACCTCCGTCGTTCTTTTTTTTGTAAAGCTCTGCTAATGCCTTATAAACACCATTGATATGAGAGGAATAGGTACGTCTGGTTTTTATATTGATTTCGAGGGCTTTTTTCAGTGCCTGTTCTGCTTTTTCATTATTATTAACCTCATTATAATAATATCCCATTGTATAGTAAACCCAAAGAGATTCCACATCACTTGTTTTCTGACTCAGCATCAGGTTATCTGCTTTAGCAACATATACTCCCGCAGCCTCAGGCTCTTGGTTAAATAAATAGTACTGAGCAACCATACTATTGGTATACGCTGAATTTTCAAGTTCGTTTCCTTTGATAAAAGATTTCAGGGATGTTCCCCGCCATCCTTTCCATGCAAAATAGATTCCTCTGTTCACATAAAGCCTTGGAATAAGCTTATTTTTGAGATCTGAATCTTTAGCTTTTATTGCATATTCAAATGCTTTATTATTACAGTCTATAGCCTTATCATATGATTTCAAATGAGAAAAATACAGACTGTAATCGTTGTAAAACGTTGCCTGGTGATAATAATTTTCTGAATGCTCGAGATTTTTTTCTGCTTTATTAAAGAAAAACTGCGCTTTTTCATAGTTTCCCGCAGAGACGTTCACCCCTGCTATATTGAGATAACAAAGTGCCTTCCCTTCCGGATAATTCATTCTAACCGCTTTTTTCAGATAGTTTATATTTAATCTGATAAGCGCTTCATATTCACCGGAAAGCTGCAGTTCCGAATTTTCGTTGATTAATGATACATCAAAAGCCTCCCTTCTTTTATCCGGAGAGTTCTTATTACATGAAATTATAACCAGTAATAAGCCTATACAAAACGCATAGGTTACGATTTTAACCATGACCGCTGCATATTTCTTATTGTTTTTAACATGTACCAAAACCTGATATTATTACTCCAGCCTTCTTTTCTATACCCCCGAGTAGGTATACTATTTTCAATCTAAAAAACCAAAAAACACGAACTGAATAACTGCTATTTTGACAATCTACATTATAAATATACATAAATTATTATGCCAATTATTAGAATAAAAATTTATTTTTCCAAGCATAAATTGTAAATTTTTCATCAATATTGCATTATTACCGTAATACAGTAAACTTATGTTCTTTACAAATTTTGAGATAAAAAAAATAAATCAATTATTATTTATTTTTTAATAAATCACGCTGATGATGCATTCACTTTTTTTAACTGATAAGAAACATTTAACTACATTTGTATGACCGAGTTTCGGAAATCACATGCATATTTGCAGCTTGAAATCTCATACAAATTATGATAAACATTACATATCGACCGTTGCAGGCCGCCGAAAGCAAAATCTACCGGGCAATTCGTCTTGAAAGCCTTAAAACATATCCGGAATCATTTGGCGCCAGTTATGAAGAAGCTTTAAAAACCGGAAAGTTCAGAATAGAAAGTGATATTGAAGATCAAACACCGGAAAGGTTCGTTTATGGGGCTTTTGCAGATCTGCATCTTGTTGGTATTTGTGTTTTCGTAAAAGGTGAAAATAACACCGGACATATTTATCAGATGTATGTGAAAAAAGATTTTCAGGGACAAAATATAGGTTTTGGATTAATACAAGCGGTAATTAATGAAGTAAAAAACAGGTTCAATACCATTGAGATATTGCTGGAAGTAACCCCGGGCAATGACAAAGCCTTTTACCTTTACAGAAAAATAGGATTTAAAGAAATAAAAGAAGAAATCAGTGTAAAGGAAAATTCCGGCAATCTTGTAATGAAATATATGGGATAAAAACAAAAAAAAAGAATTACTAAAACAGTAATTCTTTTTCGTTGTGAACCCATTGGTGCAAAACCCGAACTCCCTACTGGAAGAGGTGTGATTAAATCAGCTAAAAGATATTAATCCATTCAGGCATATCTATACAAATAATTGATCAACATATACCTGCCCAACCAAAGCCTCCGGAAAAAATCAGGTAAGCTACAAAGATAAAGACTGATTATTTGTACTCATTATGTGGTGTCGTTTTTATGCTTTAGATCACGGTTTGCTTTTTCTCTGAAAAGTAATATATATAATAATTGCACTAATCGCCATTAAAATGGATGCTAGAAAAAATGGCGCTCCTGAAAATTCAAATGGTGCTTTGTCATGTGTAAAATAATAGAATAAACTGGTCATAATCGGAGGACCTATAATAGACGTAGCACTCACTAAACTTGCTAATGCTCCCTGAAGTTCGCCCTGTTCATTGGAAGGAATATTTTTACTTATTATTGATTGTAGTGCCGGCCCACAGATTCCTCCTAAAGAATAAGGGATAAGGCAAATAAACATCATCCACCCTTGATTAGTAAATGCAAATAGCATTAAACCCAAGGCATAGAATAGCAGCCCAAAATATACACTTTTCTCTTCTCCTAATTTTGGGGTTGTCCACCTTATCAGAACTCCCTGTACCAATCCAATCAATAGACCAAGTAAACCGAGTGATAAGCCTACAGTTCTTTCCGTCCAATTAAATTTATACATGGTAAAGAAATGCCAGTTGCTTTGTACAGCATGAAGAGCAACATAGACCAAAATTAAAGCAACGACAAGGTTTGATATTTTTGATTGTTTTCTAAAAAAATTAAATGTTCCTATAGGATTTGCACGTTTCCAGTTAAATGAGCGACGTTTATCTTTTTCTAAACTTTCTGGTAGTATAAGCAATCCGTAAAAAAAATTTACCATACATAATAGAGCGGCAACATAAAAGGGAACTCTTGCACCATAATGACCAAGTAAACCACCTATTACCGGACCTATAATAAATCCCAATCCAAAAGCAGCACCTATCAAACCGAAATTTTTGGTTCTGTCTTCATCGGTGGATATGTCAGCTATATATGCACTAGCCGTTGAAATAGTGGCCCCAGTAAGCCCGGCAATGATTCTTCCAAAAAACAGCCAACCAATGGATGGTGCAAGTGCTAATAGTAGATAATCAACAGCAAATGCAAAAAGAGAAATTAGAATAATTGAGCGTCTTCCATATTTATCACTGAGATTACCCACTATAGGTGCAAATATAAATTGCGTAATAGCATAAGCGAAACCGAGCCAACCTCCATATTTTGCTGCTTCACTAAGATCACTATGGATAAGTTCTACAATGAGTTTAGGAACCACGGGAAGTATAATTCCCCAACCTGTAATATCAATCAACAACGTGATAAATATAAATCCGATAGCTGCTTTTTTACCTGTTTTTTTCATGCTGTAAAATTAAACAGAGATAAAAAGAAGGAATTGACAGTTTAATGGAGTTTACGTACAATCTGAAAGTTGGTGGGATAGATCGCCGAATATAAATTATTATTCGTTTCTATAAGTTTTTGGCGACACGCCTACTATTCTTCTGAAGTATCTGCAAAAGGTACTTGTCTCTTCAAAATGAAGCTCATTGCTAATTTCCTTAATAGATAAATTAGAAGATTTTAATAATGTTTTAGCGTGCAGAATTGTAATATGATCAATCCACTGTAGTACAGATTTTCCAGTTTTCTGTTTTAGGAAAGCCGACAGATATTGTGGTGTTAAATGTAGCTTTTCTGCATAAAATGCAACACTTCTCTGTTGGTTAGCATACTTTGAGATTAGTCGATAAAAATCATCTATAATCTCATGTGTTCGGTTTTTTACTAAGCTTTTGTTGTTCGGTAAATTAGAATATACTTCAGAAATCATACTAATCAGGACCATAACAAGATTCCGTAGCATTTGTGTCTTATTACAACTCGGCTTTTTATGATAGAAGTTTTGTAAAAGTCTCAATAATTCATTCTGGAGCTTTATATCTTCGGGTTGAAGTCTGATAATGGGCTGCCATCTAATTTGGTTATTCATTACAAACTTACGTAGAAGGGGAAATTCTGTAATAAAATCTAATGAAAGACCAATTGTTAGTATTTCTGCATCTTCGCTCAATGACTTTGTGTCAATCATTAATTGCGGTTGTAAAACAGCAATATCACCCGTGTTTATTTCATACTCTAAAAAATGGATTTGCGATTTCATGGATCCTCGTACCATGAAGCCAAGTAATAAGCCATCAAATAGGCGACTATGCGCTGTATATTTCTTCTTTGGGTCATTTTGTTGACTAAGAATAACTATTCCCTCCGTCTTTTTCGAAGAATCAAGATTATACAGTTGATAGACATTATCTAAAGTTATAAATAGAGCCATGTACAAATATCCAAAAACGAAGCTTAAAAAGTACTAAAATAAATTAAAAAATAGCAGAGATTCTTTGGAGCAGCCCAGTAGATCCCATCGGAATTGGCTCAGCAGTGTCACCCCCTCTGGCCTTCTTGAATTGACCCCTTATTCTCATCCCGAAGGAAAACAAAAAAAGCAACTCTTTTGGAGTTGCTTTTTAGTGACCCGGCTGGGATTCGAACCCAGGACCCATACATTAAAAGTGTATTGCTCTACCAGCTGAGCTACCGAGTCGGCCTTTTTTAATTAAAATTGAATAATTAAAAACTACTCAATTTAATCTTATTTTTTTTATAGTTTCCGCAGATAGAATTTTATCATGCAGTGAATAAAATTACAAATCCAGTAATTTTTATTGTTAGTGACCCGGCTGGGATTCGAACCCAGGACCCATACATTAAAAGTGTATTGCTCTACCAGCTGAGCTACCGAGTCGGCCACTTACTTTTTTCAAGTAAACCCTTTGTTTAAGGGACTGCAAAGATAGAAATTTCCTTTTTAATTCCAAGTTTTTTCAAGCTTTTTTTATTAAAAAAATTCTCTTTAAAGAGGCAAAAGCGAAAGCGGTTATAAATTCAAAACTGAACCGGATCGTACAACTTGCTGAGCAATAATTATTTGAAAAAATGCTACATGAAAATTTTTCACATAGCATCTTTATAAACTTTTCTTTATTTTTCAAAACCGATGTCGCTTCTTTTATAAAAAAAAGACAGCTTATCGTGGAAAGTTACCATAGAATAGGCGCCTTATCTCCTGTTTTATTTTCGGCATAGTAAAGAGATGGAAGAATCTGCGCCAGATAGGTAAACTCACTGTAACAATGCTCCATCAGCCCGAATCCGATTTCATCAGACAGCTGGTGCTCACTGTCTGCTGCTAATGCCCCCAGAAAAAAATGACTTCTCAGTGTACATCCCTGCACCGTATCTCTTACCACATGAAACATATAGCCGTCTACCGGATCTCCGTTTGAATCTACCGGAGTATTTTCCCCAAATCCAATTCTGGCATAAATAACTGCACTTACCTCTCCGCTGCAATAAGCTTCTCTTAAAATTTCCGGACTGAAAATTTCTGCAGGATCATGAAATTTGATTGTCGCCGGTACAGGGGGAATATCTCCCAATGATTCTGTTGCATGAATAGTAGCCCCTATATAATTCTTATGCTTAATCCATTGATGATCCCATCCCCCGTGTTCTATATGATCGTGAGGATGCCATAACTTTAAATCGGCAGTGGTTTCAAAATACTTAAACCACCAGTCCAGCATTTTTCCTTTACAGTTGTGTAAAACATTCCTCATAGCCACATGAAGCATTCCGTTGTCCAATCTTCTGATACCCGCTTCAAGAGATATGGGTTTAGATGATAATAGAGCGTCAATATTCTCAAAGATCTGGCTTTCAATTTCCTTTGTCAATTCCATACTTACTATTTTTTATACTTGTTAAATATTGAGCTGAAAATCCTGTACTCCACTACAAGATCAGCCATGAATAATAAGTCAAAGTTAGATCAGCCCTGTAGAAATGTACTTGCACAATTATCCAATCCATCTGTACAATTTGGAAATAGGTAACCCGGTTGAAAAATTTCAATGATACGGCGCTGAAAAAACCGGAATTCAAAAAGAAAGTTTAGAGCACTGAATTAAGTTTCTTAAAATCTTCGGGAGTATGACCTGTCTGCTTTTTATAAAATCGGGAAAAATAAGCCGGATCATCAAAGTTTAGATCAAATGCAATTTCCTTTATTGTGAGTTCACCTGCTATGAGGCTTCTGCTGGCTTCCAAAATGACTCTTTCATGCAGAAGCTGTGTAAGGGTCTTGTTCATTTTATCCTTAAGAATCTGGTTAATCCTCTTTTCACTGATGCCCATTTTTGACGAATAAAAATCTGCTTTTCTTTCTGTTTTATAATTCTCATCCATCAGCATAATAAACTGATACACCCTTTTCTGATTGACATCCTGATTCAAAAAGTAATTTTGGTTAATGCGGATAAGATTCAGTAAAAAAACCTTTAACAAAGCCTTTAAAGCCAGAAAAGTTCCCATTGGATGACTGTATTCTTTTTCTATCAGTATTTTTAGATATTCAAAGGTTTCCACAACATCCTGATCTAAACGAAAACTGGAATACTGTCCGTGCATATTGAAAAGATTAAAAACATCCAGTGCGTATTCTTTATTATCTTCTTCCAGATATTCTCTTTTGAAAGCAATTAAACAGCCCTCTTTATCGTCAATGCTCATCTCAGCAAGGCGATATGGAGGGATAAGAAAGATTTCGTGTTCCTGATTTTTTTTAAGCCAGATCATTTCAAAGAAATCAGCCCTGTAGGGACTTTGCATATAATTATCCGGACTATGGTGTAATTCAAAAAAAGTAAATTTTAAAGGATCTGTCTGATGAATGAATTTCATATTGGTGCCCAGATTTTTGTTATATACAAATATACAGCAGTGTTTTCAATTAATTCATTGATTGATATAGAGAAACTATCTAAAGTTTTTATACGCTTTCAATCAGCAGTGAGAAACATCTTATATCAAGCACTTTTTATCATTACATCAGTCTGCAGCTTATCCCGATTAGGCACCTTTCAGATAAAAAAAAGAACTACCAAAGGATAGTTCTTTCTGATTGTGACCCGGCTGGGATTCGAACCCAGGACCCATACATTAAAAGTGTATTGCTCTACCAGCTGAGCTACCGAGTCGGCCACGTACTTTTTCAAGTAAATCCCTTTGTTTAAGGGACTGCAAAGATAGAAATTTCCCTTTTAATTCCAAGTTTTTCCAACTATTTTTTTGCTGTTTTTTTCATCATCATCAGCAAGCATCTGTTTATAAATAAATTACGCTGATCTGTTTTTTTATAAAAAATTCGGACTCCCGTTGATTCACTATTGATTTGTAAAAAAACTATTATTACCGACCGTTGTCAATACTTTTTTTCAGGATTATGAAGGTCTCAATGTCAAATTTTACTCCACTATCTTTAGGTTTTGAGGAAAGGGATTTCATTTTTAAAAATAAGTTGCTCAAAATCACATCATTACACTTAAATATTCAAATATTTAAGGAGACTAATCCATTTTTGATAGGTAAAAATGTTTTTTTTCAATACAAAAGAGACTGCCTTTGAAAGACAGCCTCTTACCACTCAACTATAAAAATAAGCTAAAACAGCTACACTCTTCTTAATTTTATTAAAATCTCAGCGTCAATTTTATGCAGGAGACAGCCTGCGGGATTTTAAATACAGGGCGGTACGGTTCAGATAAGGAAAAAGAAAAATCAACAGCATACATGCAGCAAGCATCCACACCATCATCTCATAATAATCCATAGCAAAACGCACATGATCCTGCACATTCATTCTTCCTACCAGCAATTTATTGGCAGCTTTCACAGCGCGGTCTTCAGGCATTCCTTTGGCAATAAGCTTGGCAGTCTGCTGATGAAGAAAATTTTTAACATCAGGATCTACAGCACTTAAATGATCCTGAAAGGCATTATAATGACGGCTTTTTTCAAAAAGTTCAAAAAAATTGATCAATGCAATGCTGATACAAAAACCGAAATAGCGCACCACCAGTGCTGTTGCCGCAGCCGATGGTCCAATAGAAGCCGGAACCGATGATATAATATAAATAATGGTAGGAACCATGATCAACCCTACTCCCAAACCCTGAATGAATAAGGGAATATAATAATTGTGCTCATCGGCCTGTACATCAAAAGAATAATACATCAATGCATGAAACAGCAGCAGCATCAAAAAACCCGGGCCCCAGATGTACTGGATTCTTTTCTTCTGCAATACCATACAGCAGGCGATGATCACTCCAGCAACAAGCCCGGCAAGATTAAAAGCATTAATGTATGAAATATGAAAAGGGTCCAAATGCAGTTCTGCCGCAAAGTAATTATTCGTAATCCCGGAAGCAAAGCGGCAAATATACATGACAAAAAGAATCAGTAAACCCACTTTGAAATTTCGGTATCTGAAGATTCTCAAATCAATATAGGGTCTTTTAATCGTATTCTGGCGGAAAACAGAGATGGCCCCCACGATTATAATTCCGATAACGCTGCCTAAAATTCTGTTATCCTCCAGCCAATAGTATTCCTGCCCGAAAATGGTGATATACCCGATTAATACCAATATGATACTCAAAAGCACAAAGCTTTCCCAATCCAGTTTATAGAGCGGAAATCTTGCATGGCTTCTGTAATTGCTCATGGCAAGGGTCAGGAAAACCAGTCCCGGAAGATAGGAGAATATTGCCGTTTTATAGACAATATTAAAATTATAAGAATCAATAAGATCCGCCGTGATCAGATTGTTGAAAGGCATAGCACAAAGCAGAATCCCAAAGAACACGGAAAAACTGATTTCCCGACCTCTTTCACTGCTCAGTCTTGTGAATATCTGGGTAAGCGATAAGTTGACATTCCCTGCAAACAACATTCCCTGAACAAAACGTACCGGAAACAGAATATACACCTCGCGGGTAAAATAGCAGATCAGGCAGGCCAGTATCTGTAATGTTGTGAATAAAAGAAAATATTCTTTGGCCGCCAGAAAGCTGAAAAATCTTCTTTCCAAGCTGTAAAAGCCAACATATCCGGCATAGAACAGCGCTACAGAAAACTGAATATCGGCAGGCTCACAGCCATAGTATCCTGCCGCAGCATTGACATTGGATAATGGCAGAAAGAATATAATGATTCCAGGTAGGGTCATGGAGAAAAGTATAATTTTCACCAGCCATTCAGGAGCCCATCTTTTGAAAAAAGGTGTTTTTCTTTTAACCATTAGAATGCTTTTTAGCAGCATATACATTCACGTTCATCCCTACTTTAAGGACATCAATTTCGTTTCTTTTACCATCCACTCTGATTCTCACTGGAATTCTCTGTACGATTTTTACGTAATTTCCGGTGGAGTTATCAGGAGGAAGCAATGAAAAACTTGATCCGGTAGCCGGAGAAAGTGATATAATAGTTCCCTGAAAATCTTTATCAGGATAAGAGTCGGCCACAATTTTCACATGATCACCAATATGCATATCTTTAATCTGCGTTTCTTTATAATTGGCTACGACCCATTTGTCGGTTTCATTGTTGACGATAAATGCAAGCGTTTCTCCAGCTTCAATCATTTGGCCCGTTTCAACAGTTCTTCTTCCCATTCTTCCATCATATGGAGCGGTAACAGCTGTATAACTGACATCCAGTTTATGGCGGTCCAGTAAAGCTTCCAGCCTTACAATTTCAGCCTGAACAACTGTTTTTTCAGCCTGAATATCATTGATTTTAGAAACGGATGCTGCATACTTATCCTGGGAAGATTTGTAATCACTTTCATTGATATCCAATGAGGCTTTTGCATCTTCAAGCCTTTGTTTGGTTGCAGATTCTTCATTGTAAAGCTTTTCGTATCTTTTATAGTCAAGCTCCTGTTTCCATACTTTTGCTTTACTGGCCTCTACCTGAGCCTGTGATGCTGCGGCTTCTTTAGCTGTGGTACCTGTATTGCTTGCCAGTACTTTCAATTCTGCATAGGCTTTCTGAAGAGCTGCCTGAGTCTGTTTTTGCTGAAGAACATACTCCCGGTTGTCAATCACCAAAAGAGTATCGCCCTTTTTTACTTCCTGATTTTCTTCAAATTTTACTTCTACAATGAATCCGCCTGCTCTTGAAATAACAGGATTAACGTATTCCTGCACCTGAGCATCATTGGTCTGCTCGTACCGATAATAATTTTTAAGGGTAAAACCTCCCCAGATAATAAGTGCAGCAACGATTAAGACTGAAATCCATCCTGTGATTTTTGTAATCAGCCTGTCGGTAGGGGTATATTTTTTTTTCATTGTATTATAAAGTGCCAGTAATATTTTGTAATAGATAATAATTGTTTTGTGCCATAATCTTCGCTGCTTCCAGTTCAAATTTGGTCTGCAGAAGCTGTATATCTGCATCCAGCAGATCGGTAATAAGGGAAGTCTGGCTGAAATACGTGTTTTTCATAATCCTTGCATTTTCTTTGGCCTGGACAACGTTGGTTTCTGCTACCTTTATCTGTTCAAGGGCTTCCTGATACCGCAGATAGGCTTCTTTTACCTGCTGTCTTATTTTATCTTCCGTATCCTTATGTACCTCTTCTTCTTTTTCAAATTCCAAAGCAGCCGCTTTTACTTTCTGAGTATTATGATACAGTGATGATATGGAAAATGAAGCTTTTAAACCTACAATTCCTAATGAATACCAGTCAGGATTATAAGGATAAAGAAAAATCTGGGGATTGGCGTAATAAAACTCTCCGTACAAACCTATTTTAGGGCTCACATTGGCTTTTACCTGTTTTAGTTTTACTTTGCTCAATTCGGTCTGTTGTTCTGATACGTGATAATCAAAAGAGTGATCCATGGCCAGTTTCAAATACTCATTATATGTCATTTTTTCATCCCATTCACTCAATGGTTCTTCAGGAATAATGATCTGTTCATCGGGAATTCCCAGGATAATATCTAACTTCTGCATTGCAATCAGAATATCATTTTCAATGGTGACCAGGGCCATTTTACGTTTGGACAGTTCAAGATCTATTCTTAAAACATCACTTTTCAGTACGACTCCGTTTTTATAAAGCGTCTGTATTTCTTTAAGCTGTACTTTCTGGTCTTCAATATCTTTTTTGATGAGATTTCTGAAGATCAATGTTTTCTGAAGATCAAGATAAAGGGCTGCCGTCTTGTAATGAATATCAGAAACGGCCTGTTCTTTTTGAATGTTTTTAATTTTCTGAAGCGTCTGAGTTTCTTTAATCTTAAGGTTCAGCTTATTTCCTTCATAAATATTCAGATAAAAATCTGCTCCTGCTCTGTAAAGTGTATGGATCACTTCGTGCTGGGTAGGTTTCGAAAAAATTCCGTTTTCATAAATAGGAATATTGGAAGCTTTTTCAATGGAACCTTTAACTCCAATTTCCGGAAGCCGTTCTCTTTTGGCATCTTTTACTTCTGCTTCGGCAATGTCTGTACTGAGGGTATTGATTTTAATATGACGGCTGTTTTCTTCAGCTCTGTGCCATGCATCTTTTAGGGATAAACGTATGGTATCAATTCTGGAGCTGCCTGCCGATATTGTGTAGGAAGTTCCCAGCATCAGCAGTCCGGTGAGATAAATTTTCATCTGAATTTTTCGAATTATTGCTCTGCAAATTTATTGGCAATCTGGAGATTATTTTTATCTAAAATAGTCAAGTTTTACATGATTCCGGCCAAATGATTATATTTGCATATTCATCATCATTTTAATACTTCAATGGGACTTATTGCAACACTTCCGCATATAGATGAACATGATAAAAGTGTATTCGTCATGCACGAAAAATCTGAAAAGCTGATTCCATTTCACAAGCATACAAAAGGACAGTTGAGCTATGTAGAAGGTGGAATAGCATATATTACGATCAACAACCGGACCTATGTAGTTCCTGCCAGGCATTTCTTCTGGATTCCTCAGGGGATGGAACATATCCTGGAAATAGGCCATACTGCTACGGTTCTGCATTCGCTGTATTTCTATGCTCATGATGATGATTCTGATCCTTTCTATGGAAGACTGGGAATTTATCCGGCTTCAGAACTTTTGATCCAGATGATCAGATATACAGAGATATGGGACGAAAAGCATGTCACAGAAAAAGATGAAAATTTTGAGTTTCTCATTGCCTTAAAAAAAATACTGCCCAAAACGCACAAACAGCCTTTGCCTATCATTCTCCCATCCACTCATAATAAGCAGATGCAGAGAATTACCTCTTATCTTGAATGGAATATCGGTGAGAAACATACACTTGCCAATGTAAGTACCAGATTCGGGTTGAGCGAACGTTCCATATCCCGCTTATTCAAATCCGATATGGATATTTCCTTTCTTCAGTATCTGAAAACTTTAAGGATCATCAAAGCTATTGAACTCCTTCTCAACACAGATAAACCCATCAATGAAATTGCAGATGATGTGGGATACAGCTCAATCAGTGCATTCAGCGACACTTTTCACGAGTTTACGCAATCCAGACCATCAGACTTAAGAAAGAGCAGTAAATCTTTCAGAAATCCTGCCGGATAAAGAGTAGAAGTATGATCTTTAGCAGGCTTAAAAAAATAAAAGAGTTTTTTATCTTCTATTAAAAATAAGTTACTACCTTTGTATTATAAAATTCAGCACAATGTTTTCAAAAACCTGCGAATATGCTTTAAGAGCTTTAATTTACATCGCCCAGCAGTCTAAAGATGGTGGCCGCGTAGGAATTAAAGATATTTCAAAAAGTATTAATTCGCCGGAGCATTTTATCGCAAAGATTTTACAGGATCTGAGCAGAAAAGGATTTGTACAGTCGGCCAAAGGACCGAACGGAGGTTTCTATATGGATCATAAAAACCTGAATACAAGTATTGCCGATATTGTCAAAGAAATTGATGGTGATAAGCTTTTTTCCGGTTGTGGTCTGGGACTCGAACAATGTTCAGAAACGCACCCATGTCCACTTCATGAGCAGTTTAAAAGCATCAGACAGGATCTCCGCATTATGCTTGAAACTTCCAGAATACAAATGTTCGTTGATAATCTTGATTTAAATTTAACCCACCTAAAAGTGTAAAAAAAATTACAATAATAAAAGATAAAAAGATCTTAATATATTAAATAAAAAAATGAAGTTATGCCTTAAAAACCCTTTAGTACTAATGCTGTATTGTCTGATGGCCGGAATGTTTATCACCGTCAGTTTTTTAGAGACTCCTCTGAAATTTCAGGTGCCGGGGATGACGCTCCCGACAGCGTTAGAATTGGGAAAACTCATATTTGGGATTTCAACAAATATACAAGGAGGATTCCTTCTTCTGATTTTCATGTTCATGTTCATCAGCCGTAGAAATTATACAAAATTGGATTTTATAACCATAGGACTTCTGATTTTCATTCTTATTCTTGAAAAATTCTGGATACTTCCGGTTTTGGATTCCCGTGTAGATTTACTTTCATCAGGGAAATTATTACCGCCTACTCCACTCCACGACTTTTTTATTTACGCAGAAACTGCAAAAGCTGTGATACTGACGCTGGCAGTTATCTTATAGTTTAAAAAACATATTATTTAATAACAAATCATCTCTATTATGAAGACACCATTTTTAAATTACGCAATGATATTGATTGTATCTGTACTTATTTTTTCATGTTCCAAACCTGAAACTACTCCCATTCCACAGCCGGAACCTTATTCTTCCGAATCCGCTCCTCAGACTGTTGAGACCCCTCCCGCACCAGTAGTTTCTGCCAAAGTTTCCAATGATGAAGGCTTGAAACTGATTGAAGGAACAGACTGCCTTACCTGCCACAAAGTAGATGCAAAATTAATAGGCCCCTCATATCAGAAAGTTGCAGAGAAATATTCTGAGGCTGATCTCGATATGCTGGCGCAGAAAATTATTGACGGAGGTAAAGGAAACTGGGGCGAAATTCCTATGACCGCTCATACAGGATTAAGTAAAGACAATGCTAAACTGATGGTAAAGTATATTTTATCCCTTAAAAAACAATAAAAAATTTTAAAATAACAAAAGACAAAAAAATATTATATTATGAATACAAGAACAGATTTTATAGGAGACATCGTTGCTGAAGATTTCAGGGCTGCAGCTGTATTTAAAAGATATGGAATTGATTTCTGCTGCAAAGGTGGAAGAACGATAGAAGAAGCCTGCTCTCAAAAGAAACTCAAACCGGAAAAGATCTACGAAGAACTGGAAACCCTTCCTGAAAACGAAGGTGCATCCATAGATTTCAACAGTTGGCCGCTTGACCTCCTGACAGATTATATTGAGAAAAAGCACCACCGTTATGTAGAAGATAAAACATCTGTTCTTCAGGATTTTCTTGACAAACTATGTAAAGTTCACGGTGACAGGCATCCGGAATTATTTGAAATCAGCACTTTATTTAATGACTCCGCTCATGATCTGGCCGCTCATATGAAAAAAGAAGAACTGATTCTGTTTCCTTTTGTACGAAATATGATGAAAGCTAAATTATCCGGAGCTGCCCTGCCACAAACTGTTTTCGGGACTGTAGAAAACCCTGTGCATATCATGCAGCATGAGCATACTGTGGAAGGTGAGCGTTTCAGAAAAATTGCAGAAATCACCGATGAATATCTTCCGCCAGCTGATGCCTGCAACACTTATAAAGTTGCTTTCGCCATGCTCCAGGATTTTGAAAACGATCTGCATAAGCACATCCATCTGGAAAATAACATTCTCTTCCCAAAAGCGATACAATTGGAAAAAGAGTTTGCTAAAGTGTCTTAAAAGATGATAAAAAGCCTTTAAATTTTAAGTTCAAAGGCTTTTTTATTTTAAACAGCTAACTTACATTCTTCATTCTCATTTTTAATTTTAATTTTCACCTCACTGTGTCGCTCTGATCATCGCAGAAGTAATCTGACTCTCCTTCTTTTTAGAATAAGTGGAATCAAAAGGTTCCATCACATTAAACAAATACTGATAAAAAGGAGCAATCTGCTGAACTTTCTCAGATTCTTTCATGGCTTTTTCTTTACCCATTTGCTGAAGACCCTGTATGAAAATACTGAATTTTTTATCAATAGGTTCAACAGATTTTAAAAGATAAGTATGAGCTTTTTCATTCTGTCCTAATGTTCTGTAGGCTTCTGTGACAGCGGAAACTACAAGAGCATATTCCATAGGCTTTGAGCGCATTTGTTTTCTGGCTGCGGCCTGAAATTTTGGAGAGAGATTATGGTAATAGTCATATTCTTCAATTATTCCTTTTTTAAGTACTTCCGCCAGCTGAAGACCTTTCTGTTCCTGTCCGGCAACAATATACCCCGTCACCATTGAACTTAACGAACGTGGATCATTATACTTTTCTACAGGAATTTCTTTTGCGGCAAGATCTAAAAGTTCCAGTGCTTTTTCTTTCTGTCCGTTCACAACCAGTGCTGAAACAGCTCTGCTTACCGACATTCTGTAACCAAATATATTGGAGGTAGCGGTTTCATCATAATAAATACTAAGGTCTTTAAAATTCCCCCATCTGAAATTTTTCACCACATGGTAAAGAGAGATGGCGTCTACCCTTCCTTTATCCCCATCCGGACTTTGAGGGGTACGAATAGGAACGAGCCTGTAGCTGAAACCATCAAACTGCAGATAGTCATCAAGATAAAATATATTTTCACTTTCATACATTCCTCCAGATGAGAAATTCACCGGCCGCTTCCAGTCGAAGTTAGCCAGCATGTCAAGCATCATCAGATTACTTTTGTACATGGTATTGCCCTGATAGCTGATCATGATCTGATCTACAGCGTTGGAAAGATCAGCCTTATTGATAATTCCTGCCCTCACAGCATTTTCTTTATTCACCGGAAGAATAAATTTGTTCACCGGAATAATATTATATTTTTCATATTCATTTTCGCCGAAATACATCTTCAGCAGTTCATCTTTTGCCGGAGATTTCACCTTTAAGAATTTAATGGCCTCCTTCATCGTCATAGAATCCTGAGTCAGATATTTTCTAAACTCCTGAAATTCCGTTTCCGGGGCTCCCTGATCTTTAAGCATGGCAAAAAAGCCTTCCCAGTCCTCTTTTTTCATCAGATAAACCTGATCATTTACTCCGTCTCTGTATTCATCATGCGTTAATTCACCCGGAATCCCTTTTGCATTGTATGTTTTCCTTTTAACCTGATCAATATTCCAGGGAGTGGCCAAAAGAGTAAAGTTAACGGTCTTCACATCATCCCTGAATCTTTCTGTCTCCTGAATGGCCCAGACAGGAAAAGTATCGTTATCACCATAGATGAATATGATATCATCTTCAGGCAAAGACCTGAGGAATGAATACGCATAGTCCCGAGCGGCCGTTTTCCTGCTTCGGTCGTGTGAAGTATAATTCTGAAAGCCCATCATAAAAGGAATTCCCAACAATATTAGCCCAAAGACAATATTAACTCCATTGGATTTTATTTTTGACTGAAGAAACCAAAGAGCAGCTCCGGCTCCCAGACCGATCCAAATGGCAAAGGCATAGAATGATCCTACCATGGCATAATCCCTTTCTCTTACCTCAAACGGTTTTACTCCTGTATAAAAAACAATTCCTACGCTGGTAAGAATAAAGAGTGAAAGAAGGGCATAAAATCTTCCGAAATCCCTGTTCAGCTGGAAAAAGAAGCCGATAAGCCCTAAAATAAGCGGTAAAAAGAAGAATTTCACTGTACTTTCATTCTTAAACTTAGCCGGCATATGATCCTGATCTCCCAATAAAATATCATCGATAAAGGAGAACCCTGAAATCCAGTTCCCTTGAGTGTTTTCCATATGTCCCTGAAGGTCATTCTGTCTTCCCACAAAGTTCCACAGCAGATATCTTACAAAGTAATATCCATTCTGGAAAGAGAAAAAATAATCCATATTTTGGGCAAAGGAAGGACGCTGAACATTAATCAGGTTATAAGGTTTTACCTTCAAATAATCTGAAGCGGTAATAGAATCATTTTCATATTTAGCCCTCAGATCTTCAAAGATCTTCTTGGCCTGCGGATTATCTGCCACATCTTCATTGTCATCATTGAAAGTAAAGTCAGGAGCACCATATAAGGCGATATAATTGGCCATCACATCTTCATCACTGCTGAACATTCTTGGCATAAAGCTGATATGAGATTTATTGAAAACATAATTGAAACGTTCACCCGTTTTCCTGTAAGTACCTGTTTTTTCGTCTTTTTCGTAAATATCTCCTGTGATCTGCCTTTTATAGCTTCCGTCTTCATTTTTTTCTATTCCTTTTTTGTCCAGAAATGCAGTGTAATTCTGTCCGTAAGTCGTTGGCCAGTCACCATACTGCTCTCTGTTGTAATAATCTTTCATCCCGATTGCGGTATCGGGATCGTTGAGGTTCATCGGCGGATTAGCATTTGCTCTGATCGGAATGACCAGCCAGCAGGAAAAACCGATGATCATATAGACCAGAGATAAAACAGTGGTCTGATATATCTTTCTTTTGGTTTTTCCCGAATATTTAATTAAAACATAACTGATTGCAGCCATTAGAACAAACGCTACAATAGTTCCCGAATGAAAAGGAAGCCCCAGTCCGTTGACGAAGAAAATCTCCAGTTTCCCAAACAAAGTCATAATCAGTGGGAAAATAAATTTGAAGACAAATGCCAGAATTCCCAATGTAATCAGGTTTGCAAAAACAAAGGTTTTCCATGAAAATGTATAATTTCTGGCATAGTATAAAAGGCATATTGCAGGGATTGCCAGCATACACATCATATGTACTCCAACCGAAAGTCCTATAATAAAAAATATCAGAATGATCCATCTTTCGCTATCTCCTGCATTATATTCATTTTCCCATTTAGTGGCAAGCCAGACCAGCAATGCAATAAACATAGAAGCCATTGAATAGACTTCTCCTTCTACTGCCGAAAACCAGAATGTATCTGAAAAAGTGAAGCACAAAGCGCCAATCACCCCCGCAAAAAGAATTGAAATCTCCTGACGTTTTGAAATTTCATCAAAATCTTTATTTAAAAGACGTCTGACAAAATGGGTAATTGTCCAGAACAGAAACAAAATGGTAAAAGAACTGAAAATGGCAGACATTGCATTGATAACAATAGAATAGTTTTCGGCATTTCCTAATGCAAAAATACTTGCCACTGCCCCCATGATCTGAAACAGAGCTGCTCCCGGAGCGTGGGTTACTTCAAGTTTCACGGCAGAAGATATGTATTCCCCGCAATCCCAAAAACTCAAAGAATGCTCTATTGTTGAAAGATAAGTAATGAGCGCAACAGCAAAAAGGAACCACCCCAATACGGTGTTCCATTTTTTAAAAGACCAATTTTTCATATAATATTTTCCAATAATTAATAGGACAATTGAGGGAAAGGATTTATTACATGGAAACTGGAGATTTTATTTATAAAATATCATAAAAAACAGAAATTCTTGCTATTATTCATTACGAACCTTTAAGTTTGGATATCCATTTTCAATAGATTCAAAAAGTTTTGTGGCATTATTATATTTATATTCTGAAGTCATTTGGCTTTCCGTTTTATCCTCTATAGTCTTATCACCTAAAGTCAAAATATCATTTTCAAATTCATAGGCACCAAAATAGTGTTTACTTTCTCCATGCCAATACTCATTAAGCATATATGTTTTATCCGCATAAAGTTTCAATTCATAGCCACGTGTTTTTAACTGGGGATCTGGTGAAATGTAGTATTCATGCCAAATTTCCTTATTGGATTGAGTAGTATTCAAATATAGATTAACTCCAAAAAGCAAAATTAATATAGTAAAAACCCAATTGGTTGTTATATGTTTTGATTCAAGGGCATAAATTATTACAAAGTTGATCACTAATAATCCTGCTATCAAGGGAAGAACAAAAATATTTGATTTTGAAGCCGTAAAATCAAAATAGGTATGAGTGTAATTAATGAGAAGGAGAAAAAGTAAAACTACGGTTCCATATTTAATTAAAATTTTCATTTTATTTTAGTAATCAGCTTCTTGTTTAAATGAATTTTCTAATACGTATTATTCAACCCTCCATCCAGCGGAATACTTGTTCCGGTAAGATAAGCTGAATATTCTGAGGCCAGAAAAGCAACCAGATGTCCATATTCTTCCGGTTTTCCGAGCCTTTTCATAGGAATTTTATTTTCCCTCGCTTTTTTGATTTCCTCAGGAGTTTTGCCTGATTGCTGTGCTTCATGATTTACAAGATTTTGGATTCTTTCTGTATCAAAATAACCTGTTAAAACATTATTTATGGTGATATTATGCTGTGCGACTTCATTGGACAGCGTTTTAGCCCATGCAATGACTGCCGAACGGATAGAATTGGAAAGAGCAAGACTCGCAATCGGTTCTTTAACAGATAGTGAAGAGACGTTAATAATACGCCCGCTTCCCTGCTTGATCATATGGGGAAGTGCCAGTAATGTGGTTTCACAGACCGTTTTAAAGAGAAGGTCAAATGCTTTTTGATAGTCTTCCACCGTTTTATCCAGTGCCAGCCCTGGTTCGGGACCATTCGTATTGTTCACGAGAATGTCTACAGAGTAACTGCTGAAATATTCACCAATAATTTTTTTATAGTTCTCAAAATCTGAGAAGTCTGCCACCAGGTACTGGTGTTTCTGATCAGAATGTAATACAGGCAATGATGAAACTATATTTTGAAGTTTCGTTTCATTACGGGCCATTACAGTAACATTGGCTCCGCATTTTGCCAGTTCGACAGCTATTCCTGCTCCTATTCCCTGAGTAGCAGCACCTACCAAAGCATTTTTTGAAAAAAGTTGAATATTCATAGTTCTGTAATGATTATGATTTAACTTAGATAAATGTAGGGAAAAACCTCCAAATATACTTTGAAGGTTTACATTAATCAGATTAGTTTTTTGCCATTATTGAACAACGGTTGCTTCCAGCTCAACTTTTAAAGTTTCAAATAATCTGTTTACCTCCAGTAAAGTGAGTGCCTGTTCGACCTTATGTTTTGATATCCATTCCTGAAGGATAGGAAAATAAGGCCAAAGCTCTTCTGTGGAAGTAGTATAGACGTTTAATCTTACAATTCCCTTACATTCATATCCTGCTGTCATGATGACTTCTTCCAGATTGGCAATAGCCTGCTCAAGCTGAGATTTCATATCTTTATTACTGGATGTTCCATCTGAATCTATCGCTGCCTGCCCGGAGCAGTATAGCGTTTTTTCGACATTTTTCACCTCAACTGCCTGAGAATAGCTTCGTTCATCCTGCCATTTCCATGGGTTTACGGTTCTTTTTTCCATTGTATTCAATTTCTTATATGTTACTATGCAAAATTGCAGAATAGATATGGCAAACCTCTGTGATCCGGATCACGATTATAAAGTGAGAAACATCACCTATTACAAAGACAAACGGCTTAATGTTTCTCTGGACACCCCTAGGTAAGATGCAAGAAGAGACTTCGGAACTCTCTGAACCAGCGAAGGATACTTCTTTACAAGTTGATCATAACGTTCTTTGATCCCTGTTGTCATCATAGAAATGGTACGCTGCTGGGCTGCAATAAATCCCATATAGGCTTTCTCCAGAAAGAAGTGTTCCAGTTTTGGGAGTCTGGCGCAAAGTTTTTTATAATCTTCCAGCTGAAGACATAATAGTTCCGTGCTTTCCACACATTCCAGTGACATGGTTGCAGCAGCCTGTTGGTAATAGGCAGGAAAATCAGTTTCCCACCAGTCTTCCATTGCAAATCCTAAAATATGTTCTTTTCCTGCTTCATCTGTATACACCAGCTTCAGAAGTCCTTTCAATACAAAATAGTTGTACAGAACCAGTTCACCTTCCTGTATCAAAAACTGGTGTTTTTTATATTTCTTATAAGTGAAACAAGAGGCTATGAATTCAAACTCATCATCACTTACAGGGATTATCTTTTCAATATGTGCTCTTAACTGCCCCAGCATTCTGTATAATTAAATTTTTTGTTGAGCTGCTCGAAGGCTATTTCACGAGCCAGAATCTCTTCGACCTCATCAAATGTTACCAGACCTTCTGCTTCAAAAGTATGTCCATTAGGGACTTTGTAAGTATATTCAAAAATATCCCGTTGGTAGATATCCTTAAGAATGTCTATCTGTTTTGGGTTTAGATACGGCTCATGGGTTTTCAGTTGGTTGAGTAAATTTTCTTTCAGATCTGCTTCTTCGTCTTCATAAAACATGGAATCATCATCTATTTCAGTTACGGCCTCCAAGAGCTGGCGGAAAATAAAATCCTGAAAATTACCTGCCATTACCTCAGCTTCCACATCGTCATGAGGTATGAAAGTAACAGGAACTTCGCCGTCATTCTGTAAGTCAAACTGAAAAGCATACCAATCTCCTGCTCCATTTTTAGCAAACGGAACAAACTTATAATCTGAATGAATATTTCTGTAATCATCTTCATCTGACATCTCTTGAATTGAACCTTCAACGAGCTGATGATTATTCCAGATTTCAATATCATATCCAAATAAAAGCAATGGCGGGTTTTCCGTTAGTTTTGGAAAAACCGTCTTATACCAGTCTGAGCTGGATTCACCCCAGTCCAGCATCTTATTTTCGGATAAACGTCTGTAAATTTCAGGGTATTGAAAGTTATATTTTTGTTCCAAATCTGTTAAATTATTCATTGTTTTTTGGTTTAAAATGTAAATGGGTAGATTTCACTGAGTTTTATATGAATGGTATTCAAGGTATCATAAAATTCCTGTTTAACAGGTTTCGGGATATCTTCATATTCTTCAAAATAATGGTCCAACTGTTGAATAACAAATGCCATTTGGAGCCACTGTTCAAAGTTAATATTCATCGGTTCAAGTTTTTCATCATAATCATGATCGTAGAAAAAAACCTGATTTCCGGAATTCAGGAACCACCGGTCCCCCTGTCCGTTGCCGGCAAAGCACCAGTAGTGAGGTAATTCAAATTCTTTATTTTCAGTAATGGCCTCTATGGAACTGTATAAGATGGCTTCGGAAGAGATTTCTATTGTTTTAATCTGGGTAACTAATTTTACGTACCATTCTGAAAGAGGAAACGCCATTGTTTTCGGAAAGTTCTGTACAGCTATTTTACCAGCCAGCATTTCGGATTCTACGTCTTCAATGGTTAATATTTTAAACAAACTCATAATAAACTGATTTATAAATTTTCACAAATAATTTCAATGTCAGAGTTTTAATACATCATAATTTTTGTTTCAACAGCTCATCAATCTGTTCATAAAAAGAGTCTGTACTGTAATCGGCCACTCCGGTATGGTGAAGACGAATCTCTCCTTTTTTATCAAGAACAACTGTCGTTGGCAATGAACCGTTATAGAGTACATCAGGAATACTGGAAGCAGGGACCAGAAAAGGAACTGAAAACCCTTTCTCCAGTAAGTAAGTTTTTCCAAGTTCTGTCTTATCATCCATATTGACAGTAAGAAATACTATATCCGGATTGCTTTTATATTTTTCATAGAGTTTCTGAACAGAAGGAAATTCTGCACGGCAGGGAGGGCACCAGGATGCCCAGAAATTGATAAAAACCACTTTATTTTTTAAATCAGAAACATCAGTGACCGTTCCATCTTCATTCTTCAGTATAAAACCTGCATAAGACGTATATCCTGATCCGGAATGATCTTCTTTTGGTTCCGAAATATGGGAATTCAGAATTCCTGTAGAAGCAACCTGTCTCATCAGCCATGCTTTAGCGTCTTTATTTACTAATAATATAATGAACAGAATCATTAAGATTGCCGTAGACCAGTTACTTCTTAACCATTTTTTCAGTCGTTCCATATTCTTTACTGATAATTCTTTACAGCAATATAAGGCTAATATTTGATTTGGCAGTAAACGGCAAATGTTTCCAAAGAAAAAGGCCTTTAAATCCGAAGACTTAAAGGCCCGTTCCTGCATGACGTCTTTTCTTACCGAGAAAAAGACACCTCTTCATTTTTAGCATACATCAAGAATTTCATTTGTGTACTTTACCTTCCATCCGTTTGACTGCTTTTGTATATCCCACATTGTGCGGTAAATTCCGTTTTTTTCCAAAAGTTCCTCATGGTTTCCTTTTTCTGCAATTTTTCCTTCATTCAGAACCAGTATCTGACTGGCATTTTGTATCGTAGATAGTTTATGGGCAATAACAACAACTGTTTTTGACTGTACCAGTTCATGTATGGCACGCTGAATATATATTTCGTTTTCAGGATCAAGGCTCGCCGTAGCTTCATCCAGCAAAACAACCGGAGCATCTTTCAGCAAAGCTCTTGCAATACTTATTCTCTGTTTTTGCCCACCTGATAATTTGCATCCCCCTTCTCCTACTTTTGTATGAATTCCATCTGGTAGTTCCCGGATAAATTCCATACATTGTGACTGCTCAACAGCGTCATACACCTCTTTTTCTGAAGCATCAGGATTTCCAATTTTAATATTATTATAAATGGTATCATCAAAAAGGTATACCTCCTGAAACACTTCACTGATCAGCTTGTAAAATTTATCCTGATTAATATTTCGGATATCGATTCCTCCCAAAGTAATACTTCCTTCATTCACATCCCAGAATCTGGCAATAAGCGATGCAATTGTTGTTTTTCCTGAACCTGAGTGCCCTACCAAAGCAAGCATCGAGTTTTCAGGAACAGTAAAATTGATATCCTTTAAAGTCATTCTATCCTGATATCCAAAGTTCACGTTTTTAAAACCTATTTCATAGTTTTCAGGAAGCTCATCTTTTGGGGTTTCCATGGTAGGCTCTTCCAAAACTCCGATAATCCGGGCCAGACTTTCATTCATATACCTCAGCATCAGGTAATCCACCATTACTACTTTCAAAGGATTATACAGATTATATCCCATGATCAGAAAAGTAATGAGTACCGGAATGGTGATGGACTGCTGAAGAAGAAAATACAATCCAAGTGCCGTCATTCCTATAAAACCAATCTCAAAGACGATAGCTGCCGTCACAATGAATGGCCCTGGAATAGCTTCCATACGAATACTCTTTCGGCGAAGATCATCAAAAGAATCCTCAAGTCCTTTATGCCTTTTTCCCGTTAGCCCATAGGATTTCAGATGGCGGATTCCCTGTACATATTCTAAAAATTTCGCTCCTACTGTATTTCTGGCCGCAATCTGTTTTTTTCCTAAACGGCTTACCAAATAATTGGCTATCCTTAAAAAAGGATATATGAGTGGTAAAGCCAGTAAAAGGCAAAGTGCCAGTCTCCAGTCATATACAAAAAGAAAAACGGATAGTAAAACGGTACCAAATGCGGCAGAAGCCAGGTTGCCAATACTGTGTCCGAATATTCCTTCAAAATTGGCAACATCCTGCAAAACAATAGAAGCAATCTCTCCCGGATCTTTCTGTTTAAAGAATCCCAAAGAAAATTTTTGAATATGGTTTCCAAGTTTAATGCGCAGTTTTGTAGAGAGATCATATACCAGAAGATTCGATCTCACCATGGAACGGGAAGCCACAAAAAACTGAATAAGAAGCATCACCGCCATCAAAGCAACTACGGACCAAATTCTTGTATGATCCGGCTTTTCTGAAAAAAGCTCCCACACTACCACCAGCAGGATACCTGAGGGAGCAGCGATAAGCATACTGTGTACAATCTCCGTAAAAGCAACTTTCCGGGTATCTTTCGGATTGAAGGAGGTGACATACTTTAAGTTTTTTATCATTGTAAAGCTCTTTTAGAAGTTTCATATTCTTTCATCAATTTTCCTCTGAACAGGAACAGCAGTGAACTGAAGAATATCAGATAAGCAATATTGAATATAGCTCCGCCCACCCATCCTGAATACGGCAGAGGCAGCATATTTTTAACAGGAATAATGAACATAGTCAGCACAAACGGTGTCAGCAAAGCCATCCACCAAGGAAGCAGGGTTTTATTTAAAAGAATGCATACGGCAAATGAGATCCAGCCGATTGCCAATACACCTATGGCCGCTCCCCAGGCAATATTCAGCATCTTCATAAATGCTTTTCCTGTATCTAAAAGGTAAAGGTGTGAAACCGGATCTGTATGATAAACCGCTTTATAGATTTCCCCTACATAAAAGAATCCCGCATGACCTAAAGGAGACAGAACGGCTCCTGCCAATAATACCCAATAGACAAAAACCGCGTACCATTTCTGGGTGTCTTTAAAAAACTGATAAACCAGCCAGCTTGCAGGAATTAATAATGGACCTGTAAGTGCCCCAATCAGCGCACCAAACATCAGTCTGGCAGTTGAGCCCTCCAGCATCAAAGTTGCAAATTCAACATTCACATGGTCTGCATAAGTTTTTGAAAACAACGGATAATCGGCTGGATTGGGATCAAATCCGGCAACGTAAATATCGCCAATAAGCCAACAAACCGAGACGATAACGGCTGCTGCAAAAGACCAATTTATTTTATTTGAATATTTCATATATTTTTCTGTAAATCATTAATTTTTAGTCAGAGTTATAGTTTTAAATAACCATTAGACAGGTATTAGTGAACGTCGGCTTCGGAATTCTCCGCATGCCTTTCTGTTGCAGATTTATCTTCTGCGACTCCGGATTTCCAGTACGAATAGGCATAGAGCTCTTCCTGTTTCCATTGTTTATCTTTTCGGAGATATCTTCGGATTTCTTTTACTGATGAAAATTCTGCTGCTACATAACCGGAGCGCGATCCTTCAGGCAGCACCTGTTCTTTGACTACTTCCGCAAGTCTGCTGCCCTGCTGAGGGTGCTCATTATAAATCCAGATAAATTCAATCTCCGCAAGTGTTTGTAAGTTCTGTTCATCTTCTTGGCTATCAACTTCAATGATGCAGATTCCTTTAGCCGTTGCCGGAAGGTCTTCCAGAATTGCTGCTAATACGGGAATTCCCGTTGAATCAGCTACCAGGATATAATGATCAGCCTTTCCATAAAGCTCTGTTTTCCCGTCTTTCATTACTACCCCTATCAAATCTCCTTTCTTAGCGTCCAGGGCCCATGCAGACGCCGGACCTTCATCTCCGTGAGCAACAAAGTCAATCCAGATCTCATTATTTTCAAGATCAATCCCGCGATGGGTATAGGTTCTTATAGTTGGACGAATTTCTTCAGGCTGAGTTTTCCACTGCATTTTATCATAATCAAATTCCGGAAAGTGAACCTGGTCTGCTCCTTTTGGCGGAATAAGAATTTTATTGTTCACTCCTACCGTCGTATTGGCTATTAAAGAGACCTTTTCTCCTGTCAGAAAAATCCTGATATAATGCGGTGTGATATATTCTTTTCTGCTTACTGTAAATTCTGTCTGTATTGCTTTAAAATTTCTCATAATACTGTTTCTGTTATCTTTTACATTACAAATTCTTTGGCTCTGATGTGGGCATTCCACATTCTGTTATAGAGTTCACTTTCTTCCAGTAGGATCTTATGTTTTCCCTCCGAAATAAGCTTTCCTTTGTCAAAAACTATAATCTTGTCTGCATCGGTAATTGTGCTTAGTCTGTGGGCTATAATCAGTACCGTCTTATCTTTTATCAACTGGCTGAATGCCTGCTGAATCATGAATTCATTTTCCGGGTCTGCAAATGCTGTGGCCTCATCCAGAATCAGTATCGGAGCATTTTTAAGAATTGCTCTGGCCAACTGAAAACGCTGCTGTTCACCTCCACTCAGATGTACCCCGGACTGCCCGAATAATGTATCATAGCCATCCGGAAGATTACTGATCATCTCATGAAGCTGAGCGGCCTTGGCTGCCTCTTCTACCTCTGCACGGGTTTTATCCATTCCCATCCGGATATTTTCATACATACTTTGCTGAAACATAAAACTGTCCTGAAAAACAAAAGAAACCATCTGCATAAGCTGCTCCGGAGGGTAATGTTTGATATTAATTCCGCCAATGGTTATCCTTCCTTCGCTGGCGTCCCAGAAGCGGGCTAAAAGTTGTCCTACTGTACTTTTACCTGCTCCTGAAGGGCCCACCAGCGCTGTAATGGACCTTTCCCTGATCTCAAAATCAACATTTTCCAATACAAGATTATTCTCATCATACGCAAAGCTTACATTCTTAAATGCAATACTGAGATTTTCCGGATGATGATTTTCATGGCTTTCTTCTAAGTTTTTATGATACAAAAGTTCATCAATCTGTTCTACTCCCCTGTTGATTATTGAAATCTGTATTCCCATATTGCTCAGTACAAAAAGCGGTTTGATATAGCCTGTCCCCAGAATCAGAAACAACAGCAAAGTAGCCAGGGTTACCCCGTTCTCAAAGTACAGATACAGGCCCAGCGCAAGTACCGGAAGCATCGCATTACTGATAAAGCTCATGAATACGGCAAACGCAGGGGTACTTGTTTTCACCCAATCATTAACGAAGCCATTGAACTGCTTCACGGTATTTCCGTATTTATCAAAAGTTTCCGCAGACTGTCCGAATATTTTCATCACAGGCATTGCCCGCACATATTCTACAATTCCGGAATTCATATCTTCTAAAGACTGGTGATAGTTTTTCATCATTCCTTTGGCTTTTTTCCCTCCAAACATGATGGGAATCCATATAGCCAGAATAATCAAGGGAACAAAACTGATAACAGCCAGCCTCCAGTCCTGGAAAAAAAGGAAAATAATTGTAATCACCGGCAAAGCTACTCCTTTCACAAAATCAGGAATCTGATGGGCAATAAAGTTTTCAATTCTTTCCACATCATCAGACAGTATCTTTTTCAATGCCCCCGAATTTCTGTTATTAAGGTATCCCATCGGGAGCTTCCCTACTTTATCTACAATGAACCTTCTTAATTCGAATAAAATATGATACGCCGCGATATGAGATAAAATTCCTGAAACAAAAAATACAAACATACTTACCACCGCTGCAATGACTGCATAAATAATGTATTGGCGGGCCAGGCTGAAATCCACTCTTTCTCTGGTCAGTTCACGGATGATATAAAATATCAGAATGTAGGGAACCAGACTCAGCAATGCATGTAGTACGGATAAAAAACCAGATATGAGCAACAGTAGTTTTCTTCTTCCCGCTATCTCCAGCAATCTTGCAATTCCGTTTTTCCTTTTCTTATATTCTTTCATGAAAAATAGATTTAGTTATTAAGAATGATTCTAAATAATTATTACCTTTGTGCAAAAGTAGAAAGTATACTCAACAGTATGGGTATGTGAAACGGAATAAAAAGTCCGTGAAAAGGAGAACTTAACCAAAGGAAAGAAAAATGACATTACGCTTATATGATGAAAGTGTCGGAAAAATGCTCATAGAGCGAAATTATCCTGACAGCTATTACGTCCATGACGGAGATATACAGGAGTGTATCATCCAGCTGATCCCTCCTTATGGTAATGGATTTTACCATGAGATCTGCTTTGAAAATGTCCATATCAGTTTTGGAAATATTTCACTGGACAACCAGCTTCAGCTGTATTTCGAGAGTGATTTCGATACGGTGGAAATGCATTTTGCCCTTAAAGGAAAAAGCATGGCAAGTTCGGAAAACTTTGGAAAAACAGTACAGTTTGACAGCTATCAGCATAATATTATCTATGCCCACCGTATGCAGGGAAAAATGGATTTTTACGGTCCGGATCTTCATTTGCTGGAAATCAACCTGGCTCCTTCTTTCTTTAAAAAATTTCTGCCTGAGTATTCGGGCTTGTTTGAGACTTTCAGAAATACGATTGAAAAACAGCAGTCATCACTGATCACACCGGATCACAACCGGATCAGCCTTGAAATGTATGAGATTCTGAATGACATCATGCATTGTGACAGAAAGGGAGTCTTTAAACGGATATATCTGGAGGCCAAAGTAAGCGAACTGCTTCTTTTACAACTGGAACAGCTTTTCCACAACGAATCTTCGAAATCACCCATTGTAAAAAAAGATGAAGAGAAGATGTATGCTGTAAGGGATTATATTCTCAATAACCTTAGTACCAGCTGCTCTTTAAATGATCTGGCCCACCATGCAGGCACCAATGAATTTACTTTAAAAAAGGGATTTAAAGAGCTTTTCGGAACAACAGTCTTCGGTTTCTGGAATGATATGAAAATGGAAGAGGCTAAAAAAATGCTTCTTGACACCCATATGAACATCAGTGAAATTTCGGATATTATCGGTTATAAAAACCCACGCCATTTTTCAGCAGCTTTTAAAAGAAAATACAATATACTTCCCAGCAAGATAGGCAACAGATAATCAATATGATGATAGGCATCAAATCTTCTGTAACTATGTTATTTTAAACTGGCCACTCCCTGGTTTAAAAAGATCATGTAAAACTATATTACTGAATATAATACCACCTGTAGAGTCTTTTAAAGCTCAAAATAAATTTATTTTCTTATTTTATATATCCATTCATTATTACACAGTCAATATGATAAAAAAAATAATACAATTATAAAATTAACACATTGTTTACACCATAAAAATAATATGAACATGGATTATATAACATAATAAAATTCTATCTAAAAAGTATTAATATTTAACATTTTACGGCTAAATCAATTTATTGTTAAAAAAAGAAATATTTAATGCATAATAATATTATTTATAAGAATTTGCGGTTATCTTTGCCTCTTAAATCGATGGAAGAATGCATTAGATGACAAGGCAAAGCCTTTTTACCACGGATTTATTCAATAATCTACCTTTCCTGTGTAACTAATCTCCTTCCTCTCCAACTAATTCAACATTCACAAACTATAACCTATATAAAGAAATCTCTACTACTTTAAAAAAATAAACTTAATGCAAACATCTTTTTTTAAAATTGCTGCTGCTTCTGCCGCACTCTGTCTCAGCAGTTGGGCTATGGCACAGCAGAAATATTCGGTAAGCGGAACGGTAAAAGACCAGAAAAACGGAGAACTTCTGATCGGAGTAGGAGTAAAAATAGCAGAAGATCCTTCTATTAATGTTATAGCCAATGAATATGGATTCTATTCTTTATCATTACCGGAGGGAAATTATACAGTGATCATTTCTTATCCCGGTTATAAGGATTTTGAGCAAAAGATCACTGTTGACCAGAATATAAAACTGGATCTTCCCCTAAACCAGGAAGAACAGAAAGAAAAATCCAAAACAATTGATGAAGTAATCATTTCAGGAGTTAAGAAAGACAAAAACCTTTCTACAGCTCAGATGGGAACTGAGACATTAAGTATTAAAAACATCGAAAAGCTTCCGGTTTTATTTGGAGAAAAAGATGTCATGAAAACCATACAGCTGTTACCAGGGATCAAAAGCAGTGGTGAAGGAAGCAGCGGATTCAGTGTAAGAGGTGGTGCTACAGACCAGAACCTTATTTTACTGGATGAAGCTCCGGTTTATAATGCCTCACACCTTCTTGGTTTCTTCAGTACCTTCAACAGTGATGCATTAAAAGATGCAAGCATTATCAAAGGAAACAGCCCTGCTCAGTATGGAGGAAGACTTTCTTCTGTACTGGATGTAAAAATGAAGGATGGTAATAATCAGGATTATAACGTCAACGGAGGAATTGGCCTGATCAGCAGCAGATTGAGTGTGGAAGGACCTATTCAAAAAGAAAAATCATCATTTATTGTTTCAGGGAGAAGAACTTACGCCGATCTGTTCCTTAAAACAACTAAAGATTATAAAGACAACAAATTATATTTTTATGATCTGAATCTGAAAGCAAACTATCAGATCAATGAAAACAACCGTATTTATCTTTCCGGATATTTCGGAAGGGATGTGCTGGGGCTGGGTGACACATTCTCCACAGATTGGGGAAACACCACAGCTACATTAAGATGGAACAGCATTATCAGCAGTAAATTATTCTCAAATACCTCATTTATCTACAGTGATTATGATTATAAAATCAGTCTGAAAAATGATGATAATGTATTTGATTTAAATTCAAAAATAAAGGACTGGAACCTTAAGCAGGATTTTACATGGTTTGCAGGGAATAAGCATTCTGTACGTTTTGGACTTCAGTCTATTTACCATACTATTATCCCCAGCAGTGCCTCTGGAACCAGCGTGAGCAGTTATCCAAGAAACCCGAGATACTCATGGGAAAATGCTTTGTATATTAACGATGATTTTAAAGCAACAGAAAAGCTGACCGTTAATTATGGAGCAAGACTTTCCATGTTCAGTGTATTGGGGGGTGATACTTTCAACACGTATGAAAATGGCGTTCTTACGGACAGCCAGTTTTTGGAAAAAGGGAAATTCGGGAAAACATATGTCAATATTGAGCCGCGAATTACAGCCAATTACCGCATCAACGAGGTCAGCAGTGTAAAAGCCGGATATTCCCGTAATACTCAGAACCTGCATCTTCTAAGCAACAGTAACAGTGGGAATCCCACAGATCAGTGGATTGGAAGCAGTTATACAGTAAAACCTGAAATTGCAGATCAGATCAGTGCGGGCTACAGCAGAAACTTCAACAATAACAATTATGAACTGAATGCTGAAGTATACTACAAGTCTATGCAAAACCAAATCGACTTCAAAAACGGGGCTCAGATTGGATTTGATACAGGGTCTGATGTAGAAAGTGAACTTTTATTCGGTAAAGGAAGGGCTTATGGTCTGGAACTTATTGCAAAAAAGAAAACCGGAAAGCTTACAGGATGGATTTCCTATACCTTGTCTAAAACAGAAAGAAGGATCAACGGGATCAATAATAATGAGTGGTACAACGCAAGAATGGATAAAACTCACGACCTTTCAGTAGTGGCTACTTATCAGCTTAATCCAAAATGGACCTTCTCAGGGCTTTTTGTTTACAGCACAGGAAATGCAGTAACGTTCCCTACAGGGAAATATGAACTGAACGGACAAACTGTATTCCAATACAGCAACAGAAATGCAGACAGAATGCCTGCTTATCACAGAATGGACGTAAGTGCTACTTATGAACCAAGCACCAATAAACGTTTCCGCGGTTCATGGACTTTCGGTATTTATAATCTGTATGGCCGTGAAAATGCCTATATTATTAACTTCGAAGATAATCCTGACCGTCAGGGAACAACCCGTGCTACGCAGGTTTCTTTATTCCGTTGGGTACCTAACATCACTTATAACTTCAAATTCTAAATCATGAAAAATTCATTTTTTATCATATTATCCCTGTTTGCATTAACTTCTTGTGAAAAAGAAATTGACTTAGACCTTAGTGATCAAAGCGGAAACATTGTCATTGAAGGAAATGTAACCGATAAAGCGGGACCTTATACTGTGAAAATCACAAAATCCGTTGGTTTTTCGGAACCTAATCAATATCCAGCCGTTACCGGAGCTCAGGTTATTTTAAGTGACAATACAGGACAGATGGAAACGCTGCATTATATAGGCAATGGAATGTACCAAACTACTACTTTTTATGGGGATCCGGGCAGAACTTACACCCTGAACGTAAAGGCCGAAGGAAAGGAGTATACTGCTCAGAGTACTATGCCGGAACCCGTTAATCTTGACGGGCTGCAACAGAGTTCATTCAAATTTGGTGATAAAGTTACCTATACCCTTTTGCCGCTGTTTACAGATCCGGCACCATTGGGGAACCGTTATCTTTTTACTTTTACCATCAATAATCTTACTAAGAAATACATGAATGTCTTTTCAGACAACGTTAACAACGGATTGCCCAATCAACAGCCTCTCCTTCTTCCTAATGATGATAACAAAGGCAGAGATCACGAGGTAGTGGTAGGAGATACTATTCATGTAGAAATGCAGTGCATCAGTGCTAATGTGTTTACTTATTATAATGCCCTCCTTCAGATTTCCGGAGGAAACGGCGGCGGCGTAACTCCTTCCAACCCTCCCAGCAATATCAGCAACGGAGCTCTGGGGTATTTTTCAGCCCATACGCTTAATAAGGACAGTTATGTGATTCAGCAGCTGACTACTCCATAAATTTTAAAAAGGATATTCCGAACGTTTGGAATATCCTTTTTTATTAAACATTATTCTGAAATCTGAAACGTATTAACTTTGACCAGGCTTCAACTGCACCAGCCTCAAAAAATATAAATGCTTAAGCTCATTTAAACATAAGGATACTTTTCATCAATATTGAATTCAAAATAAAAGCAGCCTTCAAAAAAAATGAAGACTGCTTTCTGGAAATGTATGAATGTTCTGAATTTAAAATCCTGATTCTAATACTTTTAGAAGTTCTGTCTGCTGGATAACATCATTTTTGCTGCTGATAAGGTTATAATTGGCCTGAAGCCATCCGTTCCGGACAACAAAAAAGGTATAGGCATCCATCAGTCCTTCCTTATATTTTTCTTCTGACTTCTGGAATGACAGTTTCTGATTTTCAAAATTGGCCTCCAGCAGGTTATATTTCTCCTGAGCATTTAAAAACTGTGCTTTGATTGAATTAATATTTTGCGTAAGATCATTAATAACCAATTCTTTATCGTAATTGGAATTGATGATGTTCAGTTTTGCAATTTCCACATTGGTTTTTACCTGTAACTTATTAAAAACAGGAACAGTAAGTCCAAAGAAAACAGTCTGGTTTTTGTTTTGTGAAAACTGATCAGAGAAACGGATATTAGAACCATCATCATTGCCCAACACTTTATTATAAAAAGTAGACCAGCTGTAACTGCCGTTTAAAGTTGGCAGATATCCTGCTTTTGCAATATCTTTTTTCTTTTCCTGTGCCTTAATCTCGGCAATAGCAGATTGGTAGGCAGGATTTTTTTCCAGCAGTTTTTTTGTAAAATCCGGATCATGAAATTCTGCTTCAGAAAAAAGATTTTCGTCACTCATTACAAAATCCACTGAATCCTGACTCACAGACAACGCATTAAGCAGATTAATCTTTGCCTGGTCACGCTGGTTTTTAGCAGATACCCACTGCTCCTGCAGCGTTCCCAAATTCGCTTTGATGTCGTATACGTCACTTTTGGGTCTGTTTCCGATCTCTACTTCTTTTTCGGTACGTTTGATCTGATCCTGCATTCCGGAGATCTGGGTCTCCAGCACTCCAAGCCAGCTTTTGCTGTTCTGGTACGCAAAAAACATCTGGATCACGTTCAGTTTTACTTTGTTCTGAGCCAGTTTAAGTTTATAGGTACTGGTTTCTTTATTCAGCTTAGACAAAGATATATCCAAAATATTTCTCCAGTTGAAAAGGCTCCAGTCTGCCTGGGCTGTAAACTGGTCATACTGGGTATTGAGGGCTTCTCTCTGGTTACTGGACTGATTAATGGAAGAACCAAAACTAAAGGTATTCCTTACGCCTGCTTCTACGGAGGGCAGCAGCATTCCTTTTGATCCTGTTATCAGTTTATCATTTTTCTCAACATTTATGGCAGCCTGTTTTATTAAAGGATGATGGGCGGATGCATAGTCGAGACATTCCTGCAGGTTCCATGTTTGCTGCGCCGGATAAAGGCCAACAAAGAGTATGAAAATCAAATTTTTCATGAGTACGGTCTGGTTTGAATAAATTTAAAAATAAAGTGAATAATGAACTCAGTTACTCATATTTCAGATATTTTACAAGATTCACTTTGGTGGCTTTATAAGCTTTAATGCTTACAACAGCAAACGTTAATCCCAATAAAACAAGGAAACTTGCAATAAAAGGCCATGCCGGCATATCAATTCTGTAGGCAAAATCTTTAAGCCATTCATTCATCAGATAATAACAGATGGGAATGCTGATCAAAACAGCTATCACTGCAATCCAGAGGAATTGGCGCGTCAGTCCGAAAATCAGAGTATGATCTGAAGCTCCCAATGTTTTTCTGATGGCTACATCTTTCAGTTTCTGCTCAATCATTAATGACGATAGTGCAAAAAGTCCCAGTAAAGCTACCATTAATACCATTGCATTCAAAATAGCGAATAAAGTCTGTTGCTTCTGATAGGCTTCAAAAGTTTTGGCGAATTTCTGATCAAGGAAATAATAATCAAAAGGATATCCCGGTTCTACTTTATTTTGCCAATATGTTTTTATTCTTTTTACAGTTCCGGCAATATCATTTGGATCTATTTTCAGTTGAATATTATAGACATTGAATCTCTTCCACTGTGTTTCTCTGTAATGAAAAAACACAATCGGTTCTATTTCCGTTTTCAGATTCCGGATATTGAAATCTTTTACAATACCTACAATTTTATAATTTTTGATATCAAAACCTGGCTTAATTTCATTTTTTAAAGCATCTTCATCTTTCCATCCAAACTTTCTTACAAAAGCCTCATTCACCAAAACATTATTGATGGTATCTGATGAAAGATTAGGGTCCAGCCAGCGCCCTTTTTTAAGTTTTACATTGATGAATTTCAGATAATCATAATCCATAGAACCATGCTGCCCCTGTATACTCTTATCCATAAAGTCGATATTGGAACTGCTGGATCGTCCACTTCCGGGAACTGCTTCTCCATAAGAAATATCAGTAACTCCGGGTATTTTTCTCATCTCGGTTTTAAGTCTCTCATACTTCAGCCAAGGTTTTGCATTATTTTCATTGAAGTTGATCATCATTATCTGTTTACCGCTGTAGCCCAGATCTTTGTTCATCATATATTCCACCTGTTTGTTAACAATCAATCCGCAGATAATAAAGAAGGAAGAAATCACTAATTGCAGTGTCAGAATTCCGTTTCTCAGCCAAACGCCATGTTTACTTCTTGCGAAATTACCTTTAAGAGTTTCTATAGCTTTAAAGTTGGAGAGATACATGGCCGGAATCAGTCCTGCAATCAAAGTTACCATAATGACCATCAGGAAAGAGTAAAAGAAAATATGCCAGTCATCCATCTTCATTTCTTTATCATAAAACTTATTGAAGCTTGGTAAGAGGAGCTCTGTTAATGCCAATGAAAGTAAATATGAGGTCATACAAATCACAAATGTTTCCAGCAAAAACTGCAGCACAAGGCTGGATTTGGTACTTCCGATTGCTTTTCTGACGCCAATTTCTTTTGCTCTCTGAGAAGCCTGCGCCGTTTTAAGATTAATAAAATTAATAGCTGATAAAACGACAATAAGCACAGAAAGTGTAAACAGAATCATCAGTGTTTTGAAATCCGGAAACCCAAACCATGATGCTTTTGCATGGAGCTTCACCTGATCCCATGGCGTCAGCAGACTGTCGGTAGGACCATACAAATCAAGATATTGCTGAACGGTTAACCCGGCAGAACCACTCTCCAGGCTGGCACGGTATTCTAAAACATCCTTTCTGAATCTTTGCTGTACCATAAGAGGATCTGTTCCTTTTTTGAGCATAAAAAGACAGGCATAGTTAAAATTACCCCAGTTCTTTTCATCATTTTTAATCTGGTCAACAGGATTGATGATGAATTCCGGTTTTACCTGCGTATTTCCCTTAGGCAGCTCATACACTGCAGTGACAATATAATTGTGGTTGTCAAATTTGATACTTTCTCCTGCTACATTTGTTCTTCCAAAAAGATTTTTGGCAGCCGTTGTGGAAAGCACAATAACATTCCCTCCTTTCAGTGCATTTTTATAACTTCCGGCAATCAGTTTAAATGGGAAAAAGTCGAAAAAACTTTCTGTAGAGGTCATTCCATCCTGCTGATAGATCGTTTTATCTTTTGTGCTCATCTTCAATCCTATTCCGGAACCATTAAACAAAACGTAATCCTGAACCCCCGGAATGACTTCTTTAGCACGTCTTGCCATTGGGATCGAAATATTATTCCCATAAGAATTTTCTTTCTTGTGATACGTCTGGAAATAGTACATATTCTCCCTTTTAGGGTTCCATCTTTCAAAAGATTCTTCATCATTCCAATTCATCAGGATGAGCATGAATCCAGTTAACCCGACAGTAAGTCCAAATAAATTGATAAATGTGGACAGCCAGTTCTTTTTATAATTGATCAGGGCAATTTTGAGCCAGTTGGTAAGCATAATAGTAGTGTTATAGTTAATGATAGGTGATGAAGTGCATCTGGATTAATCAAATGCTCCGGCATCTGCTTTTGCAAAGACATCTTTTCTTCGGGAGGCATATTCTTCATTAAAAATTTCGCCATCTTTCATAGTAATGATCCGGGAAGCAAAACCTGCATCATAAGAAGAGTGTGTCACCATCACTATGGTAGATCCTTCCCTATGAAGTTCAGCCAGAAGGTTCATTACTTCATTACCATTGGAGCTGTCCAGGTTTCCTGTAGGCTCGTCCGCAAGAATCAGCCTGGGTTTTGTTACCAGCGCTCTTGCTACTGCTGCTCTCTGCTGCTGTCCTCCGGAAAGCTGTTGTGGATAATGTTTTGCACGGTGGGCAATATTTATTTTCTCCAGAATTTCCTCTACTTTTCTTTTTCTTTCAGAAGAAGAAAATCCGTTGTATATGAGTGGAAGCTCAATGTTTTCATAGACCGTCAACTCGTCGATCAGGTTAAAATTCTGGAATATAAAACCTATATTTTTTTTGCGGACGTCTGATTTTTTTCTTTCACTCAGTCCGATCATTTCAACGCCTTCAAACTGATAAGAACCTGATGAAGCAGCGTCGAGAAGTCCAAGGATATTTAAAAATGTAGATTTCCCGCAGCCTGAAGGTCCCATTATCGCAAGAAATTCGCCCTCCTTAATATTGAGATTTACTTCATTTAAAGCATTGGTCTGTACATCTTCTGCTTTATAAATTTTTGAAAGATTATGTATATTGATCATTGTAGTATATGTTTAATGTTATGGTTATTGATATTCTGAAAGCCTTTTGTGGCTGCTTTTTATAAGAGGTTAAAAATATTCATCTTTTTACTTTTTAATCTCAATGATTTCATATTTTTTCAAGTCTGAATAATCTGATGTAATAATGGTCTCTCCTTCTTTGAGTCCTGATATTACTTCATAGTACAGCGGATTTTCTCTGCCGATACTTATTGTTCTTTTTTCTGCTTTATCTCCTTTCACTACAAATACCCATTTTCCATTGGTCTCTTTAAAGAAGTTCCCTTTGGGGATCATGGTACTCCGGGTATCTGCTGAAAGCTTTAATTTCAATCCGAAGGTCATTCCTATTTTCAGGTTGTCAGGTTTTTTATCTGTAAAATTAAGCTCCGCCAAAAACTGTCCGTCTTTTACTTCCGGCAGGATTTTAGTAATTACCACATTATAAAGCTTACCATCATTATCAAGGATCCCTTTGATTCCGTTCTGAAGTTTATTGATATAATACTCATCTATTTTAGCTACCATTTTATATCCGTCCATCAAATCAATCTTCCCTATACTTTGTCCATTGGTAAGGTTTTCTCCTATTGAGATGCTGAACGATGAAAGTCTTCCGGAAGCCGGTGCCAGAATCAGAAAATTGTTTTTATTGGAACGCAAGATCTGAAGGCTCTTATCCATCTGCCCTATTGAGCTGCTTATAGACGCCATCTGAGCATTCCTGGAGTTTTTTTCTGTAGAAAATCCTTTCTCTACGATAGATTTTCTCTGTTTCTGATAGGTAAGATTTTGCGTACTGATGTCATAATCTGTCTTTTTTCCAATCTCTGCGTCATAAAGCCGTTTCTGAAGATTAAAATTCTGCAGCGCCGTATTATAATCATTTTGAGCCTGCAGCAATTCTTTATCCTGAGCCAGTTCCTGATTTTTCAGTTCGAGAAGGGTGCTTCTCATCTGGCTGATCTGCTGCATAATTCCTGTTTCCTGATTCATGTAAGTAAATTCGGTATTAGGATTATACACTCTCGCAATAGGCTGTCCTTTAGTGAGGATCTGACCGTCTTCAGCAAAGATTTCCTTCACCGCTCCTCCCTCCAGTACATTGACCAGTGAAGAATTAAGAGATTGGGTCTGTGCTGTCACCATCAGCATATCTTCAAATTTCCCCTGGGTAACCTCGTCCATCTGAATATCTGCAGCGGAAACATTATATGTTTTTTTCTCACTGATAAAGTACACGCCGGACAACGATATCATTGTCAATAGGGCCAATCCGCCTAAAACAAATTTTAATTTCGATTTCTTTTTTACTATTTTCGTATCCATATTAAAGATAACTCATTTTATTACAATAGATTACACAAGGCAGATGCCAGAGAAATATAAACAGGTAAGTCATTGACAATCTGCAATAATGTTTTCAGGAATAGAAGATCAACTGTTCATTATCGGACACTTCTTGTGCGAAAACGAACACTTTTGTAATCAAAAAACAAGTTTTTAATACATTTAATGTAAACTGTATGCGTAAAAAAGAAGCCCATATTCTGATTGTAGATGATGATGAAGACATTCTCTTCTCCGCCAGAGTCTGGCTTAAAAAGTTTTTTTCAGAAGTCAGCTGCCTCAGTAAACCTGCTCAGATTTTAAAATTCATGACGGAAAATCAGGTGGATGCCGTGGTACTGGATATGAATTTCAGAAAAGGCTTTGAAAGCGGCCAGGACGGTCTATATTGGATGAATGAGATCAAAACCCTGGAACCTCATCTTCCCATTATTCTGATGACGGCTTATGGAGAGGTGGAACTGGCGGTAGAAGCTTTAAAGAACGGAGCTTCCGATTTTATTCTAAAGCCCTGGAACAATGAGAAGCTATACGCCTCCGTTAATCTCGCCGTAGATATTTCACGGAAAAACAGAAAACTCAGCCAATGGGAAAACGTAAGTCAGAAAAACAGCCAATATCAATTGGAAAGCCACTCTTCAAAAATGAAGGAAGTTCTTGAGCAGATCAGCAAAGTAGCCCCTACAGATGCTAATATCCTGCTGTTAGGAGAAAACGGAACGGGAAAATATGTCTTGGCAGAGTCTATCCATGAACAGTCTGAACGGAAAAATCAACCTTTTGTTCATATTGACCTGGGAAGTATTTCTGAAAATCTTTTTGAATCTGAGTTATTTGGATATAAAAAAGGTGCATTTACTGATGCTCATCAGGATTATACCGGAAAAATTGAAAATGCCCAAAACGGAACTGTATTTCTGGATGAGATCGGAAATTTACCCCTTCAGCTTCAGACAAAACTTCTGAGCCTGATTCAGAACAGGAAATTATCCAGAATTGGAGAGTCTAAAGAACGTTTACTGGATGTCCGTTTTATTTTTGCCACCAATGAAAATCTTAAAAAAGCAGTTGCTGAGCACCGTTTCCGGCAAGATTTGTATTACAGGATCAATACGGTGGAAATTCAGATTCCTGCTTTAAGAGAAAGGCAGGAGGATATTGAACTGCTTACACATTATTTTCTGGACCGTTATAAACAGAAATACCATAAACCCAATCTTGTCCTCACGGAAGATTTATTATCCGGTCTCAAAAATTATCCCTGGCCCGGCAATATCCGGGAACTGGATCACTGCCTGGAAAGAAGTGTCATTCTATCCAATGAAAGTAATCTTCACCTATTAATGCCTCAACATGAAGAACATGAGAACACTATTGTGAATCTTAATATCGAAGAAATGGAAGAAATCCTGATCAGAAAAGCTTTGAAAAAACATACCGGGAATATTTCTCTAGCAGCAGAAGATCTGGGCCTTTCAAGGGCGGCTCTGTACAGGAGAATGGAGAAATTCGGGTTATAAAAGCGATTAAATTTCAGATGTGAGATTCCAGACTGCAATCGGGCTGGTAAAATATAAATCTCCGGTTATTATAATGTACTATCAATACTATATAAAAATTCATGAGTAAAACAAAGTATCTGTGGCTGATCTACAACCTGCTGGCTATCGTTAGTGGAATCACGAGTTATCATTTCTTTTCAGAAAAAAAATGGTTCAATGCTGTTCTTTTTGCCGTACTCATGATTGCTTTTACAGCATTGGTCTATACATCACTCATGGCCCAGATTTCAAAAGCAAACAAGGTGATTTCCTCTATCAGGAGAAAAGATTTTTCGTTATTTCCAAAGGAAGAAGGAGCAGAACTTTTAGAAAACAGCGTCCGGCTATATTATCAAAGCAAGGAAGAACAATTCTCTTTGTCTTCTTATAAGCTTCTCTATGAAAGTATACTGGATCAGCTGGAAACCGGGCTTATGATCCTCTCTGAAAAAGAAGAGTTCTGGAATGTATTTTATGTGAACAGCACTTTCCTCAATACTCTTCAGGTTCCCAAATACAACCGGTGGGATCTGTATGCCGAAAAAGTTCCTGAATTTTATAGGATTATCGAAGATACCAATTACAAGAGTTCACAGGAATTTTTTGACATTTCTATTCACGGGAATTCTAAACAGTCGTTCTCTCTGAGAACTAAACAGGTCAGAAGTACTCAGCATCATTTTTATATTATTACGCTGGAATCTGTACAAAAGATTATCGAACAAAAAGAAAAACTGGCATGGAACAATCTGATGAAAGTGATTTCCCATGAGCTCCTGAATACGCTTACTCCCGTCAACAGCCTGATTCAAAACCTGGAGTACATCAGCAACCAGGAAACCATCGATAAGGAAGATCAGCAGGAAATGAAAGAAAGCCTGATGATTATCAATTCAAAATCAAAACAGCTTCTGAATTTTGTAGATCACTACCGTCAGGTTGCAGAATTGCCCAAACCCGTTCTGGCTCCTATTTCACTGAAAAAAATCTCTGAATCTGCCGCTAATTTCCTGAAACCTGAGTTTGAAAGATACAATATCATGATGGTTTCGGAAATAGAAGATTTTATAGTGTCTGCGGATGAAAAGATGATTGAGCGAAGTCTGATCAATCTCTATCTCAATGCAATTTATGCCGTCTCAGAAAAGGAACAAAAGATGATCAAAACAACCGTTAGATCCAATAACAACCGGATTATCATCAGTATTGCTGATAACGGCTCAGGAATTATTCCTGGTATTAAAGATAAAATATTCCTTCCTTTTTTTACAACGAGAGCCAACGGATCGGGGATTGGATTAACACTGGCTAAAAGTATCATGGAAGCTCATGGCGGATATCTTAATTACAGAGCCCTGGAAGAAGGAAGTTGTTTTGAATTGTGGTTTGTAGAATAACCTCCTGACACCCTGTTGTCACCCTTCTGCTCTACCTTTGTTTAAAATTATTCAACAATTAAATTTAAACAGTATGAAACTTGCCTCACTAAGGATTATTACAAAAGACATTAAGCAAACGGTATCATTTTATGAAAAAGCAGTTGGCTTAACCGGTCAGTGGTATACTGAAGATTTTGCCGAATTATCCGCCAGCTCTATCACCATAGCCATTGGAAGTACCCGAACCATGAAACTATTTGGTGAAAATCTTACAGAATCAACAGGAAATAAAACCACAATCATAGAGTTTCTTGTTGCTGACGTAGATGCAGAATATGAAAGGATCAAAAAACTCACAACTGACATTGTACAGGAGCCTACAACTATGCCATGGGGAAACCGGTCTCTTCTGTTTCAGGATCCGGACGGGAATCTGATTAATTTTTTCACACCGGTGACTGCGGAAGCAATTCAAAAGTTTAGCTAAAATTTATGCCAAAAAAATACCGCCTTATTCAGGTGGTATTTTTTAGTAAATCTATGCTCCTTTATTTTTTTAGCTTCTCCAATTCCAACACTTTATCAAGTGTCTTGTCTTTGAAAATACCGGCCGGATAAAAGCTGTTATTAAAATCAGGATATTTCCTTGGGTAATCCATCTCTATCGTGACAGGAATTCCGGTTCCTTCGTAAATTTTTCCTCTTTTATCAGTATAAATCTCGTTGGAAAGGCTAAACTCCCATCCATTAGGCAGTTCTTTCCAGAGGATTTCTGAAAATATTCCTGAAGTTCTGCTTCCGATTCTTGTAATATGCGGATAATCCAGTGCTCCAAGTGCAAAAATTTCTGCTGCACTTGCTGTATTGGGTCCCAAGAGTAAATAGACAGGCTTAGAATACGTTTTCTGTGCAGGATGTAAAGTATAGTTCTGTTTCGGGGTAAAGCCGGAACCCATTTTTGCTCTAACAGAAAGCACATTTTTGTCAGACGGAACAAAATAGCTTAACAGTTTAAGGGCTACCGTTTCATATCCTCCCCCGTTGAAACGAAGATCGATTACTACGGAAGATGTTCCTTCCAGATCATGAAGTACCCGATCCATCATCTTTGCCGCTCCTTCGATTTCATCATCAAACATTTTCTGAGGAGTTTTTGATTCACTGATTTTATCATACAAAGCTCTGAATTCTTTTGAGTTTTGCTGATTTTCAGGAACGTAATCAGCAAAATTATTCATATCTGTCATTAAGATATACCCCGTTTTACCATTTTTCAAAAACCCCCATTGCAATACCCCTCCATTATAAGATTTTAGTCCCTTTCCATAAGTATTTTTCAGATCAGACAGCAAAATCTGTCTTGTATGCACACTTCCTGATGCAGCCGATACTGGTGCAGGCTGGTCCTTCAAAGCATCTGGAAGATCAAGACGGATATGCCCGTCTTTAAGTTTTCCTATAATTTCCTTTAAGATTGCGGCAAACTCTTTATCGGTCTTAGCATTCTGAACCATTGGATGGTATTGGTCATATATTGCTTTCCAGTCTATATTCCGTTCTTTAAAAAAGGCATAATTATCATTAAACGTTTCCCAAAATACCTGAAAGTTCTTTGGATAAGATAGGTCCTTCACCTCTCTTATACATTTTGAAGGAAGTGAATCCAGTGGGGTAAAATTATAATTAACAATTCCTCCCGGATTTAAAACCAGCTTTCTTTTAGCTGAAGAAATGACCCGGAAACGACCGTTAAAAATCCCTTCTGCCAAGGGTTTGCAGGTAACAGAATTGATATTGTAATACGAAAATGCAGAATCTTTGATTGCCAGCACCCGGTCATAGCCTTGTTGTTTCCACACTGTGTTGGTTAGTGACTTTGCGATCTCCTGGGCTTCCGCCATACCTCCTGACAAAGCTAAGCTCAGTAAGAAGAAAATATTTTTTGTAGTATTCATTGGTTACTGATAAGACAATCTTATCCATAGTAATATTACATGGTTTTCAAGATCTTACCTAAATTAAAAGCTAAAACAATTTTTCATTATTTTCCGATAAAAAATAAAACCTCGAAATTTATCGTCGTATATTTTATATAGTAAAATATAATTTATCATATCATAAAGCACAATGTAATACTAAATTATCATTTTTTACCTGGCCACAATATAATGGCAAAAAGAATTGAAAACATCTCCTTTTACTAACTAATTCAGATTTTAAATCTAAATCAGAGAAAGATTATTATCTTTTATAATTCCTGTTACTCAAGAATCATCCTTATGACTATCACTATAATTTGGTAAAATTATATACCTGTTTCCTGTATTAACCAAATCTGCCGATGTAATTTTACTTTCGAATAGACTATTTGTATAAGATATCCCACCAACAGCATTACTTCCTGTAAAGGCAGAGTTGAATCCTCCTGAAACAATACCTGGCAGTACAAACTTAATGGCTCCCGGATTACTTGAAATAGTTCCCAATGCTCCTGAGATTACCGCTCGACCAATGGCGCCTCCCAATACCGTACTCCATATTCTTTGCCAGTCACATTTTACAGGGTTCCAGTTTCCACCATTGGCAGCTACACCATTGAAATAGCCTCTCAAGAATAAACAAAAGTAGGGAAGTCCCTACTTTTGTTTAAAATTCAATTTTGAATATATTACTAGGAGTAATATATTTCTATTAATTATTTAAAAATTTAATAACTATTTTCTTATTACATTTTCTAGTTGCTATAAATAAGAATTCTTAAAATCATCTTCATTTTTTAAAGCTTTTGGCAAAAAATCATTCGCAGTTTTTTGAATGTAAGTCCACTCATCATTACTTAATATAATACTTTTTGCAAGAGAATAAATTTTAAATGATAATTCTTTGTTAAAAATAGCAATCTCTAAAAATGGTGATGTATCTCCGTTAAAAAAAATTCTAAATATGGATATTCTGAATTAATATCTCCAACTTCCTCTATTCTAATATTTCTTTTCATATATATTTTATTTTAACCCTCTAAATCTAATAAATATACCATCTGCTGTCTAACTTGCAGCACTTCCATTAGACAATGTAAAAGTAACCATATGTACAATCTGTATTTTATATAATAATCCCTGAGTCACACTATTTAGGAAGATACTGGTTAAGCTTTGCGTAAATCACTCAAAAGTTCATTCATTCTTTCTTCTCTTTCTTTTCTCTCCTTCATTTCTCCTTTGTCATCTTCACCCCAAAAATCAAGATATACAAATTCTCTACTAAATGCAGCTTCTGCCCATTCCTTCACTTGAGGTTCAATCTTACCTTCCAAAAATAATTGAGAAAATGCCAATGCAATTACTTTGTTATCAATTGCATTTAAATCAATATATTGATTTTGCATGGTATCGACTATTCTTCGAAGCCTTTCAGGGTCTTTACCATCCATATAAAGATCAAATCCTGGATATCCTGAACTAATAAGTTCTTCGTCTATAAATTTTCTTATATCTTCTTTTGGATGTTCTTTTTTCCAGTCACAATACAAGTAGTATGTATCACTACCGATATCATTTCCAAAAGGAGACCATGCATCTAAAGGATCATAATAATACTCATTTAGCATTATTTTTTTTGCTGCTTCGCTTCCATTCTTCCATTCAATTTCTATATACTTAGAGGTGGTCTGGCCTTTAGATATTCCGAAAACCAGAAAACAGAAAAGAAGAGCTAAAGTATTTACAATTTTTTTCATAGATCTACATCACATACTTTTAAAATTATTTTAAATAGAATCCAGAGCAGGAGAAGTCCTGCTCTAGATTTTTAAATTATTTAATAATCTCCTTTAAATCAAATATTGCAGGAGATTCAAACATTGTATTGAAAAAATTCTTATAGATAAATGAATTAAGTTTATTAATTATGATTGGTGTAAACAAATGCAAGGAAATATAACTTATCCTCTTCTTCTCTTGGAGGCAAATGATAACCAATTGTCAATGTAGATTTCTTAGAATCAGTTTCCATTAAGATCTCAGTATTTTCATACTTTGTGTCAAAATCTTCATTTTGAATAGTAGAATTTTTAACTCTGGATCCCAATTTTTCAAAAGATTCAATCAATTTGTGATATTCATTTATCATATCTTCTTTATTATAAAACCAAACTCTTTCGGTAATTGAAAAATTGCCAGACTGAATATCTTCATCTTTTTGTATTATACTAATTTGTCCCTCTTTTATACTGGACTCAATTAATGGGTTCTTATCAAATCTAGCAACAAAATCACTAACATTACCTCCTGCATTTCCCCAACTTATTCCCTGTCTGACTATATGTTCAAATTTCAAGGGGGATTTATTAACCATATTTTTAGGACTTGAAGCTAGATCTAAATCTAAAAATAACTTGTTTAACTCTTCATTCATATTATTTTGACCGTTTAAAATTAAACTTAAAAAACTTAGCACTACAATAAGAATATTTTTCATATAATTATAAATTATTTTATTTAATAAATGATGTACTAGGGCTTCCACCACCATAATATAATCTCATTTCCATAAATTTATTTATCATTCTATATTGAGCTGTCATATGTACAATCTGTATTTTATATAATAATCCCTGAGTCACAATATTTGGTGATATTTTTGTATCAGAAGTAGTACCAATAATAAATTGTCCTCCATATTTATTTACTCCTCCATTTTTACTCATTGCATAAAGCATAGATGATATCTGGCCTTGATTAGAACCATTGTATAAAGTACCATCCATTGCTTTTACCTCTGCAAACTGAACACCAGGATATCTTGTTGAACTTTTAGGAAATGGTGTTGGGACATTAAACATAGAATAATATTCATCTATAACCATATCAAAAATTCCATCTGGAACAGTATTTCTCAATTTTTCGTTATACTTACCTGCTATTTTTTTATTATTACTTTCATAATTCAACGAAGAATAATCAACTCCCATAATTGCATTGAAAGCCTTTTCAAACATTGTACCCGACTTCTGTTGCAGTTTTCCATAAGAACAGTCTTCACAAAAATTAGTTTTAACATAATTGAGTAGTATACTCTTTGTTAAATCATCCCAGCCCCCACCAAAATAATCTTCTGTGGGAGAGTTGATATATCTATACCCTGCACTAATCCCATCCGTAGAAGTCACATTATTGGTAAACAAATTACCAGAATAAGATATCCCACCAATAACTCCTCCTAAGAAATTACCTCCTGTGAACGCTGAGTTGAGCCCTCCTGAGATTATCCCTGGCAAAGCAAACTTAATAGCTCCCGGATTACTTGAAATGGTTCCCAATGCTCCTGAGATTGCCGCTCCACCAATGGCGCCTCCCAATACCGCACTCCATGTTCTTTGCCAGTCCCATTTCCGGGAGGATTTTTTAAGAAAGCAAAAGTAGGATTACTCCTACTTTTGCTTAAAAAAATTACTTTACCACTTTATTTATTAATAAATAATGAATCTTTTAAAATTAGATCTCTATCATAAACTTTATAATCTACTCTCTCTTTCTTCAATAAAGAATCTAAAACTTTAGCTCTAGGTTCATAGAATTCCCAATCCGCTGAGATTCTTGCATTTTCCTCATTAAAGGTTTTATCATTCATTTTATTTGAATTAAAAAAAATAATTATTCTCCGCTCTGATTTTTTTGGAAGAAATAGAACGTAATTTGAAAATAAATCATCTCTACTATTTAGAAAGTTGGAAAAATCATTTTCTGAATTTTTGTAATTAAACAATGTTTTTTTACAGAATGAAAATAATATTCTATTACCTTTTTCCCAATCTTCTATTTCATCTGCAAAAGCAGAACTTACGATTTTCCCTCTAATCTTTCCCACATCATCAGAATAAATTAAACCTTTTTTAGTTTTTACTAAATAATATTCTGGAAAAATAGAAAGTGCATAATTCTGATCAGAATTATTTTTGAAGAGAAGAGTTGTCATTAAACTATTATGATCAATCTTGTCTTTTTTTAGCAAACTAATCTCAATATTTCGATTATTCAAATCTTCCTTCAACTTATTACATGAGAATAAAAAAAAACAGCTCATTAACAAAAGGATCGTTTTTTTATTTGATTTTAACTGATAAAATTTTAATTTTTTCATAAAATTGTTTATAAGTAACACTGTTTAAAATATTTTGGTTAAATATGATATTCATTTTGGAACTATTGTTAAAGTATTTCGGTAGTTCACTCAATCCGTTTTTTTGTAAAAAGTCACGTTCAAGTCCCCAAATCGCAGCATGGTCTATTGAAACTCCTGGGCTACCTGTCCCTGGTATGGTAGATGGAACATAGCCAGAAGTGGTTTTATCATATCTTAAATTAAATAAGGTAGAAAATGTATTAAGCCTCGAGTGTCCCAACTCATGAGTCATTACAAAACCAAGTTTAATTTTAGAGGCAAAAGAGGCTTTGGAGAATGATATACTTGAAGAATTATTATCCCAAGGATTACTTCTGGTATAAGCATATACATCCTCCCCCGTTATGGTATTATAATACGCATCCCCCTTTTTAATATACGGACTAGATACATGATCTACATAAAACTGTTTTGCTCCCGTATTCATTTCACTCCATCCAGTATCTTTAAACATTTTTCTTAACGTCTGTATTGATGGATCCAGAGCTTCTCCCGAATCAGGTATTCCAAGAGCATCATATTCGGCTTTGGCTAGTTCGCTATATACTGATGTTGAAGTCACATTATTGGTAAACAAATTACCAGAATAAGATATCCCACCAATAATTCCTCCTAAGAAATTACTTCCTGTGAACGCTGAGTTGAGCCCTCCTGAGATTATCCCTGGCAGTACAAACTTAATAGCTCCCGGATTACTTGAAATAGTTCCCAATGCTCCTGAGATTGCCGCTCCACCAATGGCGCCTCCCAATACCGCACTCCATGTTCTTTGCCAGTCCCATTTTACAGGGTTCCAGTTTCCACCATTGGCAGCTACCCCATTGAAATAACCTCTCAAGAATAAACAAAAGTAGGGAAGTCCCTACTTTTGTTTAAAATTCAATTTTGAATATATTACTAGGAGTAATATATTTCTATTAATTATTTAAAAATTTAATAACTATTTTCTTATTACATTTTCTAGTTGCTATAAATAAGAATTCTTAAAATCATCTTCATTTTTTAAAGCTTTTGGCAAAAAATCATTCGCAGTTTTTTGAATGTAAGTCCACTCATCATTACTTAATATAATACTTTTTGCAAGAGAATAAATTTTAAATGATAATTCTTTGTTAAAAATAGCAATCTCTAAAAATGGTGATGTATCTCCGTTAAAAAAAATTTCTAAATATGGATATTCTGAATTAATATCTCCAACTTCCTCTATTCTAATATTTCTTTTCATATATATTTTATTTTAATCCTCTAAATCCAATAAATATACCATCTGCTGTCCAACTTGCAGCACTTCCATTAGACAATGTAAAAGTAACCCAACCATCAGGATACCTTCCCCCCGCACCTGAAGTTTTAACGCCATTACGTAAAACGTCTTTGATAGTTGCTGCACCTAATTTATTTAGGGCTTGTGGACTTCTATATACCTTCATTAAAGCTTCTGTCGATTCAAACCCAAAATATTGAGGATGCTTTGTAACCGCTCGACCTGCATTCGTAAGAAAGCCACCTCCTTTAAATAAGGATAATGCAGATTTAAAAGACTTTAATATGTTAAATGAACCCGAAGGTCCTATCGGAATATCACCCGTTATAAATTTTATTTCATTCCATTCCCCTCCAAAATAAGTGTAAGTCTTCCCTACTTTACCAAAATGTTCCCAACTCCAATATTGCTTGTCAAACATTGAATGAGTTTTTTCCGTAAAAATATCCCCATTTTTAGCATTTTTAGGACATTTTGGACAAACATCATTCACAAAATCACCTAATCCAGACTCGTTATAATCTGGTGAAATAATATATTTATATGCAGTACTAATCCCATCCGTTGAAGTCACATTATTGGTAAACAAATTCCCTGAATAAGATATCCCACCAATAGCACCTCCTAAGAAATTACTTCCTGTAAACGCTGAGTTGAGCCCTCCTGAGATTATCCCTGGCAGTACAAACTTAATAGCTCCCGGATTACTTGAAATAGTTCCCAATGCTCCTGAGATTGCCGCTCCACCAATGGCGCCTCCCAATACCGCACTCCATGTTCTTTGCCAGTCCCATTTTACAGGGTTCCAGTTGCCGCCATTGGCAGCCACCCCATTGAAGTATCCTCCTAATAAAGCGCCTCCAAGCATTAACCAAAATTCACCGTCCGGGTCATTATACATCAGCGGATTATTCATCACATACCCGTATTTATTATAGTTCTGGGTATTCATGGGATCCTGGATGTTTTCGTCCGCATTTAAAAACCTTCTGAGCAGAGGATCGTACAATCTGCCATTCATATGGATAATGCCCACGTCCATAAAATGCTCATGGCTGGTGTATCCACGGTCTATGAGAAGTGAAGCTTCTGCAATAAGATTTTTATTCGTTATTACCACCCCGTTATTCCCAAATGCTAAAGCTGTTAAGCTGCCCCATGCATCATAATGCCTCTGCTCCAGTTTATTCCCGGCTTCATCACTAATAGCAAGGACACTTCCTATATAGTCTTTGTGAAGGAATTTATAAGAACCGCTGCTCTGTCCTGCTTCTTTCAAATATACAATATCTGCTTCATAAGGAGTGCCTCCGATGTATAATAAATGATGCTCCTGTCCTGTACCCAGATCCGTCACGACTTCAAAGCTCCCGTCTTCACTGTATAGTTTTGTTAAAGTATTCTGCCATACAGGTGCATTAGGGTCCCAGATTCCGCCGCCGCCTGTTTTTAGTTCTGTGCCTGCTCCTGCATTTTTCAGTTTAGCAATGTTAACCCGCTGACGCATACTTCCCAATCCATATTCGAAATTAATACGGGCCTTTTCTCCATTAATCTGTACCGGATCATTATTCTCATTATAGGTGATGCTCTGTATCAGATCTCCGTTATAATTCTGTACTCCATCCGTATTCAATGTCATTCCGGTTGGCTGATAGATCTTCGCAGCATTTTCATACTTCATGATTCCCACCTGATCATTTTCCATGATTCTGCCTTTTATATCATAGATATTTCTGTTCATGGCGGGTTTAATTCCTGTGACCGGATTGGTCCAGTTTATAAGCCTGTTATTGTCATCATAATCAAAAGATTCTGCAATATTGAGATCTCCTCCGGTTGTTCTTGTTTTAAGTTCATTTCTGATGGCATCAAATGAGTAGGAGATCTGCAGAATTCCCGGTTTTACCTGCGAAGAATGATTAACGCTGCTCAGAAAACCATTGGCATCGTATGCATTGGTAATCTCTGCTGCTCCTAATCTGCTTTTTAATACCTGCCCTTTAGCATTAGTCTCCTGAAGCTCCCAAAGCACTTTCCCGGAGCTTTTATCTTTAACCTGATAGAGTTCTCCGCTCCAGGTGCTGTAAAGGTTTTCTATCACGACCTTGGTTGTAATACCCAGAGAGAGCAATTCTTTCTCATAAGAAATCATTCTTCCTTTATTGTCATAGGTCATCCCTTTCTGGGTATAGGTTCTTTCATTGCTGTTTTCTACAGCAGATATAATCCTTCCCTGAGGGTCATAGGTAATGCCGGTGCTGAACAGCTGCCCTTTTACAGTACCGGATTTTGTGGTAAGCCTGCCTTTGGTATCATAGGTAAAAGCAATGGTTTTATTGGTGGCCTGTCCTCCGTCTGTTGTGGAAAGTTCCTTCTGGGAAACCAGCTGCCCCATGTTATTGTAGGTGTATTCTTTTGTTCCTTTCGGGCTGGTTGTCTTTTTCGGCTGTCCGAATCCGTCATATTCATACTTGTACAACCCGTTGGATGGATCATTGAATTCTGATTTTCTTCCCCATACATCATAAGCAGTTGTGACTGTATTTTCTGCATACTGAGCCTTAATCTGTTCTCCTGCTGCATTATAGGAAAACTGTACAGTTCCTCCTTTGTCTGTTGAAGAGATCATATTTCCCAGTGCATCAGCTGTTTTGGACGTGGTCCTTCCATAGTCCGCTATATTGGTCTCTTTTACCGTTGTGGTGAACCCTGACACCACAGTTTCCGTCTGTTTACCCGTAAATGCTGTAACTTTTACCTTAGCAGGATATACGGAATCATCATAGGCAATGGTATTCCACTTACTGGCACTTTGCCCCTCAAAATACGGTTCGGATTCTTTTATCTTTCTTCCCAGGATATCGTACTGGGTTTCCTGAGAAACGTATTGTCCCTGCGAGAAAGCCTTAGCTGACACCTTATATACCTGTCCCAGTTTGTTGGTGAATGTTTTGGATATATTGCCATCGGGCTCATTTCTTGTCACCGTAACATTATCAAGGTGATCCCTTTCATAGGTATAGCTGGTGGTTCCCTGAAGACTGCTTTCAGAGGTCAGGCGTTTTCCCCAGTTATCATAAGTGCTTGTAAGGGTATTTCCTAACGGATCCGTCTGGCCCGTCAGCTGTCCCCAGCTGTTATAAGAAAACTTAGTCTCTAGCCCTAAATGGTCTGTTTTCTTAATGATAAATCTTCCGGTAGGATCATACTGTGAGCCCGTCATGCGAACCTGAGAATCTATACTGTTAGAGAGTGTTTCCCCCGTTATATTCCCAAAACCGTCATAACTGTAGCTTTCCTGGATATAGCCTGTATTATTCCTGTTCCATTTTTTAAGGGTTTTTACCCTGTTATTTTCATAGGTGTATTCTTCTTTGCCGGACTGGCTGTCTCCGTAGGCCTGCCGGGTTTCTGTTTTAGATTTCAGACGCCCTATATAATAGGCTGCTGCACTGCCGGAAGGGTTGTGTTCATACTCATAGCCGGAAGCTGTAATTCCAAGCGTAGTATTCACCTTAGAAACTGACTGCACCGGCAGATAATACGCTCCGTAAGTAATATTGTTTTCGGTAACAGCTCCTGTTAAGAAGTCTTTTACCCTGCTTGTTTTGGGTAAGATGGCGGTCACTACCTTAGCTTTGTCAGCATCCGAAACACTTGCCACAACCTGACCATTTAGGATTTTATCAATCTGATAGGTTGTAGATTTTAAGGAAAGAAGCTGGGTGTTATTTTCAGAAAGATCCGGCGGGAAAATATTTGCCTCATTATTGGTCCTGATTGACCATTCTTTCACAGGAATACCATCATTCAGAGGGTCTGTCTCTACACCAGACCAAATTTTTGTATTTTCAAATTCCTCTGCATACCAGGAGGAGCGAGCCGTTTTTCTAAAGCCTGTAAGCCCTCTTCCCAGAATATTAGAGGTAAGCCCCCTATACCTGAAATCCTGCTTTAGCTTTTTGTCTGAAGTTGTACTTTGTGTCAGCTGGGAGACCACGTACATTCCAATAGACTGGTTAATCTCTACAAAAGGATAGCTGAGCTGAGAGACATTGTCATATAATCCTGGATTGATACTTTTGTCCAGCTGCTTATATACAATATCTGTAGTGATTCCTCCCTGTGATATGCTTTTGATCCTGCCTGCCTTTGCAATGTCATAATATTCATGTGATATAAGACGCTGCCGGTCTCCAATATCACTGCCATACCCTAGAGCAGAACCCATTGCTACTTTTCTCAGCATCGCCCCGGTCCACTGGTCCACCGGTAGACCTATCAAGTCCCTGGAATTAACACCCACTTCCGCATTAATGGCATTGCTGTCAAGATACAGCGTATAGGGATCAAGACTATAGAGGTAAACCCCATGCGAAAACTGATTTTCTGTAGTGGCATACCCCCCGGTGTCAGAATAAATAGCAGTCATGATATCAATACTTGTGACATACTTAGCTGCGTTATTGTTATCCTGTACAGAGGCTAAACTGTAATTCCTTATTGATTTAACAGCAATGACCTCTGCTTTTCCGTCATTATTAATATCATAAGCAGTAAAGGTTCGTGGGTTATGAATTCTAAAATAGGCACCATGCTGCTCAAGCTCTCTTTCTGTAGGGGCCTTAAACAGTACCTTTTCATAGTTAAAACCATTTCCTTTTGAAATATATTTATGCCAATATTCGGAAGTATTACTCTCGGGTATCATCAGATCACTTAGGCCGTCTCCGTTAATATCTCCCACAACCCCTTTAGCCCAAACGCCCTGTAAGATTTCATTGTTTGCTGGATTAAACGGAGCAATGAAAGATTCATACTGCCCCTGGGTATTCTTTTTAAAAGTAATCAATACAGGTTTTAAGTCCTGGCTTAGTTTCAGAAGATCAAATACTCCGTCCCCATCAAAGTCTCCTCCTTTGTAAATGGTAAATACATCCTTATCCAGCTGATTATAGTCCGGATACAATTCCAGGGAATAATACCAGCCATTACCCTGAATGGACTCATCAGGATCTATTACATAATACCGCTTTGAAGTGGTGCAG